>NZ_JBFRFG010000024.1:0-48880 GCF_052114705.1 Terrabacter sp. 2YAF2
CCCCAAAGGCATCGACTTCACCACTGTCACCGACGAACGCGTCGCCCACGTCGAACACCTGCTCAACACCCGACCCCGAGCCACCCTCGGCTTCCACACCCCCGCCGTTAGGCTCAACGAACTACTCACCGTTGCGCAGACGACTTGAGTCCGCCCCGCCGGAAACTGGGCACTCGACGGGGCCGGGCATGACGAAGGGCCGGGCTCCGCGTGGTGCGGAGCCCGGCCCTTCGGCCGATCAGACCTCGACGGTCAGGCGGGGACGACCTCGAAGGTGAGGGTCGCCGCGACCTCGGGGTGCAGACGGACGGTCGCCTCGTAGGAGCCGAGCGTCTTGATGGCCTGCTTGACCTCGATCTTGCGCTTGTCGAGCTCCGGGCCACCGGCAGCCTTGACGGCTGCGGCGATGTCACCGTTGCTGACGGCGCCGAAGAGGCGGCCGGACTGGCCGGACTTGGCCGGAACCTTCACCGAGGTTGCCTCGAGCTGGCCCTTGATGCCCTTGGCCTGGTCGAGGTCCTTGATCTCGCGGACCGCGCGACCCTTGGTCAGGGCGTCGACCTGCTTCTGGCCACCCTTGGTCCACGGGGTCGCGAGACCGCGCGGCATCAGGAAGTTGCGGCCGTAGCCGTCCTTGACCTCGACGACGTCACCAGCGGCACCGAGGCCGGAGACCTCGTGCGTGAGAATGAGCTTCATGGTGTTCTCCTCGTTCCCGAACTAGCTCAGCGAGCCGAGCTCGAGTAGGGCAGCAGGGCCATCTCACGGGCGTTCTTGACGGCCGTGGCGATGAGGCGCTGCTCCTGGACGGACACACCGGTCACGCGACGCGCGCGGATCTTGCCGCGGTCGGAGATGAACTTGCGCAGGAGCGCAGTGTCCTTGTAGTCGATGTTCTCGACCTTCGCCGCCTTCAGCGGGTTGGCCTTCTTCTTGGGCTTGCGCACAACGGGCTTTGCCATCGTGGTGCTCTCCTTCTTGATGAGAGCCCGGGGTTTGGTGCCCCGGGATGGGTTTAAGAACTACGTGGGTATGCCGTCCGGCTCACTTCACCGAACGACGGTGCTGACCTGCTCGAGCTCGATCAGGAAGCGCGATCAGAAGGGGGGCTCGTCGTAGCTGGGGGCTGCGCCCCAACCGCCACCCTGCTGGCCGCCACTCTGCTGACCGCCACCGGAGGACTGGTTGTTCCAGCCACCCTGCTGGCCGCCACTCGCAGCCGGGGCCGCCTGGCCACCGGCGGAACCGCCGGTCGCCCACGGGTCCTCGGCCTGGCCGCCGGAGCCACCGCTCCAGCCGCCGCCCTGGCCGCCCTGGCCGCCGCCGAAGCCGCCACCGCCGCCGCCGCGCTGGGTCTTGTTGACCTTCGCGGTGGCACTGCGCAGGGACGGGCCGATCTCGTCGACGTCCATCTCCACGACGGTGCGCTTCTCGCCTTCCTTGGTCTCGTAGGAACGAGACTTCAGCCGGCCGGACACGATCACGCGCATGCCCCGCTGGCACGACTCCGCGACGTTCTCCGCCGCGTCGCGCCACACCGAGCAGCGCATGAACAGCGTCTCGCCGTCCTTCCACTCATTGCTCTGGCGGTCGAACTGCCGCGGCGTCGAGGCCACGGTGAAGTTCGCGACCGCAGCCCCGGACGGCGTGAAACGCAGCTCCGGGTCGGCGGTCAGGTTGCCGATGATCGTGATGACGGTGTCGCCTGCCATGCGTGGGCTCCGTTCAGTCCTTCGTCGGGTGATCGAGCGGGTTCAGTGACTGTCGCTGAATCAGGCGCCGGGGCGCAGCAGCTTGGTGCGCATGATCGACTCGCTGAGGTTCAGCTGGCGATCGAGCTCCTGGGCGGTGGCCGGCTCCGCCGTCATGGTGACGACGACGTAGATGCCCTCGGACTTCTTCTTGATGTCGTAGGCGAGACGGCGACGGCCCCAGATGTCGACGTTGTCGACGGTGCCGCCGTCGTTCTTCACGACGGTGAGGAACTTGTCCATCGTCTTGTCGACGGTGCGCTCTTCGGTCTCCGGGTCGAGGATGACCATGAGTTCGTACTGACGCATGCTTCTAACCCACCTCCTCTGGTCTCGGCGGTCACGAGTCTCTCTCGTGACAGGAGGGTTGCATTCGTCCCACCGCGGGCACGGGGCCCGGCCTGATCTTCCAGCCGGGTTCAGCCTCGCAGACCGCGCCGACATCGGTCGGTTTGATCCACAGGCCACCGGGCACACGGCGAACTGGGCAAGACTACCGGGCGAGACGGCATACCCCGAAATCGGCGCAGCCCGCGGCCCCTGCGCCCAGGAGAACGCTCGGGGGAACGCTCAGGAGAAGCGGACGATGAGCCGATCCGGCGCGCCGGTCATCGGCCCGGCGAGGTCGTCGGTCTCGGACGTCCCGCGACCCCACCGACCCCGCGCCCGCAGCCACACCACGGCCACCAGCCACAGCACGGCCACGACGCGCAGCATCGAGAAGAACGCATACCACGGCGCCGGCAGCCCACGGTCCGGCACGGTCGTCGCGGCGATCGTGAGCCATACGGCGACGAAGTTGAGTGCCTCGGCGCCGGCCCAGATGAGGTGGTCACGCCACTGCAGGGCGCACCACGCGACGAGCGGCACCAGCCACAGGGAGCTCTGGACCGTGAACGACTTGCCCGTGACGAGGACGATCCCGACCATGACGAGCGACACCTCGGCGATGGTAGGTCGCCGCGCGGACGACAGCGCGAGCACGGCTCCGACCACGAGCGCGAGGAGCCAACCGACGACCGCGAGCGTCGTCACGGCCCCCTCGGGAAGGGGGTGGCCGGCGAGCTGCGGCAGGAGCCACGGCGAGCCGTAGCCCGCGCCCGAGGACGCCCACCCCTGGTAGGGGGAGGCGGCCGCTCCGCGGTTGAGCAGCCACAGCCCCGAGAGCAGGGCGCCGAACGTCAGCAGGGCATAGCCGACGACGCGGCCCATCTCGCGCAGCCGCCCGGACCGCACGCAGAGCAGCGCGATGGCCACGAGGACCAGCACGGGATACGACCGGGCCCCGATGGCGAGCCCGAGCAGCACCCCGGCGAGCGTCGGGTTGCGCCGCGACCACGCCCACATGCCGGCGCTCGCGAGCGCCACCCCCAGCAGGTCGGCGGAGATGAAGCCGGCGAGCACCACGACGGGTGACAGCGCGACGTGCGCGGCCGAGAAGGGCCGGGCGGCGGACGACGCGACGAGCCAGACGACGGCGAGCAGCAGGAGCGTCAGCAGCACCGACCACAGCGCGAAGTACCAGACCGCGCGCGTCGCCAGCGACCCGTTGTCCGGCGTGAGGCTCGCGACGGCGGTGAGCACCAGCCCGGTCAGGGGCGGCTGACCGGTGACCGGCGCGCCGTCGCCACCCTGGAGGTAGGCGGCGATTCCGGCCTTGACGTTGGCGTCGCGGTAGGCGGTGGGCAGGTCGGCGTAGCACGCGCTCCAGAACTGGGTGTCGCCGCTGAAGCCGGTGCGCAGGCACGGCACGCGGAGCAGGACGGCGAGCCCGGCGGTGACGGCTGTCAGGGCCGACAGGAGTGCGGCCGTGAGCAGCCACGGAAGCTCGTGCGCCGCGGCATACCGCCCACGGGGGCCCCCGATGACCTCGGAGGCCGCCCGCACGACGGGGTCGTCGACCTGCTCGGTCACCGAGGCACCAGCCCCGTCAGGCCGTGACGCCCCCGACCGCACCGCCGGCTCAAGGAGTGTTGCCCTGGCTCGACCGCTGCCCCAGCGGCACCGTCAGGGTCGGCGTGGACGTCGCCGTCCGGGTCCTGGTCCTCGTCGGCGCCTGCGTCGTCGTCGGGACCTGCGTGGTCGTCGGCGCCTGCGTGGTCGTCGTGGACGGCGCCTGCGTGGTGGTCGTCGTCGGCGCCTGCGTCGTCGTCGTGGTCGGCGGCGGGGTGAAGGTCGTCGTCGGCGTGGGGATCTTGTCGTCGCCGACGCCTGCCCGCGCCGGGAAGTCCTGAACCTCCATCCCCTGGAGGGCGACCTTCATGAAGTCGTAGAAGACGTCGGCGGGGACCGTGCCACCCGTGAGGTTGGTGTCCTCGGAGCTCGTGAGGGTCTGCGGGTTGCCTTGCGCGTCGGGCTTGTACATGCCGATCGACACCGCCAGCTGCGGGACGAAGCCGGAGAACCAGATCGACTTCGCGTAGGACGACGTGCCCGTCTTGCCGGCGACCGGACGGCCGAGCCGCTGCAGCTTCGTCGCCGTGCCCCCGGTCTTGACGGTGTAGGTCATCGCGTCGGTGACGTCGGCGGTGACGTCCTTGTCGAACGCCCGCTTGGTCTGGGCCTTGGCCTCGAAGCTGAAGTCGCTCGTCGTCGAGGTGACCTTCTTGACGAAGTACGGCTTGGCGCGCACGCCCTGCGAGGCGATCGTCGAGTAGGCCGTGGCCATGTCGATGACGTGGGGCGAGGCGGTGCCGAGGACGTTGGTCAGCGTCGCGTCGAGCCCCGGCGTCTTCTCCGGGATGCCGGCGTCGATGGCCGCCTGCCGGGTCAGCTCCGGCCCGATCGTGTTGTTGAGGTTGACGAAGGCGGTGTTGATCGAGCGACCGATCATCCGGCGCATGTCGACCATGCCGTACGAGCGGCCGCCGAAGTTGGTGATCGTCGTGCCGGCGATGTCCTGGGGCTGGTCGCCGTCGAACTTCGTCTTCGTCGAGACGCCGCTGCGCACCGCGGCGAGCACGGCGAACGGCTTGAAGTTCGAGGCGCCCTGCATGATCGCCTGGGTCGAGGTGTTGAACTGCGACTTCGAGTAGTCCGCGCCGCCGTACATCGCGACGACCGCGCCGTCACCGGGTCGCACCGCGACGAGGCCGCCCTGCACCTGCTTGGGCAGGTTCGACTGCATCGCCGTGATCGCGGCGTCCTGGGACTTCTTGTCGATCGTCGTGACGATGCGCAGGCCGCCCTTGTCGATGTCCTGCTCGGACAGGCCGGTCGAGAGCAGCTCGTTCTTGACCTGCGCCGTGATGAACCCGTTGGGACCGGACGAGAACTTGTTGCCCTTGTAGGGCTGGATCTTCGGCAGCGCGGCGTACTTGGCCCGGTCCGCGGCGCTGAGCCAGCCCTCCTGCACCATGCCGTCGAGGACGTATGCGTAGCGCTTGGTGAGGTTGGCTTCGGCGGCCGGGCCCTGGGCGGGGTCGTAGAGCGTCGGGGCGTTGAGGACCGACGCGAGCACCGCGCCCTCACCGACGGTGAGCTGGGAGACGTCCTTGCCGAAGTACGCCTTCGCCGCGCTCTGGATGCCGTAGGCGCCGCGGCCGTAGTAGATGGTGTTGAGGTACTTCTCGAGGATCTCGGACTTGGAGAGCTGGCCGTCGATCTTGACGGCGATGAGGATCTCCTTGGCCTTGCGGGAGATGGTCCGGTCCTGCGTGAGGAAGTAGTTCTTGACGTACTGCTGGGTGATGGTGGAGCCGCCGACCTGGGTCTCGCCGGTGACGCTCGTCTTGACGGCGCGCAGGATGCCGCCGACCGAGATGCCGTTGTTCTGGTAGAAGGTCCGGTCTTCGGCCGCGATGTGCGCGTCCTGGACGAACTTCGGCACCTTGCTGAGCGGCACGGACTCGCGGTTGCCGTCCTGGACGGCGATGCGGTCGAGCTCGGTCTTGCCGTCGCTGTAGTAGACGATCGAGACCTGCTTGTTGGCGAGCTGGTTCGGCTGCGGGATGGCGGTCCGGTTGTAGGCGATGACCACGCCGATGACACCGACCACGAGCAGGACGCCAGCGGCGATCGAGCCCCACTTGAGGGTGCCGATGGCCCACTTCTTCCAGCCGGTGCGGCTCTTGTCGCGCCTGCTCTGCGTCACAACCTGCTCCATTCACTGATCAGGCCCGAGAACCGTCCCGAGCCGCCACTCAGTATGACCCGACCTGCACCGGGACGACGAAACCGGCGAGGCGCTTCACACGAGCGGCACAACCACCCCACAGGCTCGCTTCACATACCCCCGCATGACGTGCAACCTTTCTCCCGGGCCAGCCGGTCCTGCAGGGTGTGACGACCGTGACGAGCGCCGACGCCGGGGCGAGCAGCTCCTCGACCTGGCCGCTGACAGGGGGACCAGCCGTGGACCGAGGGTCCTTCGACGACTTCGTGGCGACGCGCTCCACGAGACTGCTGCGGACGGCATACCTGCTGACGCACGACCGCGCCCTGGCGGAGGACCTCGTGCAGACCTCGCTCGCCAAGGCGTGGTTCGCCTGGGCGCGCATCGAGGGCCAGCCCGACGCCTACGTCCGTCGGGTCATGGTCAACACGTACTCGAGCTGGTGGCGGCGGCGCTGGAACGGCGAGGAGGCGACGGCCGAGCTCCCCGAGCGTGGCGTGGGCTCCGGCCACCGTCCCGCCGACGACGTACGCGTGGACGACCGCACCGACCTCTGGCGGGCGCTCGCGCGCCTACCGAGACGCCAGCGGGCCGTCGTCGTGCTCCGGTTCTACGAGGACCTCTCCGAGGCCGAGACCGCCGAGATCATGCAGTGCTCGGTCGGCACCGTGAAGAGCCAGGCGAGCCGCGCCCTCGCCAAGCTCCGCATCGACCCCACCCTGGCGCCGAACTCCGACGAGGAGCGCGTCCGATGAACCTCACCGACCTGCGCGACGAGCTGACCACCCACGCCGACGACCTCGGCACGGCCACCGACCTCCGGGCCGGCGTCGCCGCGAAGGTCATGCAGACGAAGCGCCGCCGCGCGGTGGCCGTCGGTGCCGGCGCCACCCTCGCGGTTGCCGCGCTGGCCGTCGGGGTCGTGACGTCGCTCGGCCGGCCCAGCCCGACCGTTCCCGCCGGCACGCCGTCGAGCACGGCCCCGATGATCGGCGCCGACGGCCTGCCGTACCGTGCCGTTCCGGATGCCCACGGCGACATCATCAAGGACGGCCTCCGCCTTCGGGCGCACTCGGCCGACAGCCTGCTGGCAGGCGGCGCCATCGGCAACGTCGGGCAGCGCTCGCTCGACGTCGACTGGAACCCGACGACGACGAAGATCTCGCTCACCGTCGAGTGCTACGCCCCCACGACCTCGCCCACAGCAGCCCGAGACCTCATGGTGCGGGCACGGGTCGGCGCCATGGAGGGCTACGTCTCGATGTCCTGCTCGGCGACGGCACCGGGCGGCGACCTGCCCGTCGGCGGTCTCGAGCTGGGTCCGTCCGGCCAGGGGTCCGCCGACGTCACGGTGGGCACCCCGGCCACCCTCCACATCGACCTCGTCGACAGGCAGAACCGGCCGGTGTCGCGGCCAGGGGTGCGACTCGTCGCCGCCGTCTACGAGCTGGGTCCGCAGACCGAGGTCCGCGACGCGGCGCAGCAGGTGGTCGGCCTCGTCCCGGACGCGCTCGAGCACCAGGGCTACACGTACCGGCTACTGGCGCTCACGGCCGGACCACTCACCGATGTCGCTCGCCGGAAGGTCGAGCTCGAGGCACCGTCGAGCGGCCCCTACCTCGTCACCTACGGCACCGTCGGCACCGGCTCCCTCCGGGCGAACCCGGGCTACTACACGCTCGACGGCCTCACCGGCCAGGCCTCACAGGTCCAGGAGGGTGGCAGGGAGACCGTGCCCCAGTCCGCGGGTCGGGGGCAGTGGCTCACGGTGCAGCTCGGCGAGGGATCCCCGAACTCGACCGGCACGGCCTACATCGCCACCTACGTCCTCGCGCCCTGACGATCGAAAGAGCAATCCGTACCCACGCTGCGCGACCGCGCGGTCACACACGACGGACGGATTGCTCTTTCGATCGCACTTTGACTGGCGATGTATCGCAGCGATATATCTGCCTGTATGGTGAAGGCGTGCCGTCATCCCCACGTCCTCAGAGCCGCCGCGCCGCGCTGCTCGAGTTCGCGGTCCTCGGCCTGCTCCATGACGGTCCCCTGCACGGCTACGAGCTGCGCAAGCGGCTGACCACCGCGCTCGGCATCTTCCGCGCCCTGTCCTACGGCTCGCTCTACCCGGCGCTGCGCCAGCTGCTCGACTCGGGCTGGATCCACGAGACCACCGAGGCGGCGACCGGGACGAGCAAGCGCCCCCGGATCACCTACGAGCTGACCGCCGACGGCAAGGAGCACTTCCAGGACCTCGTCGCGGCCAGCGGCCCGGACGCCTGGGACGACGACGACTTCGACGTCCGCTTCGCCTTCTTCTCCCGCACCGAGGCCCAGGTCCGGCTGCGGATCCTCGAGGGCCGTCGCTCCCGCCTCGAGGAGCGTCTCGCCAACATCCGCGACGCCTCCCAGGCGCGCCGCGAGCGCATGGACAGCTACACCCTGGCGCTGCAGCAGCACGGCGAGGAGCGCGCCGAGCGCGAGGTCCGCTGGCTCGAGGAGCTCATCGTCGCCGAACGGCGCGCGGCCCTCGACCCGGGCCCAGCGGCATACGACACCACCGACATCACCACCCCCCAGAGCACGACCACCAACAACAAGGAGTGATCCATGGGATCCGTACGCGTCGCCATCGTCGGCGTCGGCAACTGCGCGAGCTCGCTCGTGCAGGGCGTCGAGTACTACAAGGACGCCGACCCGACCACCGGTGTCCCCGGCCTCATGCACGTCAAGTTCGGCGACTACCACGTCTCTGACGTCGAGTTCGTCGCCGCGTTCGACGTCGACGACAAGAAGGTCGGCAAGGACCTGTCCGAGGCCATCAACGCCTCGGAGAACAACACCATCAAGATCGCCGACGTCCCCACCACGGGTGTCGAGGTCCAGCGCGGCCACACGCTCGACGGCCTCGGCAAGTACTACAAGCTGACGATCGACGAGTCGTCCGCCGAGCCGGTCGACGTCGTGCAGGTGCTCAAGGACCGCAAGGTCGACGTCCTCGTCTCCTACCTCCCGGTGGGCTCCGAGCAGGCCGACAAGTTCTACGCGCAGTGCGCCATCGACGCGAAGGTCGCCTTCGTCAATGCGCTCCCGGTCTTCATCGCCTCCGACCCCGAGTGGGCCGCGAAGTTCGAGGCCGCCGGCGTGCCGATCATCGGTGACGACATCAAGAGCCAGGTCGGCGCGACCATCACGCACCGCGTCATGGCCAAGCTCTTCGAGGACCGCGGCGTCGCGCTCGACCGGACGTACCAGCTCAACGTCGGCGGCAACATGGACTTCAAGAACATGCTCGAGCGCGAGCGTCTCGAGTCCAAGAAGGTCTCCAAGACCCAGGCCGTGACGTCCAACCTGACCGGCTCGCTCTCGGGCCTCGTCGACAGCAAGAACGTCCACATCGGCCCGTCCGACTACGTCGCGTGGCTCGACGACCGCAAGTGGGCCTACGTGCGCCTCGAGGGTCGCGCCTTCGGTGACGTGCCGCTGAACCTGGAGTACAAGCTCGAGGTCTGGGACTCCCCCAACTCGGCCGGCATCATCATCGACGCCATCCGCGCGGCGAAGATCGCCAAGGACCGTGGCATCGGCGGCGCCCTGCTGTCCGCCTCGTCCTACCTCATGAAGTCCCCGCCGGAGCAGCGTCCCGACGACCTCGGTCGTGCCAAGCTCGAGGCGTTCATCGCGGGCACCGAGGCGCGCTGACCCCAGCGATCATCCCCGGGTCGAGGTGATCGCCGACCCACCGCGGTCGCCGATCACCTCGACCCGAGCACGTATGCCGTGAGGCCCCCTCCCAGCTGGGAGGGGGCCTCACGTGCGTGTGGCGTCGGCGACCTACTTCAGGACCGAGCCGGTGAGCTTGCCCGACGTTGCCGCGAGGATGCAGACGGCGTGTCGGTCGAGGCGCCACGCGAGCGCCGTGTCGGGGTAGACGAAACTCAGGTCGGTGTCCGTCACGTTGTCGCGGAGCCGCGGCTCGACCGCGTCGCTGCAGGCCCGTCCGGCGAGATCGGCGGCCTGCTTGTCTCCGGGGAAGGCTCCTTCGCGGAGCTCGACGATCGCGGCAACCTGGGCCTCGTGCGCTCCGCTGCAGGCGCGGGAGGTCACCGCGTCGACCGCGGCGTCCGGAGTGGCCGGCACGCCGTCGAAGCAGTCTCCCGCCTTGAGGTCCTGGAGGAACACCGACTGAGCCGGAGCGACCTGCCCGGAGGCGTCACGCTCCGGCCCGCCGGCGAAGATGCCGATGGCGAGCAGCGCAGCCCAGGCGAGCACGCCGAGCACGCCCAGGACGATGCCGGTGATGGCCATGCCCCGACCTCGCTGGAAGCCGCCTCGCAGCTGGTTGAGGGCGACGACGCCGAAGACGACGGCGAGCACGCCGACCAGGGGAACGAAGGCGGCGAGACCGCAGCACAGGGCAGCGATGGCGAGTCCGTTGCGCCCTCCGGGCGCCGGCACCAGCTGACCGCTCTGACCGGGCGTCGCCGTCACGGGTGGGACCAGCGGCGGGCCGCTGGGCGGAGGGAGCTCGGTGGTCACGCCGGGTGGTCCTCGTCGACCGCCACGACCGTGATGGTGGCTGGGGCATTGGCCTGGAGCGGCTGCGGCGTGATGTCGACCGCGAGCCGCGCCCCGACCGCCTCGGCGACCCAGTACGCCGGCCCCGTCCGGCGGGGGCGCATCGGCCGCCACGGGTTGCCCGTGCGCTCGAGGCCACCGCCGAGCATGTCGAACACCGCTTGCGGGGGCACGTCGATGTTGAGCCGGGACCTAACGGCCGTGACGAGGTCGTTCGACAGTGCGGCGTACTCGCGGTCGTCGATCTTCCGGGTGCGCAGGTCGTCCCAGACCAGCACCGCACCCCAGAGGAGGAAGAAGATGAAACCGATGTTGCCGACGACGCTGCTCTTCACCATCCCGATGACACCCAGCACGACGATGGTCGCCACACCGCCCCACACCAGGAGCTGGTAGCGACGCTCGCGACCCGGGTCGAGGCGCGCCAGGTCGGGGACGTGGACCTCGACGGTGCCCAGCACCCGACCTCGCGGCCGGCGGTGCTCCGCCAGCCGCAGGGCCGAGGCGCAGGTGACGCCGTTGCCGAGCGGGGCTCCCTCGATGGTGAGCTCCGACCCGATCGCCAGGTCGAGACCCTCGACCTGGTCCGCGCGGGTGGCCGAGAGGAACACCTGGGCGGCGTCCGTGTGCGGGTCGTCGTCGGTCTGCACCCAGAAGATGATCCCGCGGTCGTCGTCCAGCACGGTCTGCTCCGGGCGGCTCGCGACGATGCCGTGGAAGGTCTGGGGGGCGGTCACGCTGGTGCTCCTGCTCGGGTCGGGGCAAAGCGGGGCTCAGCCGCCCCGCGCAGGAGCATGACAGGTCATCCCCGGATTGGGGACCAAATGGGGCAAAGAGGATGAACTATCAAACCCGGCGCCCGGCGTCGGCCSGCGTCGGCCGGCGTCGGCCCGCGTCGGCCCGCGTCAGCCCGCCGACGGCATACGCGACGGAGCCTCGTGACCCTCGTGACCCTCGCGACCCTCGGGGCCCGCGTCGGCGCCCGCGCTGTGCCGCCGCTTCTGCCAGATGACGAGCGCCACGACCACGACCACCGCGACGACGACGGCAGCACCCCGTCCGAGCCACGTCTCGACGCGAGCGTACGACTGTCCGGCCAGGTAGCCGGCGGTGACCACGACACTCCCCCAGGCGATACCGCCGGCCGCGTTCCAGGCCAGGAAGGTCGGGTAGTGCATCTTGGACATCCCGGCGAGCGCCGGCATCACGGCGCGCAGGAAGGCCGTCCAGCGCGACAGGAACACTGCGGTGCCACCTTTCCGACCGAGGAAGTCCTGCGCACGGTCGATGCGGTCCCGGTGCCGGTCGAAGGCGCT
The DNA here is from genome assembly GCF_052114705.1 of Terrabacter sp. 2YAF2. NCBI lineage: Bacteria > Bacillati > Actinomycetota > Actinomycetes > Micrococcales > Intrasporangiaceae > Terrabacter > Terrabacter sp. 2YAF2. The sequence continues at coordinate 11,760 of NZ_JBFRFG010000024.1, forward strand.
GAGCCCCACGACCCGGCCGCCGAGATGGCGACCGACCTCGAAGCCGACGCTGTCGCCGACGATGGCCGCGACCACGACCACGACGAGGACCGCCGCGAGCGGCACGTGTCCCAGCGAGGCCGCGACCCCGCCGAGGATCGCGACCGTCTCACCCGGCACGACGAAGCCGACGAAGAGCGCATCCTCGACGAAGACGACCCCGCCGACGACGAGGAGCACGAGCCAGACCGGTGCATGGAGGACCTGGGTGGTGATCGTGTCGAGCAGAGCGCTCACGTCGGACTCCTCGGGGTGGCGACAGGGTTCGAGGAAGTCTTGGCGGCTTGACTGGGTGCCCGCTGAGTGCGCGTCACAACATTTGGACACCCATAACGCGATGCATGGTCTTGTGGTCACAATGAGTCGCAGACCGGGGCGCGCCGTGCGCCCGACCGCGAGAGGACGAGCCAATGGCAACACCGCGACTGGGCGAGATCGCCCCCGACTTCGAGGCCACGACCACCGAGGGCCCGATCCGCTTCCACGACTGGAAGGACGCCAGCTGGGCCGTCCTCTTCAGCCACCCGGCCGACTTCACGCCGGTCTGCACCACCGAGCTCGGCCGCGTGGCCGCCCTCGACGACGAGTGGAACAAGCGCGGCGTCAAGGTGCTCGCCGTCTCGGTCGACCCGATCGAGCAGCACGAGGAGTGGAAGGGCGACATCGAGGAGGTCGGCGGCGCCAAGGTCGGCTACCCGATCATCGCCGACGACTCCCGCCAGGTCTCCGAGCTCTACGACATGATCCACCCCGGCGAGGGCGACACCTCCGGCGTCCGCTCGGTCTTCGTCATCGACCCGGCCAACAAGGTCCGGCTGTCGCTGACCTACCCCAAGAGCGTCGGCCGCAACTTCGACGAGATCCTGCGTGCCGTCGACGCCCTCCAACTCACCGACAGCGGCCCCTTCTCGACCCCCGCTGACTGGCGCGAGGGCCAGAAGGTCATCGTCGCCCCGACGGTCTCGACCGCCGACGCCCGCGAGCGATTCGGCGCCGATGCCGTCGACGAGGTCAAGCCCTACCTGCGGTTCACGACGGCCCCGGCCTGACCAGTTTCGTCACAGGGCAGGGCCCGCACCTCGACGAGGTACGGGCCCTGCCGCTGCAAACGGAGCTCTCAGGCGCCGAGGAGCCGTTGCAACTCCGCGAGGAAGGCGTCGACGTCGGCCTCCGTCGTGTCCCAGGAGCACATCCAGCGCACCTCGCCGGTGGCCGGGTCCCAGTCGTAGAACCGGAACCGCTCGCGCAGCGCGTTCGCGACGTCTCGGTCGAGCACCGCGAAGACGGCGTTGGCCTGCACCGGGCGCTGGACCGTGACGCCGGCAAGCGGCTCGACGCCCGCCGCGAGGCGGGTCGCCATCGCGTTGGCGTGCGTGGCCGACCGCAGCCACAGGTCGGTGCCGTAGAGCGCGATGAGCTGTGCCGACACGAAGCGCATCTTGGAGGCCAGCTGCATCGACAGCTTGCGCACGTGGACGAGCCCGAGGGACGGGTCGGCGGCCAGCTCGGGGTTCACCACGACGACCGCCTCGGCCGCGAGACCGCCGTTCTTGGTGCCGCCGAGGCTCACGACGTCGACGCCGGCCTCGCCGGTGAAGGCGGACAGGTCGGTGCCGAGGGTCGCGGCGGCGTTGGAGATGCGGGCGCCGTCGAGGTGGACCCGCATGCCCAGCGAGTGCGCATGGTCGCTGATGGCGCGCACCTCCTCGGGCGTGTAGCAGGTGCCGAGCTCGGTGGTCTGCGTGATCGACACGACGAGCGGCTGCGCGCGGTGCTCGTCGCCGAAGCCCCAGGCCTGCCGGTCGACGAGCTCCGGCGTGAGCTTGCCGTCCGGCGTCGGCACGGTGAGCAGCTTGATGCTGCCCATCCGCTCCGGCGCCCCGCCCTCGTCGGTGTTGATGTGGGCCGTCTCGGCGCAGACGACGGCGCCCCAGCGCGGCAGGAGCGCCTGGAGGGCCACGACGTTGGCGCCGGTGCCGTTGAAGACCGGCCAGGTCACGGCGCCCGCGCCGACATGGCCCGCGACGACCTCCTGCAGCCGCGCCGTGTAGGCGTCCTCGCCGTAGGCGATCTCGTGGCCGCCGTTGGCCTCGGCGAGCGCGGCCAGCACCTCGGGGTGCAGGCCGGCGTAGTTGTCGGACGCGAAGCCGCGGCGCTCGGGGTCGTGCAGGGTCGTCACGGGAGTCCTCACTCGGTCAGTCGGTCGGTCAGGTCGGCCTGGGCGGTGACCCAGCGGACGGATTGCTCTTTCGATCGAGCTCCGGGCGCCTACGGGGCGGACGAAGTGCTCTTTCGATTGCGTCAGAGGTCGACGCGCGCGCCGTTGAGGGCTGAGGGATCCCCGTCGAGCAGCCCGGTGAGCCACTCGGCGATCGCCGCCGGGCTGGTCGCCGTGCGACCCGTCCCGATCCACCTCACCACACCGATGACCGCGGCCGAGCCCGGGGTCGCCCCGTCGGACCCGAAGGAGTCCGCGAGGGCGCCGAGCCACGTCTCGGCCGCTGCCTTCGCGCTGGCGTATGCCGCGTTGCCAGCCGTGGGTGCCTGTGCGGCAGCCGCGCTCACGATCGCCACGCGGCCTCGCCCCGAGGCGAGCAGGTGGTCGTGCAGCGCGAGGGTCGTGTGCCGGAGCGTGTCGACGAGGTTGCCCGAGAGCCAGCGCCAGTCGTCGTCGGTCGAGTCGGTGAAACGGTCACCGCCGCGCCAGCCACCGACGAGGTGGAAGAGCGCGTCGACGTGCCCGTGGTCCGCCACGACGTCGCGGGCCAGGGCCTGGACAGCACCGCCGTCGAGCAGGTCGCAGACGCGCGTGTCGAGACGGCCGCCGGCGTCGTCACCGAGCGCATCGTCCAGCTCGGCGCGGAGCGACTCGAGCGAGGCGGCGTCGCGGCCGACGGCCACCACCTGCTCACCGCGGGCGAGCACGGCGGCGCAGGTCGCGCGCCCGGTCGCTCCGGTGGCGCCGGTCACGACGACGACCCGCACGGACGACGCCACCGAGCCGACCGAGCCGACCGAGCCGGTCGCGGTCACGCGCTCGCCCCGGTGATCCCGGCCGTCGACTCGATGACGCCCTTCATCTTCTTGGACAGGGCCTCGTAGAACATCGAGAGCGGGAACTCGTCGGGCAGCACCGCGTCGGTGAGCCCCTTGGGCGGCCCGTCGAGAGGCAGTGCGGTCAGGTCGCCGTCGCGGTGCCGGTCCCACGCCGACAGCGGGTGCGGCGTCAGCACGGACGCGACGAGGTCGTAGGCCGCCAGCCAGTGCGCGGTCTTGGGACGGTCGATCGAGCGCCAGTAGAGGTCCTCGACCTTCCGGCCCAGCTCGAGCACCGGCTCCGCCACGCGGTCCCACTCGATCGTGAGGCGGTTGTCGGTCCAGTGCAGCACGCCCTGCTGGTGCAGCCAGGCGAAGAGGAGCTGTCCGCCCAGGCCGTCGTAGTTGCGGGTGCGGTCACCGGTGATGGCGAAGCGGAAGATGCGGTCGAAGAGGACGGCATACTGCACCGACCGCGCGTAGGGGTGGCCCTGTGCCTCGAGCGTGACGGCCTCACGGAACGCCGTGAGGTCGCATCGCAGCTCCTCGAGCGAGTAGAGGAAGTACGGCATCCGCTGCTTGATCATGAACGGGTCGAAGGGCAGGTCCCCGTGCATGTGGGTGCGGTCGTGGATGAGGTCCCACATGACGAAGGCACGCTCGGCGAGGTCCTGGTCCGCGATGAGGCGCGCGGCGTCCGGCGGCAGGGACAGGCGCGTCACCGCGGCCGCCTCGGACACGACGCGACGGAACCGGGCCGCCTCACGGTCGGCGAAGATGCCGCCCCACGTGAAGGCCGGGACCTCGCGCATCGCGACGGTCTCGGGGAAGAGCACGGCGGAGTTCGTGTCGTAGCCCGCGGTGAAGTCGAGGAAGCGGATCGGCAGGAAGAGCTTGTTGGAGTAGTCGCCGCCCTCGAGCTCGGCGACGAAGTCGGGCCAGATCACCTCGAGCAGGACGGCCTCGACCTGGCGGTCCGGGTTGCCGTTCTGGGTGTACATCGGGAAGACGACGAGATGGGGGAGCCCGTCGACCCGGTGCTGTGCCGGCGCGAACGCGACGAGGGAGTCGTAGAAGTCCGGCACGTCGAACCCGCCGTCGGCCCAGCGACCGAAGTCCTTGACGAGGGCTTCGAGGTAGTCGGCGTCGTGCGGCAGCTGCGGCGCGAGGGCCTCGATGCCGGCGACGACGCGGCCGACGTGGCCTGCGGCGGCCTCGTGGTGGGCGGAGTCCGGCACGGACCCGTCGGCCACCTGCAGAGACCGGAGGTCGGTGACGGCGGACTTGAGCCCGGCCCAGGCCTCGGAGCGGACCAGCGGGTGGGTGGCGCCGTCAACGGGGCGCACCCGACGCGGCGCGACGAAGCAGACGGCGTTGTGCACGAGCTCGGCGAACGACTCCTCCCCGGCGGCCGAGGCCGCATCCGGGACGACGGTCAGCACGGCGACACGACCGACACGACCGGCACGACCCGCCTCGGTCGTCGTGGTGGCGGCCACCGGCACCCCGCCGGCGGCGAGCAGCGGACGGGCCGGGGCCTGCACGACCAGCGAGCCGGAGGCACGGAGGGCGCCGAGGTCGACGCGCGCCAGCAGGTCCTCGCCGATCTCCGTGTCGCGCTCGACGCGGACGGCGGGCCGGAGGGTTCCGGTCGCGGTGTCCTCACCAGCGGTTACACCGGACAGGGCGCTCGCCGGGGCACCGAGGACGACGACGCCCCGGCCGTGGGCCAGCGCGTCACGCACCTCGTCGTCCGCGGCCGAGGAGGCATCGACGACGAGGACGTCGGCCGCCTGGGCGGGGGTGGGCACGCAACCGCGTCGGGTCAGTGCGTCGGCGAGGTCGGGCCGGTCGGCGACGACGGCCACGAGGGGAAACAGGCTCACGAGGGGCCTCCTGTCCGGAGATACTTCTGCATTGCTGCCTTGCTGATGAAGAATCTACGGGGCGGTGGCGTGCCAACGCCAATTCATCTCGCCGGCACGTGACATGACGCACATCTGGGCGTCTCCGGTCGACGAGCCGGGCACACGAAAGGGCGGCCGCTCCTCCCCTGGGAGAGCGACCACCCTTCGCGCTACGGCTACCGCCGAGCCGTCTGGCTCACGCGAGCGCCAAGCTCACTTCGACGACGTCTGCTTCTGCGTCTCCGCGTTCGTCTTGCACTTCTTGCCCATGGCGTCGAGCTTGTCGCCGGCGGCCGAGACGACCTGGCGCTGGCCGTGCCAGTCGCTCTGGAACTGCTCCGCGTCGGTGCCGCCCCAGTTGCCCTTGATGGTGGAGACGGCGCCGTTGACGGCCTCGACGATGCCGTCGAGCTCGCCCTTGTAGCCGACGAGCTTGTCACCGGACGCGGACACCGCGTCGGCGTTCATACCCTTCTTGTAAACAGCCATGTCAGTTCCCCTTCAGAAGTGAAGCGTGTGTTGGTCTTGTGTGAGCGAAGGTCGATCAGTACTGCGACGAGGTGCTGCGCTGCTGCTGGACCTCGTGGTCGATCGTCGACTTCATCTCGGTGAGCAGCTTCTGGGCCTTCTGGAGCTCGGGACGGTGCGTGCCGGTCCACTCCTGCTCGAACTGCTTGGAGTCGTCACCCTGCCAGTTCTGCTTCAGGGACTCGACCTCCTGGTCGACCTTGGTGATGAGCTTCTGGATGGCCTCCGCCTGCTGCTGCAGGACGTTGCCCTGAGCGTTGACCTCATCGTCGTTCATTCCGAGCCAAGCCATGACCTTCTCCTTTGCCTGTGTTCCCCCGACTGATTCGGGAAGTTCTCTTCCGGACCAACCGTGCAGGCCCGCGCTGTTCGAAACTTCTCGACGTTCTGACACCTTCGGGCGGTTCGTCCGATGGGTGGCTTTCGTCGACATGCAGGAACCTATGTCAGCGTTCGGGGCGTGTCGATGGGGAGCACTCCCCATGGTTTCGCCGCCCCCGCGGACACCGCTGTCGTATGCCGTGAACGTCCTTCGATTCCCTTGTGCCACAACGCTTTCGGCGTGCTCGACAAGCTCACGGCAGGGCCGCTTGGAGCAGCTCGAAACGGCCCTTCTCGATGAGGAAACCGCGTCCCGGGGGAAGCTCGGCCCGGTTGAGGGCGGGGAGGTTGGCCTTGAAGACCGAGAGCCCCTCGTTGCCGTCCGGGTGCAGGGCGAGGCCCGAGCGCGACGTCTTGAGCAGGGCCTGCAGGCCGAAGTTGCTGCTGAAGAAGGCCGCCTCGCCCTCGGCGACGACGAGCTGGTCGTTGTCGACGCAGGCCTTGGTCAGGGTGGTCAGGGCGTTCTCGGCGCCCGACGGGGCGAGGTCGTCGATGCGCTCGACGAAGACGGCGATCGGCCTCGTGACGCGTCCCTCCTCGATGTCGGCGGCGAGTCGGGTCGCGAGCGCCGTCGTCGCCTCCCCGCCGACGGCGGTCTCGGTCCAGATGCCGAGGTCGAGCAGCTCGGAGGTCCGCCGCGGCGTCATGAGGTAGAGCGCCGAGGCCGAGCTGAACCGGAAGAGGCCGGCCGCCGTCGTGGCGACCGCCGTCGTGCGCCCCGAACCGGAGGGCCCGGTGATGATGAAGGTGCCCTTCGGGTCGAAGCCGTGCGGCTCGAGGCTCGAGGAGGCAACCCCGACGACGGGTCGACCTCCGAACTCCGAGGGCAGGTCGCCGAGCGGGATGACCTCGGCGAGACTCTCGATCGGCGGCGCCTGGCTGACACCAGCCTTGCGCGTCGCGTCGGCGAAGGCCTCGATCGCCGCGGCTTGGACGGTGACGTCGGACGAGCCGCCGAGCACCGCAACCTGGACCTCGGAGCCTGACATGAGGCCTCGTCCGGGCGGCGAGGCCATCGTCAGGACGTCGCCGGGCACGCCGAAGACGGAGTAGTCGTCGACGTTGCTCATGCGCAGGATGATCCGTCCTTGCACCGCCGCGGCGAGGTTGGTGGGCAGGCCGGTGCGCTGGTCGGAGGCGATGATGAAGTGCACGCCGACGGGGCGCCCGTCGGCCGCGAGACCGGCCAGCAGGTCGAGCCACTGGAAGCGTCCGCCCACCTCGTAGGCCTGCCGGAACGCCGTCATGTTGTCGATGAGCACGAGCACGCGCGGCTCGTCGGGCCGACCGGCCAGGCGGCGGTAGTCGGTGATCGTCGCGGCACTGACGGCCGAGTAGCGCGAGGCGCGTTCGTCGATGGTGGCGCGCAGCATGCGGAGCAGCCTCGTGACGCGCTCGTGGTCACCGCCCGGCACGATGGATCCGACGTGCGGCAGCGTCTCGAGCATCGCGAGACCGCGGTTGCCGAAGTCCAGGCCGTAGACGTGGCAGGGGCCGCCGCGCACCGTGTAGCCGGCCGCGACCGCCATCGAGCGCAGGAAGACGGACTTGCCCGAGCCGGACGTGCCGTAGATGGCGATGTTGCCCTCCTTGTCCGGGCGGAAGGCGATCTCGGGCTGGGCCTGGTTGTCCGGGTCGTCGGCCACGCCGAAGACGAGCTCGTCGTCGCGGCGCTCCGTCGGCAGCGTCGCGAGGTCGTAGACCGCGCGCATGTCGGGCAGCCACGGCTTGCGGGGCTTGGGCAGTTCGGCGACGCGCGCGGCGCGGCCGAGCGTGCCGACGAGACGCTGGATGTCGGTCGGGCCGAGGTCGGCCGCCTCGTCGGCGCCCTCGACGCGCGGCGGCTCCCACTCGGTGCCGCGGCCGAAGGTCAGCGTCTCGACCTTCATGTCGGGCGGCGGCGGGACGTCCGAGGTCCACCCACCGGCATACCCCGTCTGGAAGGGGACGAGCCGGCCCGGGCCGGTCTTGGACACGGCGCGGCCGGGGAGGGCGGGGTCGAAGAACGCGGCCTCCTTGGAGCCGAGCACGTCGTCGGAGTCGTTCTCGTCGGCCATGCGCAGCGCCATCCGCAGGTTGGTGTTGGCGCGCAGGTTGTCCTTGATGACACCGGCGGGACGCTGCGTGGCGAGGATGAGGTGCAGGCCGAGCGAACGGCCGCGCTGGGCGACGTTGACGACCCCGTCGACGAACTCGGGCACCTCCTGGACGAGGGCCGCGAACTCGTCGACGACGATGATGAGCGAGGGCGGGGCGTCGACCTCGCCGCGTCGCTCGAGCTCGACGAGGTCCTTGGCCTTGTGCCGGGCGAGCAGGTGCTCGCGGTAGTGCAGCTCGGCCGCGAGCGACGCGAGCGCGCGGCGCACGAGGTGCGGCGACAGGTCGGTGACGAGGCCGACCGTGTGCGGCAGCTTGACGCAGTCGCGGAAGGCCGAGCCGCCCTTGTAGTCGACGAGCAGGAAGGTGACGCGCTGCGGCGAGTGGGCCGCGGCCATGCCGAGGATCCACGCCTGGAGCAGCTCGGACTTGCCGGCACCGGTCGTGCCACCGACGAGCGCGTGGGGTCCGTCGGAGCGGATGTCGACGGAGAAGGTGCCCTGGCTCGACTGTCCGACGATGGCGCGCAGGTTGCCGGGCTTGCGTGGCAGGACCGCCGGCGCATACGGGCCCGTGAGGATCGAGCGCGACTCGCCCCACTTCTCGATGACGGCCTGTTCGGAGCTCGCGAGGTCGGTGCCGGCGAGGGTGAGGAGCGAGACGGCCCGGGGCAGGTCGCTCGCGTCGTCCACCGGCACTCCGGCGTCCACGACGGGCGCGAGCTGGCGCGCGCACGCCATCGCCTCGTCGTAGCCGATGCGGTCGACGGCGACGGGCTGCACCTCCTCGCCCGCGTGGACGAAGCCGGCGAGCGAGCTGTGGTCGTCGCTGACGACGAGGAAGGTGTGGCACGCGGCCGGCAGCAGCTGCTGGGTCTCCGCGACCCAGACCACGACGATGCCGTGGCGGTGGCCGCGCTCGGCGATCGCGACGAGGCGGCTGCGGTCGATGGGGGCGTCGCTCTCGACGAGCACGAGTACGGTGGGACGCTCGGCGTTCGCCTGCTCCTGCTCCTGCGCGGTGCCCTTGGCCTCGATGATGTCCTCGAGGGCGTCGGCGAGGGCCGAGCACCCGGGCGCGCTCGCAGCGAGGTGGTCGACCTCGATCGGGCTGTGCGGCGACGTCGTGTGCGGGAGCCACTTGAGGAAGTCCCAGTCACGCGCGGAGCTGCCGGAGGCGAAGGAGCAGACGGCGAGCTCGGCCGGTGAGTGCAGCGACGCCATCTGGAGCACGAAGGAGCGGGCCGCGCCGAGAGCGCTCGCGCGCTGGCCGGCGATGCCGACGGCGCCGTCGGTCAGGGGGGTGGCCACGACGGGGACGTCGCGGACGACCTCGAGACCCTGCAGCTCCTCCGAGACCGCGAGCCAGGCCTCCGCCTTGGAGCGGCCGACCGCGGGCATCTTGATCGCGGACCGGGACGGGCGCGTGCCGAGGCCGAGGCGGAGCTCGCCGAAACCGTTGCCGTCGCGTCGGCGGGTCCACAGCAGCGCGCTCCGGTCGCGGACGGCGGTGAGGCAGTCGACGCCGCTGGGGTGCTCGGCACGCCGGGTGTTGCCCTCGACCTCGAGCGAGCCCCGGATGCGCTGGGAGAGCAGCTCGAGGTCCTCGCGGAAGTCCGCCATCGCCTGCGCGTAGTCCTTCTTCTGCTGGCGCCGCGCCTCGTAGTAGGTGCCGGCCATCATCATCGGCATCATCAGCATGAAGATGATCGAGAACGCACTGCGCGTGATGAGGTACATGACGATGCCCATGAGCAGCGGCACGACCATCGCGACGAGCGGCATCGGGCCCCGCTTGCCGCGCTCGGGCAGGTCGGGCACCTGCCACTCCTGGCCGGAGAATAGCGGCGCGACCCGGGGCGAGCGCGAGAACGCAACGGTGCCGGCGTCGCCGGACAGGACGCCGCTGCCGGGACGGCTGACGACGCCGTCTCCCTCGAGGTGCACCTCGAGCTCGGTGTCCCCGACGCGCACGACGTCGCCGCTCTTGAGGTGCGCGCGCGTCACCTGCTGCCCGCCGGCGGTGATGCCGTTGGCCGAGCCGAGGTCGACGACCTCGACGACCTCCTGGATGACGAGCTTGGCGTGCTTGCGCGAGACCGACTCGTCGGACAGCTGCACCTCGCAGCCCCGACCACGGCCGACGTATGCCGTCCCGCGGGCGAGCGGGAACTCCTTGCCCGCGTCGGGGCCGGACCGGATGAGGGCGACGGCCGCTGGACGGCCCCGGTCCACGAAGCCCTCCCCGGCGCGGGTCACCGAGACGCGCATGCCCGACTGCAGACCGCTCTCGGCGACCGTGGAGCGCGGGTCGAGCCCGCGCAGGTCCTGGTCGACGAGGGCGAGTGTCATCGCGGTGTCGACCCCGAGCACGCTCGAGCGGTTCGGGTCGGCGGCCGCGAGATAGGAGGCGAGGTCACCGACCGTGGTCGCGGAGTCCGTCGTCGCGACGAGGTCGGTCTCGCGGTCCCCGGAGCGGAGGACGAACTTCAGCTTCACGCGTCTCTTCCCTTTCGTGCCGCCCGAGCGCTCTTGGCGCTGGGGGCCATGGTGCCGCGGCGGGTCGTCGTCGCCGGTTCGCGTCGCGCGGGCGCATCTCGGCCTTGGCGGCGCGAGGTGCGGACGCGGGCGGGCCCGAGGCCGGAGCCGTTCGGTAGGTGGTCTCGGAAGGTGCGCAGCGAGACGTCGCCACGCAGCCTCTGCCAGAAGCTCTGCTCGCTCCGGATCCGCTGGCGCGCCGTCTCGACGTCGGCCCAGAAGGCGTCGACCTCCTCCGGCGTCGGCTCGGTGACGTCGAAGACGTGACCGTTGGCGGCGGCCGCGAGCGGCACGAGGGCCAGGTCGCCAGCCTGTCGAGTGCTCACCTCCCCACCCTCGGAGGGACCAGAGCCGGGGGCCGGGGGGAGCTGGGCACTCGCCTTGGCGGGGGCGCCGATGACGGCGCCGTCGACGACCGGGCTCGGCTTCTCGGGCGCGGGACCGAAGACGTGCTCCTCGAGAGCGCGCGCCTGCTCGAGCCGGGTTCCCTTGACCGGCAGGGGCATGCGCAGGTCGCGGGCGGTGTCGACGACCTCGCGCCAGCCGCCGCTGACCCGGCTCGCGGTCTCGCCCGTCGTGCGCCGACGCCGCCGGCGGAGCCACTTGGCCCCGCGGATGGCGCCGTAGACGAGCAGCAGCACGAGCAGCGGGATGACGACGACGAAGAGGAGCCAGCGCAGCCAGTCCGGCCAGTTGTTCGGGTCGAGCGGGTTCTTGTCGTCCTTCTGCGGGGTCTTCAGCTGGGTCGCGTTCTGCGCCTGGTCGGGACCCTGGAGGACGCTCGGCGGGTTGTTCGCCGCGGGCGGCGGCACCTGGGCGCCGGTCTTCTTCTCCTCGGACTTCTGGATCAGCTGCTGCGGCTTCTTGTTGCGGTCCGGGACGAACTGCTTCCAGTAGATCGGCTGCCACGACCCGTCGGCCCGCGCGACCTCGACCCAGGCGTGGACGTCCTTGCCCTTGATGGCGCCGGTGGCGTCGGGCTCGGCGCCGAGGACGACGCGCGCCGGCACTCCGAGTCGGTTGGCCGCGAGGGCCAGCCCGGCGGCGTACTGCTCGTCGTCGCCGGCGAGCTGGGTGGCCTTCATGAACTGCGTCATCCGCCGGAGGCTGTGGCCCGGGAGGAAGATGTTCTGGTAGTCGCCGGGCGCGCCGCCGTCGGTGTAGGCGCCGTCCTGCATGGCCTTGGCGACGGCGACGACCTTCTCCCACTGGCCGTCGACGCGCTCGGTCCACGGCGAGATCTTGTCGTCGATGAACGTCAGGTTCTGGCTGTCGACGACGGTGCCGTCGGCGACGTCGACGCTCTTCGGCAGCTCGGCGTCGACCTTCTGGGCCAGGGCGGTGACGGTGTAGGTGTCGCCGGCCTGGAGCTTCTCGGGCAGCACACCGGTGTTGGTGTCGACGTTGAAGCGCAGGTCGCCCCTGAGCTGGTCGGCGCGGGGGCCGCCGAAGTCGAGACCGGTGACCGTGCCGAACGTCGGCAGCCACACGTCGCTGTAGCCACCGGCCGGAACGCTGACCGTTGCCGTCACCGGGTCGCCGGCGCCCTCGGCCGCGATGTGGCTGCCGACCTTGCGGAAGCCCGCGCCGTCGGGGGTGTCTCCGGAGCCGTCGTTGGCGACGTTGCCGGCGCCCCAGACGAAGTCGTCGTAGGAGTCGAGAGCGGCGATGCGCACCGGCACGCCCTGCGGCAGGCCCTTGACCGTCAGCAGGGTCTTGTCGAAGAGCTGGGCGCCGTTGGGTTCGGTGTATTGCCGGAAGCCGGCGAGCGGGGACGGGTACTGGGCCACGTCGGCGGGCGGGACGAGCGCCGACCGGAAGACGGTGCGGTCCGCCCCGTCGGCACCCGGCAGCAACGGCCCGACGAAGAAGCCACCCACGGTCGCGACGGCGAGTAGCGCGGCAGTCGTGACCGCCCGGGTGGTGCGGCCGGCGCCGTTCTGCAGGGCGGGCCGGTTGCGGTTGCTGCGGAGCGCAGTCCAGCCGATGGCGACGAGGGCGAAGACGGCGCCCTGGAGCAGCGTCGCCGCGGGAGTCAGTGTGCCGAGCACGATCGACGCGACGAGGAGCACCACCGGCGCGACGAGCGCCAACACGGCACCGGCCCAGCGACGCGCGACTCCGTAGGTCAGCACGGCCCCGACGAGCCCGAAGAGGAACGGCAGGGCCATGTAGGGGCCCTCGGAGTCGACCGGAGCGAGCGCCGTCAGCAGCTCCTTCCAGCCGGGCACCGCCATGTGCACGAGCGTCGCGAACGTCTGCCCCGACGGGATGAAGCCCGCGACGAGGTCCTCGCGAACCGCGACGGGCCCGCCGAGCAGGAGGTAGGCCGCCGCGACCGCGAGCAGCGTGACGATGCCGTAGGCCCGGAACGTCGCGGTGACGTGGGTGACGAGCAGGCCGATGACGAGGCCGGCGAGTCCGACCCAGAGCCAGCCGAGTCCGAAGAAGGTCGTGCGGAAGCCGACGAGGGCCAGCGCCACGAGCACCAGGGTGAAGCCGGCGTCGACGAGGTGGGGGACGGTCGGGCGCAGACGGACCAGCTGGGCACGGAGGCGCTCGCCGGCCGTCGGCGGCTTGACCAGCGCGGACGGAGGCGGTGCCGGGATCGAGCCCGTGGAGCCTGCCGGGCCCGGTGACATCGGTGAGCTCATCGGGCCACCCCTGAGACGAGAAGCGTGCGGAGGTCCTCGAGCGCGGAGAGCGTGAGGATGACGAGGCCGCCACCATGACGGATGCCGTGGTCGGCCATCGGGTCGATGACGACGATGACGCGCGTGACCTCGGGCGGGAACTGTCCGGCCGCGCGCTGCAGCTCGACGAACGGGCGGTGCGGCCCGGTCACGAGGAAGCAGGTGCTCGTGTCGGGGGCCAGCTCGACCGCGTCGAGCGAGGTGGTGAAGAGGTCGACCGGTCCGGGCTCGACCCGCGACATCGCGTCGAGGCCCACCTGCGGGACCGACTTCGTCACCTTCTGCGTGCCGCAGACGATGGTGGCGTCCTGCTCGTCGAGCATGACGCGGACCATGATCGAGCTGCCGACCGAGATCGCCGTCTCGACGTCGGCCTGGATCGCCGTCGGGGCGTTGGCCGCCATGACGTCGCGCTCGACGTCGCGGTCGGAGCGCCCCGTCCTGCCGTGGCCGGAGCGGTACTGCTCCGGGTCGGGGTCGACGATGACCGTCACGTGCGAGCGCCGGGTGTCGAGGAACTGGCGCACGAGGAGCTTGCCGGCCTTGGCCGAGCTGCGCCAGTGGATGTAGCGGCGGTCGTCACCCGGCTGGTACTCCCGGAGCGCGTGGAAGGCGAGGTCGCTCATCGAGACGTCCTCGGTGGTGCTGCCTTCGAGGTCTCGCAGCAGACCGGCCCCCAGCGACTCCAGGGCGACGGTGCGCGGGTGGACGAAGAGCTCGGTGCGCTCGGTCCACGTCAGGGTGCGGCGCATCAGGCCGAGCGGGTCGCCCTGCACGGTCGTCGCGGGGCCGACCTGGATGACGCCGCGGCGCGAGGTCGGGACGACGAAGAGCTCCTCGTGCTCGCTGCCCGGGGTCAGCGCGGGCAGCACGAAGCGTGCGGCCGACAGGCCGACGGGCAGCTCGACGAGGATCGGCAGCATCGGCGTGCGCGCCTCGTTGGTGACGAGGATCCGCCCGGTCGCGGGTTCGCCGACGACGACCCGTCGCGGGTCGACCTCGGCGAGGATGCGGACCTTGGTCCGTCCGAGCGCGAGGACGAAGCAGACGACGAAGAGGAGCAGGGCCGCAGCGGCGACCATGAGCAGCTCCGTCCACCCCCACCGCGCGCCGACGGCCCAGCAGACGACGCCGAGTGCGAGGATCGTCCACCCGAGCGGGGAGATCCACCGCACGAGGCCGGCGACCGGACGCCAGACACCCTCGGTCTGGTCGGCCACCTGCTCGATGGAGCGGGTGATCGGCGCAGTGATCTGGCGGATGCCACGGCTCGTCGACGCCGGAACGGCGTGCGCGCGACCACCCGTCGTGCCGGTGGCTGCCGCCGCCACCGGCGCGGCGGCACCGGCCGACGCCCCCTGGCGTGACGGCATACGGAAGCGGCCGCCGCGACGCGACGGCGCGGCCTCCTGGTCCTGCTGGGTCATGCGGTCCCCTTGGTTGCTGCTGTGCGAGCGGCGGTCAGGCCGAGGCGCGCTCGGCCGGCGGCGCGATGTCGCCGAGGATCTGGTCGACGCACTGCTCGACGGTCGTTCCGGCGAACTGCGCCTCGGCGTTGAGGAGGAGGCGGTGGCTGAGGATCGGCTCGGCGAGCAGCTTGATGTCGTCGGGCACGACGTAGGTGCGGCCCTGGCTCGCGGCCCACGTCTTGGCGCAGCGGACGTAGGCGAGGCAGCCACGCACCGACAGGCCGAGCTTGAGCGAGGGGTGGCGGCGCGACTCCTCGGCGATGCGGCTGACGTAGCCGAGGATCGCCGGGTCGACGTGCACCTCGTCGGCGAGCTTGCTCATCTCGACGATGACGTTGCTCGCGATGAGCGGGCTGAGGGTCTTGGCGCGGTCACGCGTCTTGGCGTCCGCGAGGACGGCGATGGTCGCCTCGTGGTCGGGATAGCCGACGCTCGCCTTCATGAGGAAGCGGTCGAGCTGCGCCTCGGGCAGGCGGTAGGTGCCGGCCTGCTCGATGGGGTTCTGCGTCGCGATGACCATGAACGGCTCACCGACCGAGTGCGGCTTGCCGTCGATGGTGACGCGGCCCTCCTCCATGACCTCGAGCAGCGCCGACTGCGTCTTCGGCGAGGCGCGGTTGATCTCGTCGGCGAGCACGATGGTCGCGAAGATCGGGCCCGGGTGGAACTCGAAGGACTGCTTCGTCGGCTCGTAGATCGTCACGCCCGTCACGTCGCTCGGCAGCAGGTCGGGGGTGAACTGGATGCGGCTGTGCGTGCCCTGGACCGTGGCCGAGAGGGCGCGGGCGAGCTGCGTCTTGCCGGTGCCGGGGTAGTCCTCGAGGAGCATGTGGCCCTCGGAGAGCAGGCAGGTCAGCGCGAGGCGCGTCACGTGCTGCTTGCCGAGGACGGCCTTCTCGATGTTGCCGACGAGCTGGTCGAACGTGTGGGCGAACCACGTGACCTGCTCCTGGGTGATGCGGCTGGTGACGCTCATGGGTTTCGTTCTCCTGTGGTGCTGCTGGTCGATGCGTGCGTATGCCGCTGGGCTGACTCCCGCCGCGGCGCGCGGTCCCGGGGGCGGTCCGTCAGCCGCCCCACGGGTTCTTGGTGTCGCCCTTCTGTCTCCCGTCGGCGCCGCGGCAGGTGACTGTCACTGATCCTTGGGGGAACCCGTAGAACTTGTGCGACTGGTTGAAGCCGTTCGTCGGCTCGTGGGAGCCGCCCGTGCCGTCGTCGGGCTGGGACCAACCCGAGACGGAGCAGCTGATCGGAGCGACGAAGTTGCCCAGGGTGTAGGTGACCCACTGGCAGTTCTGGGTCGTGCAGCCCTGCGCGGGCGTACAGGTCGGCGCGCACTGTCCGCCGCGCTGCACGCTGATCGACAGCGCCGGGGGTGGCGGCTTCGGGTCGGTCGTGCCGGTCACGTTGGCCGTCCACGGTCCGGGCCCGGAGTCCTGGGCGATGGCGCGCACCCGGATGGTTCTCGACGTCGAGTAGCCGAGGTTGTTGAAGGTCGTCGAGTGCGTGCCCGCCCCGACGGTCTGGTTGCGGTCACCGTTGATCTCGTAGCCGGTGATCGGCCGCCCGTTGCTGGCCGTGGTCCCCCAGCTGAAGGTGATGCTGTTGCCGTCCTTGCTCGAGACGTGGAGGTTGGGCACGCCCTGGGTCGAGCCGTACGGCGAGATGGACGCCCCGCCGGAGGTCTGGCAGAGGTTGGCGCTGTTGCAGGTCGTCACCGTGATCGTCTGCGACCCGACCGGAAGCGCGCCGGTGGTCTGCGTGCACGACCCGGACGCACAGCTGAAGCTGCCACGGGCCCCGCTGGAGGTCGAGTACGTGACCCGCTGGCCACCGCCCGCGTGCGCGGCTCCGACCGTGTAGCTGATGTCGGCGGTCTTGTCGTCACGGGGCGTGACGGCACGGGTGATGGCCGGCTTGTCGGGGTAGCCGTTGGCCGTGTAGCTCCGGTAGTTGGCCTTGTCGGACGTCGCCGGACCACCGTTGGTCGCCGTCACGACGTAGTCCACCGTCTGGCCCTGGTAGGGCACCGTGTCGCTCGCGACCCGGGAGTCCCCGCCCGACCGCGTCGCGATGAGGTTCCATGCCCCGCCTCCGGTGCGCCGGAACACGTCGTACTTCGTGATGGCCGGGCCGTTGGGGTCGGTCGAGGGCCAGGAGATCGACACCTGGGCGTTGGTCTCGCCGGGGACCGGCGACCGAGGACTCAACGTCGGCGCCGGCACCGCGGCCGGCTTGCCGAACGACTGGGCCTTGACGTCGGGCCCGAAGGGCCCCCAGCCGGCCTCGTTGTAGGCCTGCACCCGCACGTTGTAGGCGTCGTCGTTGATCAGGCCGGTGACGACCTTGGTCAGGCCGGGGGCCACGACCTCCGCCTGCCCCGTGGCACCGGCGCTGCCGCCGAGGTTGACCCACTGGACGCGGTACTTCAGCACCTTGCTGCCCTCGTTGGGCGGCTCGGTCCAGCTCACCGTGAGCTTGCGGTCGCCCGGGGTGATGTCACTGATCGACGTCGCCTTGGGCTTGGTGTCGGGACGCACCGTGTTGCTCGGCGGGCTCGGGTCGGACCAGCCGACCGGGTTGCGGCTGCGGACCGTGAACGAGTAGTCCTGACCGTTCGTCAGGCCGGTGACGGTGCACGGCGACGACGAGCAGGCCTTGGCGCCACCGCCGGGTCCGATCGCCGTGACCTCGTAGCCCTGGATCGGGAGACCGCCGTCGTAGGCCGGCGGCCGGAAGTCGACGCGCGCGCTGCTCCCGAGGATCCGGTCGGCCACCGCGACCGGTGCAGCTGCCGCGTCGGGCTTGCTCCGGACACTGACGCTGACCTCGCCCAGCGCCGCGGGGCGTCCCGGCGCGTCGATGACCTGCACGGCGATGCTCGCGTCGCCGCGCGCCTTGTCGGAGGCCGTGACGGTGAGCTGGCAGCCGCTGGCTGAGGCACTGACGCCGGTGCCGGACCTCACCTGCGACCCCTGCACCGAGCATTTCGGCGCGGTCAGGGGGCTGTCGAGGTACTGCGCAAGGTTGACGGTGCGGCTCGTGCCGGCGATGAGGCCCTCGATGCGCACCGGACGCAGGGTGGCGATCGGCGGCGAGCTGATGACTCTGACCTTGATCTTGAAGGAGTCGGCGCCGCCCTTGGCCCTGACGGTGACGGCGCCCGTCGCGCCCTCCTTGGCGGCAGCCTGCGCCTTGAGGACCACCTGACGCCCACCGGCACCGGCCTGGCTCAGGTCGACCCGGTCGATGGCCGGGTCCCAGGCCGCCTCGTACTGCGCGCTGCCGGCGTCCAGTCCGGTCGGCAGCCACGCGTGGCACAGGCGCGGGATGTCGAACGAGCGGGCCGGCCCGTCGGCGACGAGCTGCACCTCGTGGTCGGGGCAGCGCAGCACCGGCACGTCCGCGCCGATCTGGACCGGGATCGTGACGTATGCCGTCTGGGCGGCCTTGTCCGCGGGTCCCGTCGCGTTGGTCACCTCGAGCATCACGGCTGCGGGTCCGACGTAGCCGTTGGTGGACGTCAGGCTGAGGTCGGTGCCCGAGCCGGCCTCGGACTGGAGGTTCTCCTCGGGAGAGGTCGACAGGGTGTCGGGCGAGGTCAGCGTGACCTTGCCGCCACGCGGGTCGCTGACGTAGTCGCCGAGCGAGACCTTGACGGTCGAGTCGGCACCCATCTTGATGGTCTTGCCGTCCACGACGTAGGGGACGCCGTTGGCGCCGGCCGGGACGTAGATGAGCGCCATGGCCGCCGCGCCGTCCGCGTCCTCGATGACGTAGGGGACGACGCGCGCCTGCGGTCGCAGCTGGATGCGCAGCTTGCGGCCCTCCCGCACGACGCCGTCGCCGATGAACTTCGTGATCTTGAGGCTCGCCTGGTCGCCGTCGAGGTCACGGTCGTTGGCGAGCGCGTCGACGAGGATCGAGGTCTCGCCCGGCTTGGCGATGCCGGTGTCGTCGACCGCGATCGGCGGGTTGTTGAAGTCCTTCTGGCCGCGCACCGTCAGCGTCGACTTCGACGGGTCGAAGAGGCCGTCCGTGATGCCGTAGGTGAGCACCTTCGCCGGCCCGTCCTCGGGAGCGACGACCTTGAAGCTGTCGTCCTTCTGCCGCTGGAAGTCCTTGAGCACGCCGGCGTCGTTGAGCGTCGACAGGTCGACGAAGGAGACGGAGTCACCGGCGGCGATGAGGTCGTTGGAGAGCACGTCGGCGTGCACGGTGCGGCCGGGTGCGGCGACGACGTCGTCCTCGACCGCCACGGGCGGCTGCGGGTCGCCGGGCTGGACCACGCCGACGCGCACGAAGCCCTCGCTCGTCAGCCCGAAGCGGTCGCGCAGCTGGTAGCGGATCACCTCGGTGCCCGCGCTGCGCGGATAGGCCTCGTAGCGGATCGTCGCGGCGCCGAAGCCGAGCACCCGGCCCAGCTTGAGGTCGACGGCCTTGCCGTCCTCCCCCACGATGCCGCTGACGAAGGTGAGGTCCCCGTCGGGGTCGACGCCACTCGTGGGGACCGTGATGGCCAGGGTGTCACCGGCCGTGACGCTCGCCGAGAAGCTGCGCGCCGACGGCGGCTGGTTCGGGTACTTCACGGCGTCGGGGAGCGGGTTGATGGTCACGTTGATGCGACCGGTCACGGCCCGGGCGCGCAGGCCCTCCGGGTAGGTGGCGTACTCGAGGATCGCCGCCTTCGGGCCCTTGAGCGGCTCCTGGTCCGGGACGTAGCGCACGACGGTCCCGGAGGCGAAGGCCTGGCCGCCGCCCGAGAGGACCTTGACGCCGGCCGGGTCCAGCTTGAGCGGGATGCCCTCGCTCATCGAGTCGTTGTCGAGGGCCGGAATCGTGACGGCGTCACCGACCCGGACCGTCGCCACGTCGTCGACGACCGTCGGCAGGACCTTCTCCCTGGGCTCCGGCTTCTGGACGACGGAGAGCTGGCCGACGGCGGTCTTCGTGCCGTCGCTGATCGTGTAGCTCACGGTGCCGCGACGGGGCCTGTCACCGTCGAGCGGCGCCGTCGCCTCGGCGCGGACCCACCGCCCCTGCACGACCGAGACGCGCAGCCACGCGTCGCCCGTGACGACACGCTGGACGACGAGCACGTCGCTGCGCGGGCTGTAGTCGTTGGAGAGCACGTCGGCGATGACCGGCGTCTGCCCACGCAGCACGGCCGCGTCAGGCGTCGCGACGGGCGGCAGGTCGACCGAGGGGTTGGGCATGATGTCGACGCGGATGCGACCCACGCTGACCCCCGAACCCACCTGCGCGGCATACGTGACCGTCGAGGTGCCGGGCGTCTGGCCCGTCACGGTGAGGACGTTGGTGTCGAGGTTGGTGTCGAGCGTGAGCTGGCCCGGGCCCTTGACGGCCTGCGCGAGGCGCATGCGGGCCTGGGGGTCGGTCGGGTCGGCGCCGGCGATGTCGTTGCCGAGCGGCTGGAGCTGGACCGGCTTGCCGACGACAGCTCGCAGCACGTCCGGCTGGGTCTTCGGCGGGACCGCCTTGCTGTCCTGCTCGCTCAGCACGTCGAGGGTGACGGACGCCTGCTGCGTGCCCCCACGGCCGTCGTCGACCTGGTACTGGACGACCTGGTCCCCCTTGTTGACCTGCGCCTTGACGGTCAGGGCACCGGAGCCGTCGACCCCGGTGGTGGTCGGGTCCATGGCCGAGACCTGGATCGGGTCGTTCTCGGCGTCGCGCCAGTCGGCGACGACACCGACGCGCACGGAGCCTCCGGCGACGACGGGGTACTTCGCCTGCGCCAGCTTCGCCTGACCCGCGCGCAGCTTCGGCGCCGTGTTGGTCTCGGACCCGACGATGCGGACGGTGACCTTGGCGGTGGCCCGGCCGTTCTTGGCCGTCGTGCCGTTGTTGACGGTGTAGTCGAACGAGAACGTGCCGCTGGCCTCCTCGGGGACCGTGACCTGGACGGTCTGCCCGTCGGCGGAGGCGCTCGTCGAGATGCCCGGCGCCCCGGGCTGGCTGACGTCACCGGGCGAGATGGCGAGGATCGAGCCCTGCGAGTCCGAGTCGTTGTCGAGGACGTGCAGCGTCGACGTGCGTCCCGGACGGACCTGCAGGTTGTCCGGCTGCGCCTTCGGAGGCGTGCGGCTCACCTGGTCGTCGACGAGGTTCTCGTCCTTCTTCTTGTTCTTGTTGTCGGTCTGCGGCGGCGGGATGACCGAGTTCCAGTTGTCGATCTTGACCTTGTTGCGGTCGATGTCCCAGACGTCGCCGGAGTCGAGGTCGTTGAGCACGATGAGACCGCGGTTGACGCGCAGCTTCACGCCATCGGTGCGCACGCCCTTCTTCATCGCCCCGAGGTCCACCGTGGCGGCGTCGGTGGGTGACCCGCAGTTGCGGCCGTAGTAGACGTTGGAGGCGCCGGCCCACGCTGCGTGGACGCAGCTCGCGAGGCGGACCGGGGCGGAGAGGAACAGCCGCTGCCCGGGCGCGCCCTGGCTCAGCTTCACGCCGCCCGAGGTCGGGCTGTCGCCGGTCAGGGAGACCTGGGTCAGCTGGGCCTCGTCCTGGATGAGGACCGACCCCGCGTCGGGGCCGGGCTGCTGCAGCGCGGCGAAGGCCGGGTTGCCGGGCTCGGCGTTGCCGACCGAGAGCTGCTGGGGCTCCGAGAGGGCGTCGGAGTAGAGCTTGCCGGTGCTGGAGTCCCAGACGACCCAGTGGGCACCGACGGCCGTGACCTGTGCCGACTTGGACGTGAAGCCGAGCTTCGTCGTGACCGGCGCGGCGAACGCGTCGCCCGCCGGGCGCAGCACGGTGATCGTGCCCAGCTCGGCGGACACGGCATACACCGTGCCGTCGACCCCGACGGCGACCGCGGCGTTGCCACCGACCTTGGCGAGCGGCTTGGCCTGGGTCTGGAGGGCGTCGAGGCCGGCGATGCCCGAGCGGTTGTCGACGTGCTGCGCACGAACCTCGCCCTTGGCCGGGTCGATCATGGCGATGGTCTCGCCGCGGACGTCGACGAGGGGGGCGGTGAAGACGCGGTTGCCGGTGGCCGTGCTGGGCTTCGGCACGACGATCGACTGCTCCGGAGCAAGAGTGCCCTCGGCCGGGTTGATCGGGACGATCTGGTTGCTCGCCTTCGAGTAACCGACGATCGCCCCGCCGTCCTGGAAGACGTCGAGGCCCGAACCGGTCGAGCCGTCCGACAGCACGCCCGCGTCGAGCTGACCGGCCGGCTTGTTGATGCGCCCGAAGCGGGCCTGCTCGGCGTTGGTCACCCAGATGCCGCCGTCGTTGAGGTCGGCCTTGCGGACGATCTCACCGTCGCTGCGGGAGGCCATCCAGACGAGCAGGCTCGCGAGGAGGGCGACGACGACGGTGGAGATGACCCCGACCCGTCGCTTGGTGGCGGCGGTGCTCATGCGTTCCCCTGTTCGGCGACGGCCATGCGGTCGTCGACCCTGTTCTCTTCATCGGGCGTGGTGTCGGTGGTGACCGCCCCGTCGAGGAGGGCGAGGTCGCCATCCGTGACGAGCTTGGTCGAGAGGGCGTGCTCCACGAGCCGCGCCTTGCGGTTGGTCGCGAGCTTGCCGACGCCGCCGTGCAGGCCGCGCGTGCCGGCATCGGCGAGCTTCTGGCAGACGTTGTCGAGCTTGCGGTTGAAACGAGTGAGGGTCCAGCCGAGCCGTTCAGCGGCGGCGGCCGAGGAGGGTATCTGGTTCGTACCCGCTTCACGGCGCCGCAGGAACGGCTCGCAGAGCGCCACGACGAGCAGCTTCTGGTCGGGGGTGAACGACACGCGTCCGACGGTGGCCGCTCCGACCTCGTCCTCCGCGTCGGCGGAACCGTCGGCGGGCGCGTCGGCGGTCACGGACCGGAAGGCGGGGCTCGCCACGTGGATCTCGAAGTCATAGGTCGTCGGGCCGGCCGTGAACCAGACGATGAGCTTCCTCATCGCGAGCGGGATCTTCGCGCCCGGGTTGAGCCACGCCTGGAAGAGGCCCTGCTCGTCGGCGACCGTCGCCGTCAACGTCGACCCGGTGTTGCTGATCCACCAGAAGCCGTTCTCGAACGAGACGACGAGGAAGGTGCGGTGCAGGTAGGGGTTGTCGTCCACCTCGACGTCGCCCGTGCGACCGATGGTCAGACCGGTCTCCGGCGACACGGAGTACTCCTCGCCGCAGAACACGACGGTCACCTTGCTGTGGATCACGATCAGGTCCCCTAATCCCTGTCGACGCGCTCGCGCGCTGGCCCCCGCTGCCAACGACGGGCAGACGCGCGGCGTTACGGAAGCTTGTGGCGATTTGGCAGTGTCTGTCCCGAGGGTGCCGTCCCGACCGTCAGGTGTCCACCCGTTGGCGTACTCAGGCAGTCGTCGGCGGTCGGTGCGCCGTGGCGATGGTTCGGGTCTCCGCGCCTCACTGCGCCGTCTCGCACTGGACGTCGGAGCCCGGTGAGGTCTGGCCCAGACGAGCCACGACGACGGTCGCGCACACCTTGGTGCCCTTGGCTGCCTTGACCGTGTAGCCCCTCGTCGCGACCGAGACGATCTTGGCGCGGTGCGGGTTCCCGGCATCGGACGGGGTGGGGCCGTAGGACACCTGGAAGGTGTCCTTCTTCGTGGGCTGCGGGTAGTTCCACGTGAAACTGACGTTGCCCGCGCCCGACCGCGCCGAGACCGTCGGCTTGTCGAAGACACCATCGCCGATCGCACTGTCGTCACCCGGCATCGAGACCGTGGCGCTCGGCTTGGGCTTGGCTGGTGTCGGGTCGTCCGACCCGGGGCGCACGATGACGAAGACCACGAGACCGACGAGGACGACCACGCCGGCCACGAGTCCCCAGAGGACGCCAGGCCTGGCGAGCGGCGCGGCCGATGCCGGGACCGAAGCCGGAAGCGCCTGCGGATCGGCGGTGCTCGCAGCCCGACGGACCGTCGCCTCCTCCGAGGAGTCCGAGCCGAGGGGCGCGGTCTGGCTCGTCACCGGGTCGGTGGCGGCAGCGGGACGCACGGGAGCTGCCGGGGTCGCACGGCTCGGGCTCGGCATCGGGGCCGGTGACCAGCGCTGACCGCCGGCCTCCGAGCGACGACGCGTCTCGCCGTCGGCCGTCGTCGGCGAGGGCCCGACCGGTTGTGCGACGACGGTCTGCGGGGCCTTGATGCGGGTGCGGTCCTCGTCGTCCCCGCCGCGGCCCGTCGGTGAGCCTTGCGTCTGGCTGACCAGGGTCGTGTGGCCCTGCTCGTCGAGCACGACGATGGGCGTGCGGCCCAACCGCTGCTGCTGCTCGACGGCCTGGAGGGCGCGGGCGAACTCGAGTGCCGACGCCGGTCGGTGCGCGGGATCCTTGGCCATGGCCTGCGCCAGCAGGCGCTCGAGCCCCGCCGGGACGTCCTGGCGCCCCGTCGTCGGCGGCGCGGTGCTGCGGATCCGCGGCATCAACGCATACGCCGAGTTGTCGCCGCCGGGCACCTCGAACGGGGACCTGCCGACGAGCAGCTGCCACAGCGTGGCCGCGAGGGAGTAGACGTCGGAGCGCTCGTCGCCGTTGCTCTGGCCGTAGAGGACCTCCGGCGCTGCCCAGGGGACCGAGACGCCGACGTCGTCGGTGGCCTCGGGCGGGGCGTCACCCTCGCGCGCGCCGCGACCCGCGATGCCGAAGTCGGTCAGCCCGGGGGCGCCGTAGGCGCTGATGAGCACGTTGGCCGGCTTGATGTCGCGGTGCGTGATGTGGGCGCGGTGCGCCGTCTCGACGGCACTCGAGAGCTGGATGCCGGTGCGCAGCACGTCCTCGACGGAGAAGCGCTCGGCGCGCGCCCGCATCGCGAGGTTCGGCGGCGGGTAGTACTTCATGACGAGGTACGGGCGACCGTCGTCGGAGGCGCCGGACCGGAAGACCTGCACGATGTAGGGGTGGTCGCCGAGGGCGGCCATCGTGTCGGCCTCGTCGACGAACTGCCGGCGCAGCGCGTCGGTCAGCCCCTCGGACTTGAGCACCTTCACCGCGACCGGCATGCGCGGGCTCTGCTGCTCGTAGAGGAAGACGTCGGCGTAGCCGCCGGAGCCGAGCGGCTGGACGAAGACGAGCCCCGGGATCTTCGGGGGCGCACCCTTCTTCACGTCGCGGCCTCGAAGGTGAACGAGACCTCGTCGGCCATGGACACGTACGACCCCGGCTCGAGGACCTGCTGGTCGTTGGCGCGCAGGCGAACCGGACTCTCGCCCGGCAGGCTCACCGTGGTGCCGTTCGTCGTGCCGAGATCACGGATGAGGACGTGCCAGCCCTCGAGGATGACCTCGACGTGGTTGCGGGAGACGTCCCGCTCGGGGCTCGGCACCTTGACGACGTGCGGGCGGTCGTGGGCGGCCAGCCCGTCGCCGAGCTTGGGGGCGCGGCCGAGCAGGACGCTGCGGTCGAGCGTGACCACATCGCCGGTCGAGAGCCTCAGCACCCCGAGGGGCGGTCGCGGCATCGTGAACGGCTCCTGTGGCGGGATGCTCGAGCCGCACACCCGGCACCGGTCGCTGTGCGGCGTCGTCGGGTGACCGGCCGCGCAGAGGACGGCGAGCACGCTCGGTCCGGAGATGGTCTGGTTCTGCGCGGCGTTGCGGGCCTCGAGCAGCGCGCTGCGGTCGACGGTCAGCTCCGTCTCGTCGTCGTCGAACGTCTCGACGTCGCCGGTGGGCACGGACGCCACCGGCATCGAGATGGGCACGTCGAAGGTCGGCTCCGTGGTCGGCTGGCCCGTTGGGGCGTATGCCAGGGGCGCGGACGAGGGCGCGGACGGGGGCGCGGGCGGGCTGGGTGCCGGGCTGGGTGCCGGGCTGGCGGTCGCGGGCGGCGGTCCGGTCGCGATCAGCGGAGTGGCCTCGGGGGCACGGACACCCGGAGGCGGAGTGATCGTCGGGGGCAGCAGGCTCGGGGCGGGGGGCGGCGAGTGCCGTCCGGAGAAGGTCGGCACCTCCGGCTCCGGGGCCGGCTGGGACGCTTTCGGCGCAGGGCTGGCCCATGGGACGGACGAGATGAGACCGCCCTCGGACAGCTCTGCGACCGGGGGGACCTGTGGCGCGGACGGGATGGGCCGCGGCGGCACCTCGGGGACGGGGGCGGCGTTCGTGACCGGAACGTCGAGCAGGTCGTTGACCGTGGACACCGCGAGTGGCTCGTCCTCGTCGGATCCGCCGTCCTCGTCGTCGGTCTGCGTCAGCTGGGCGAGCGCCTTGCGGTGCTCGTCGGCCGTCGTCGTGTGCCCGAAGAGGTAGTCGTAGCTGGGCAGCGCCGGCCGTTGTCCGTCGTGCACGTCATCCCTGTCGTCCGGCAGAGGCGCCGTCGGCCCGGCCGGTCGGTCGGGGAGGGCGGTCGACGGTGCCGGGGCTGGGGTTGGGGAGGACGTCGCCGCGTCAGGCTCCAGAAGCGGGCGCGCGGCCCAGGTCGAGTCGACGTCCCGCGGAACGACGACGGGGAGGTCGTCGGCCACCGGCGCGGACGCGGCATCGGTGGGGGCGCCGGGCGCCGGGGCTCGGACGGGGGCTGGTGGGGTGACCGAGGTCCATGCACGCAGGGCCGATTTCCCGGCTGCGGGGACGGCGGGCGGTGTCGGCTCGACGGATCGGTGTGGTTCGGGCGTCGGCGCTGCGGGCGCCGGTGGAGGGCCGTCGGCTTGAGGCGGACTCGCCGCGGACGTGGTGTCGTGGCGGGCCCAGCTGCGACCCCACGGCGACCGACCCGAGCCGTCCGATCCGCTCGAACCGGTCGAACCGCTCGCACCCTCGCCCGTGCGGTCGGGTGCCTCGGGCGACCGGACCGCAGCGCCGAAGGTCGGGATGACCCCGGGTGGCGGCGCATCACCGGCGGCCGGAAGGGTCTCAGGTGTCGGTGTCCGGACCGCGGGCTGCACCGCCGACGCGTCGGAGACGGGCTGGGGAGCCGGGGCGCCGGTCACGAAAGCCAGCGGCGGCGCCGGCTGGGAGCGCTCGGACTCGTCGAGGACGCGCAGCACCACCCGATCGGGGTGCTCCGGGAGCTCGAGGTCGGTCCAGACCTTGCTGCTCGTCGCGCGGACGTCGTGCTCGGTCCCGTCGGCCAGGGTCACGACGGCCGCAACAGGACCGAAGGCGACGATGCGGGTGCGCGGCCTCCAGTGGACGCCGACGAAGTGGTGGGCCTTGCGCATGCCACCGGCGGTCAGCACCTCGACGACGTCGTCGATGTCTCCACCGTCCGCGGCGTCGCTCGCTGAGATCGTGCGCTCGTCGTCCTCGTCGAGGCCGATGAGCAGGTGCATGCCGGGGCCCCCGATGTGCGTCCACCCGTCGGGGGCCCGTTCGACGACCACGGACGGGTCACTCACGTCTACGACCTGCTCTCCCCTGATGAGCCGTTCACGTTCTCGCGCGGGGTGGTGTCCTCGTCGACGTCGGAGTCGGCGTCCTGCCCCTGCACCGCGACGACGATAGCAGTGACGTTGTCCCGTCCTCCGGCTGCGACACCGCGCCGCACGAGCTCGGCAGCCGCCTCCTCGGCGTCGGGATGGTCGGCGAGGACGGCCTCCATCTCCTCGCGGGCGAGCTCGTTGGAGAGGCCGTCGGAGCAGATGACGAAGACCTCACCCGGGTAGGGCGGGAAGACCCACGTGTCGACGACGCCCATCGGGTCGCGCCCGAGCGAGCGGGTGACGACGTTGCGTCCGGGGTGCCGCTGGGCCTGTTCCGGCGTGATGAGCCCCCGCTCGACGAGCTCCCACACCTCCGAGTGGTCGACGGTGACCTGGGAGAGCTGCCCGTCGAGGCAGCGGTAGACGCGTGAGTCGCCGATGTTGAAGACGGCCCAGTGTCGCGAGCCGCCGACGGAGACGAGGGCCAGACCGGCGACGGTCGTCCCCATCCCGGTCTGCTCGGGGTGCCGTGCGGCGGAGGCGAGGATGCGTCGGTTGGCCTCCTCGACCTGGGCGACGACGTCACCCACGTGGACGACCGGGCGCGCGGCGAGCTCGACGACGGTCTCGGCCGCGATGCGGCTCGCGACCTCGCCCGCGGCATGCCCTCCCATGCCGTCGGCGACGACATAGACGGTCCCGCTCGTGAGTGCCGCGTCCTCGTTGTGCTGGCGGACGCGTCCCACGTCGGTCGCCAGACCGACGGTGATCGCCGGAAGGCCGCTGCTCATGCCTCGCCCCACGGGGTGACACGGACCGTCGTCAGGACCTGACGGATGAGCTCGTAGTCGGCGACCGCCTCCGGCCCACCGACAGCACCGGTCAGCTGGACGAGGTGCGCGCCCACGTCGGGAGCCTCGGAGCTCACGAGGTGGAAGAGGTTGGCCTGGAGCACGGTCTCGACGTCGGGGTCCGGCCAGGTCGCATCGCACCCGACGAACGCGGCACCGCCGAGGTCCGCGGCATACGGCTCCGAGACGGCGCCGCCCCGGGAGGTCGTCAGGGAGGCGATCTGCTCGAGCGAGTCCTCGACCCTGAACTCCGGTCCGCACGCCTCGATGGTGACGACGACGTTGGGGGCGAACGCACCCTCGCGCGGCAGCCGGGCGGCCATCGTCGTGCCCGGTGCGTGCGCGGGCTCCCATCCGTCCGGAACCTCGAGGGCCACCGACGGCTGCCCCGGGAAGTCGGCGCTCGGGTAGGCGAGGGTGCTCATGGGCTCGTTCCTTTCGGTCGCTCCCGCAGGGGTCGGGGACGGCGCGGTCAGTCAATCATTCACGCGGTGCCGTGTCAGGTCGGTCGTGGTGCCTTTCGAGCAGGTGGTGGCACCGGGAACGAAGTGCTGAGCGTACGACGGTCGCACCGGGCCTCGCGATGGGGAGGACTGCCCATCGCACCGACCAGACCGACACCCGCGGACGTCAGTCCGTGGCCCCTCGCGCGGCCCACCAGGCCTCGAGCTTCTCGCGGGCGGCGTCCTTGCCGATGGGGCCGTCGTCGAGGCGGACCGACAGGAGGAAGTCGTACGCCTCACCCAGCACCGGGCCCGGTCGGATGCCCAGCGCCTCGGCGATCTCGTTGCCGTTGAGCTCCGGCCGCACACTGGCCAGCTCCTCCTCCTGGGCGAGTCGGTCGATGCGCCGCTCGAGGTCGTCGTAGGCCTGGGAGAGGCGTGCTGCCTTGCGCGCGTTGCGCGTCGTGCAGTCAGAGCGCGTCAGGCGGTGCAGTCGGGTCAGCAGCGGCCCGGCGTCCGTGACGTAGCGGCGCACGGCGGAGTCGGTCCACTGCCCGTCGCCGTAGCCGTGGAAACGCAGGTGCAGCTCCACGAGTCGGGCGACCTGCTTGGTCGTGTCCTTGTCGAAGCGCATCGCCTTGAGCCGCTTGCTCGTGAGCTTGGCGCCGACGAGCTCGTGGTGGTGGAACGAGACGCCGCCACCGTCCTCGAAGCGTCGGGTGGCGGGCTTGCCGACGTCGTGGAGCAGCGCAGCGAGGCGCAGCACGAGGTCCGGACCGGGCACGGACTCGGGCGCTCCCTCGGCGGGGCCCTCGAGGTCGATGGCCTGCTCGAGGACGATCAGGGAGTGGTCGTAGACGTCCTTGTGCCGGTGGTGCTCATCGAGCTCGAGGCGCAGGGCCGGCAGCTCGGGGAGGAACACCTGGGCCAGACCGGTGTCCACGAGCAGCGTCAGTCCGAGCCTCGGGCGGGATGACAGCAGCAGCTTGGTGAACTCGTCGCGCACGCGCTCGGCCGAGACGATCGAGAGGGTGTCGGCGCGCTCCGTCATGGCGGCACGAACCTCGGGTGCCACGTCGAAGCCGAGCTGCGAGGCGAAACGGGCCGCCCGCATCATCCGCAGCGGGTCGTCGGCGAAGGACTCCTCGGGCGCGGCCGGCGTCATGAGCCGGCGCTGCACGAGGTCGGGCAGCCCGCCGTGGACGTCGACGAACTCGAGAGTGGGCAGCCGTACCGCCATGGCGTTGACCGTGAAGTCGCGACGCACGAGGTCACCCTCGAGGCTGTCGCCGAACATGACCTCGGGCTTGCGCGACGTGCGGTCGTAGGTGTCGGCACGGTAGGTCGTGATCTCGATGACGTGGGCGCCCTTGCGCAGGCCGATCGTGCCGAACTCGCGACCGATGTCCCAGTGCGCGTCGGCCCAGCCCCGGACCACCGCGAGGATCTCGTCGGGCCGCGCGTCGGACGTGAGGTCGAGGTCGGGCGAGACCCGACCGAGGAACGCGTCACGGACCGGTCCGCCGACCAGTGCCAGATCGTGTCCGGCCCCGGCGAACCGCTCACCGAGCTCGGTGAGCATGGGCAGGACGGGGGCGAGTCGGGCGACGGCGGCGCGCAGGAGCGGCAGGCCGGCGTCGGCGGGCTGCTGGCCGTCGGGGGCGGGCGTGTCGGGTCGGTCAGGCACGCGACCAGCCTAGTGAGCGTCCGGCGAGCCCCCCGACCGCGTGCAGGCGCGTCCTGGCGTTCGCGTGGGGTCCCGTGTGGTCCCCGTGTGGCCCCCTGTCGCCGTCTCCCGACGACGGGAGGTGCCACGGTTCCGCCGGTTATGGTGGCGATGTGAGCGCGCTTCCCGTCCCGAGTCCCCTGCCGGGGAGGCGTCTGCCCGCCGTCGAGGAACGGTCGGCCGGGGGCATCGTCGTGGATGTCCGCGAGGGTCTGGCGCTCATCGCGATCATCGCCCGGCGCAACCGGGCCGGGCGCATCGAGTGGTGCCTGCCCAAGGGCCACGTCGAGCCCGGTGAGACGCTCGTCGAGGCGGCCGCCCGCGAGGTGGCCGAGGAGACCGGCATCGTCGGACGCGTGCTCATCGAGCTCGGCACCATCGACTACTGGTTCGCGACGTCGAGCACACGGGTGCACAAGTTCGTGCACCACTACCTCCTCGAGGCCACGGGCGGGGAGCTCTCCATCGAGAACGACCCGGACCACGAGGCGATCGACGTCGCCTGGATGAGGCTCGACGAGGTGCACCGCAGACTCACGTTCCCCAACGAACGCCGCATCGCGCAGGCGGCGTGGAACCGGCTGGCGGGGACGGCGTGATCCGTCGAGGGTCGCGGCGTCCGGACACGAGCGGGCGTGGCGCGACCCGCCTCGTGCGCACCCTGGCCGCCACCGCGTCGACGCTGGCCGCCGTGGGGCTCTCGGTCGGGGGCACCCTCGCGAGCGCCGCTCCGTCGTCCCGGGTCCCGACGACGTATGCCGGCACGTCCGCCCGTGCGCTCGAGCACCGTCCCGCCGTGACGCCGGTCAAGGACGTCGCCGTCATCGTCCTCGACACCCTGTCGCCCGCCGTGGTGAGCCCGGGCAAGGACGTCACGATCACCGGCACCGTCACGGCACCGCTGACCGGCCCGCTCTCCAGCCCCAAGCTGCAGGTGGTGCGCGGGGACGTGACGGTGAACCAGCGCGCGGCACTCGACGACTGGGCGTCCGGCCGCACGCCGTCCTCGGGCCGCACCGTCGCCACGACGGCCGTTCCGACCGTGCCGGCAGGCCAGACCCGACCGTTCACGACCACGGTGCCGTGGGGGCGGCTGCGCTCCGCCGACGCCTTCGCCGCCGTGCCGATCTCGGTCGACGTGGTCCAGCAGGGCGCGACCGAGCCCACCGGCCGGACGCGGACCTTCATCGCCTGGAACGGTCGCAAGGAGTACGTCCCGCTCAAGGTGGCCACCGTGCTGCCCCTGACGCTCGACCCGGACGTCGGCCTCTTCTCCCGCAACGACGCCACCCGGGAGTCCGCCTGGCAGCGAGCCATCGGACCCGACTCGCGCGTGGCCCGCATCCTCGACGGCACCAGTGGCGCGCACGTCGATCTCGCCGTCGACCCGTCCGTGCTCGGCCCGGATCTTGCTGCCGGGTCCTCTTCCGGGGCCGGTTCCGCTCCGGGCGGGGCCACCCCGACACCGAGCGGCACCGCCTCGGGTACCCCCGCCACCCCCAGCACCCCCGACACGGGCACGACACCGACGACTCCGACGGCTCCGACGCCCACTCCCACTCCCACGACCCAGGGCACCCCGCCGTCCCAGGCCACCGCCACCATCGCGCGCCTCGGCGACGAGCTCGTGACCCAGCTGCAGGGCCGCAGCGTGTGGGCGCTGCCGTACACCGACGCCGATGTCGCCGCCACCGTTGCCGTCGACCCCTCGAACTCGCTCGTGCGCGACCTCGTGACCCGCGCGAGCACCTTGGCCACGCGACTCGGCCAAGCCGCCCGGGCCGACATCGTCTGGCCCGTCGACGGCCTGATGCCGGCAGGTCGCGAGCAGGGCATCCAGACCCTCCTGTCCGGCACCTCGGTCAAGAAGCCGGCCGGCATCGTCGTCAACGCCGCCGCGGTGACCAGGACGACGGCATACACCCCGACCGCACGGAGGGTCGCGGCCGCCGGGACGCGACTGCTCGCGTACGACCCCCGCCTGTCGGCGCTCCTTCCCGCACGCACCGACCCGAGCCCGGTCCTGTCGACCCAGCGCTACCTCGCGGAGACGCTCGTGCTCCTCGGGGAGCGGGCCGGCACGCCCCGGTCCGTCCTCGTCACCGCCCCCCGCACGTACGACCCCGACGGGGGCGCCCTCGCGACGTTCCTCGCCGCTACGTCGAGCGCCCCGTGGCTCGAGCCCGTCGACGCAGCGTCGCTGCTCTCCGACAGCGGCACCGACCAGGCAGTCGGGCAGGCCACCCCGGCGACCCCGGTCGCGTCCGCCGCGCCGCCGGCAGTCCTCACCGCGCGCCGCCTCGCCCAGATGGCCGAGCAGCGCGACACGCTGCTCAGTGTGTCCTCGGTGCTGCGGGACGGCGCCGAGTTCGAGCGCACCTACCGAGCGGTGCTCGACGAGCTCGCCAGCACCCGATGGCGCTACGAGCCCGGCTCGTGGGCCACCCTCTCCGCCTCGGTGGCCAGGGACATCCGGGCAGCGACGAGCGCGATCCGCGTCGTGCCACGCACGAGCACGATCAACCTCCTCGCCGAGAAGGGCACCCTGCGGATCACCGTAGAGAACGGCCTCGACTACACCGTCCAGGACATCCGCCTGCGACTCGTTCCGGACAACCCCCGCGTCCGGGTCGTCGAGCAGCCCGGCCCGGTGACCATCGGACCCCTGTCCCGCACGAACGTCCCCGTGGAGGTCGCCGCCGTAGCCGCCGGCCGCGCCGAGATCCGCGCCTTCCTCACGACGGCCGACGGCACCCAGATCGGATCGCCGGCCACGATCCCGGTGTCGGCCAACCCGCTCGACGGCGCCATCTACTGGGTCGGCGGGATCCTCGTCGGCCTCGTCCTGCTGGCCGGTGTCGTTCGCGCCGTCCTCAAGGGCACCTCACGCGTCGACGAGATCGCCGACATCGAGGCACTCACCGCGGCACACGAGTCTCTCGGCGGTGCGGACACTCGGGATGCCGACCGACCCGCCTAGGATGATGCCGAGCCACGCCTCCAGGTACGGCCGGACGAGGGGAGGGTGACGCAGGTGCAAGGAGTCGGACCGGGATCCGTCCTCGGTGGCCGCTATGCCGTGACGCTGCGCACCTCAGAGGGCGTGCACCACGAGCGCTGGCGCGCCAACGACCACACTCTCGAGCGCGAGGTCGTGCTCGTCTGCTTCTCCGCCGCGGAATCAGTGGCGGCGGCGGCGCTGGACGCCGCCAGGCGTGCCGCCGGCATCGAGGACCTTCGCCTCGTGCGGGTGCTCGACGTCGGCACCGACCAGGGAGTCGGTTTCATCGTCGAGGAGCCGCTCACCGGAGCCGTCCCTCTCTCGCACCTGCTCCAGAGCGGCGGCCTCGCCGCCGACGAGGTGCGCCGCCTGACCGGTGAGGCCGCCACGGCCCTCGACAAGGCGAGCCACCGCGGTCTGCATCACCTCGCCCTGACGCCCAGCGCGGTCCTGCGCATGCCCGACGGCGCCGTCAAGGTCCGTGGGCTGGCCACCGAGGCCGCGCTGAGCGACGCGGACCGGCTCTCCGACGAGCGCGCCTCCCGCGCCGACGCCGTCGGCCTCGTCAAGATCGCGTATGCCGGCCTCACCGGTCGTTGGCCGATGGTGGCCGTCGACGACGGGCTGATCCCCGCCGGCGCGTCGGTCGGTCTCGAAGCCGCACCCACCATCGTCGGCGGCGTGGCCGCCCCCTCCGAGATCGCCGTGGGCGTGCCCAACGACCTCGACCTCATCTGCCGCATGACGCTCGGCAGCGGCCGCCGCGGCCCGATCTCACCCGGTGACCTCGCGCTGCAGATCGCACCCTGGCCCGCCGAGCAGGCGACGTCCGACGGCGCGACCGGCATGCGGCTGCGCGGCCGTGACGACTCCGAGTCCCTGGACCCGACGCGGGTGATGCCGTCGGTGGCCGCCGGCGGAGGGTCCGGCGTGGGTCTCGGCGTGGGCGCTGCCGCAGCGGCTGGATCGGCAGGATCGGCAGGGGCCCTCCGCTCCGGCGAGGTCGGTGGCACGAGTGGCGACGAGGGTCAGAACGAGACGGTGTCGTTCGTCAGCCCCGCCGAGGGCCATTCCGGTCAGCAGGAGCCGACGCAGCCGTCCGCGGAACGCCTCCAGGCCGGCATCGCGGCGGCCGGTGCTGCCGCCGCAGGGGTGGCCGGCGCCATCGGCGAGCGGGTCGGCTCCTTCGCCCGGGCCGCGGCCGACAAGGCGTCGGCGCGAGCCGCCGAGCGTCGGGCCACCCGCGAAGGCGACGTGGACGACGACTTCGACGACACCTTCGACGACACGTTCGACGACTCGTTCGGCGACGACGGCATCGGCCTGGTCGACGCCCTCGAGGACGCGCCCCCGGCACGCCTCGAGCCGCCGGTGCCGGTCTTCGGGCGACGCGACGTCCCGGAGGCCCCGAGCGGCACCCAGTCCCGCATCGCCCTCGCGATCGTGGGCGTCCTCGTGCTCGTGGCGCTCTTCATCGGGGTGGGCAACGTCATGAAGATCGGGCAGCACGACGGCACGGCGGCGCCGGTCGTCGTGACCCAGACCCGCAGCCCGGGTGCCACCCAGCCGCCCACCACGTCGACGCCGGCCCCGACGACCACGACCCAGGCGCCTCCCGCGGCGCCGGTCGCGGTGGTCGGGGGCACGGGCTTCGACCCCGAGGACGGCACCGAGACCGACCAGAACGTCAAGCTCACCTTCGACGGCAACCCCGGCACCGACTGGCGGTCGCGCTGGTACGGCTCCGACAACTTCAACGGCAAGAAGGCCGGTGTCGGGGTCCTGCTCGACCTCAGCGCCCCCACGGCCGTGAAGGAGGTCCAGCTCGTCCTCGGAGCCGCTCAGGACGTCACGGTCTACGCCACCGACTCCGCCTCCACCAAGTCGCTCGACGGCGCCCAGGAGATCGGTTCGGCCACCAACGCCAACGGCACCGTCGTCATCAAGGCCACCGGCCAGCTCAAGCCGGCCAGCAAGATCATCGTCCTCGTGACCAAGGCGGCGCCCGCCGAGGCTGCGAACCACTACCGCGCGCAGATCAGTGAAGTGACGGTGCGCTGACCGTGAGCTCGGGGGATGCCGCTCCGATCGCCGACCTGAGCGACCGGGAGCTGCTGGCACTGCACGTCAACGGTGACGACCATGCCTTCGCCGAGCTCTTCCGCCGGCACAAGGACCGGATGTGGGCTGTCGCCCTGCGCACCGTCCGCGATCCCGAGCTCGCCGCCGACTGTGTCCAGGACGGCTTCATCGCCGCCTTCCGCCGCGCCGACTCCTTCCGGGGCGAGGCGGCCGTCACGACGTGGCTGCACCGCATCGTCGTCAACGCCTGTCTCGACCGGCTGCGCCGGCGCCGGCCGACGACCGAGCTCTTCGAGTACGACCTCGCCGACCGGCACGACCACCACGCCTCCACCGAGGTGCGCCTGGACATCCAGGAGGCTCTCGCCCGGCTACCCGAGGGCCAGCGTGCCGCGCTCGTCCTCGTCGACATGCACGCGGTGCCCGTCGCCGAGGCCGCCGTCATCCTCGGCGTGGCCGAGGGCACGATCAAGTCCCGCTGCGCGCGGGGGCGCGCCGCCCTGGCGCAGCACCTGGGCCTGACGCCCGGAGTGCGACCGGTCGAGCAGGACTGACCGGGCGGGTCCCCCGCCCGGGGCCGCGCGGGGACCCCGCCGAACAATGGTTGAATCCGGGGGAACCCGACGGCCACAGGGGGCCGTCGAAACCGCGGCGACCGGCACACCCCTGCCTGCCCGTACGACCACTGCACGCTCTGCCCGAAGGACCACATCGGTGGACGAGTCCGCGAACACCCCTGAGCACGACCGACCCCTCGACCTCCCCGAACCGCGTGACCCGACCGCGCCGCCCGCCACCGATCTCGTTCACGAGATCGAGGACGAGGGCCCCGAGCCGCACATCGACGCGCACCTCGATGCCCGGGTGCGAGAGCTGCTGGCAGACGCGCCCGACCCCGGTCCGATGCCCGCCGAGGTGGGCGAGCGCATCTCGCGGGCCCTGCTGCACGCCGCGCAGCTGCGCGTGGACCCCGGCCCGCTCGCGCCCGGCAGCTCGAAACACAGCCCGGACGGGCCGGACGGCGGCCCGGGCCCCGGCGGCGGCGCGGTGCTCGCGATGCCATCGCGAGCCGGACGACCCAAGCCGATCTACCTCGCCGCCGCGGTCGCTGCGGCTGTCGCCGTCGTCGCCGTGGGCGCCTCAGCCCTGCACCTGACGAAGCGACCGAACGGTGCGGCGGCCATCGGCGACACCTACAACTCCGGCGCCAGCGCGTCGCCGTCTAGCGGCCCGTCGAATGCCCCATCAGGTGCCCAGTCCAGCCCACCGGCCACGCGGTCCGGGCTGCACATCCAGCTCAGCACGACGGCATACTCCCCCGGCAGGCTCGCCGCGCAGGCGAGGACGCTCCTCGACCACCCCGGTCAGCCGATCGGCGACCTGGCAGCCGAGTCACCGGCCGTCGGTCCCATCGCCACCCCCACGGGCCTCGAGTCGTGCCTGCGGGCGATCGGGGCCCGCGACGGCGCCGACCCGGCGCCTGAGGCCGTGTCGGCCGATCTCGCGACCTACGACGGACACCCCGCGGTCGTGGTGGTCGTGACCCGTGACGGCGTCAGCACCGCCTGGGCCGTCGAGCGCAGCTGCACGACCGGCGCCCCCGGGGTGCTCGAGGGCGCCACCCCCGTCCCGTGAGGCCCGACGGCCGTGAGCTGCTCCGAGTGGGAACAACGACCACCTAGGATCGGTTGAGGCCTATGCGGCTCGTGGCCGCGCGCAGCACCGGCACCTGCCGGTCACCGAGCTGGTCGAACGGTCACGACACGAGAAGCGTCACAAGGAGCAGCCCACATGTCCCGTCCGGACACCGTCCGCAACGTCATCATCATCGGCTCCGGCCCCGCGGGCTACACCGCGGCCGTCTACGCGGCCCGCGCGAACCTCGCGCCCCTCGTCTTCGAGGGCGCCGTGACCGCTGGCGGCGCGCTGATGAACACGACCGAGGTCGAGAACTTCCCCGGCTTCAAGGACGGCATCATGGGACCCGACCT
>NZ_JBFRFG010000025.1:0-79848 GCF_052114705.1 Terrabacter sp. 2YAF2
AATGGCAAGTCGCGGACCGCCGCTACCTATCTGAGGCGTCCATGGCGCTGCTGTACAAGACCAGCGATACTGACACCGCCGCCATCACCAGCGGCCCGTGAGCACCGAGGAACTACCCCTCAAAGCCCACCACCCACCGGGACGCTGTCCGCGCAACCTTGTGTATGCCGTGTCGCCCCCCTTGATCGAAAGAGCAATCCGTCCGCCTACCTCCCCGATCGATAGAGCGATCCGTCCGCCCACCTCCCCGATCGAAAGAGCGATCCGTCCGCCCACCTTCCCGATCGAAAGAGCGATCCGTCCGGTCACCGGCCCCGCGCGCGCAATCGTCGAGCGCGGACCTCGGCGAGCTCGAGCATTCGCGTGCTGAAGAACCGCGGATGGATCGCGTTCAGGTTCAAGGATGCCGGCGGGTGTCCCAGCTTGTCCGCCACCTGCAGGACCAGGTCAATCCGAGACTGGTCCGTGTTGATGTGGTCGTTCCATACGGGCACAACAGCCCAATCGTGGTCGCAGAACCCGGCGAAGCGCACCTCGTCCTGCGCGCGCTGCTCGTCGCTGTCGTGGAACTCCCGTCCTTGGTACTCCAGCAGGAGGCGTTGCTTCTTCCAGCGCATGTCCGGCCGACCGAGCCAGAGCCGACCCGGTCCGTAGATCGGTTTGTTGAGCTCGGGCTCGGGCAGGCACGCCCGGACGAGGACGAGTCTGGTTCGTGTCTCGCCCGGAGACTCCGAGCCCACCCGGATCCACTCGAGGGCCTCGAGGAGCGTGAGTTTGCCTCGCGGGGCGACTCGAGCGTCGAGCGCTTCACGCAGCGGTTCGACCGAGCCCAGCGCGTTCGCGACGGCATCACCCATGATCACGAGATCGTCGAGTCCGAGGGGAAACCCGGGAGCGATGAGCTCTCCTATGTCGACCCAGGTATCCGCGAGGTTAGTCACCGGCACGCCGCACACGTCGACGACATCCCGGCTGGAGAGCCCGCGGTGCCCGACGACGCCGCGGCGGCGCACGGCCCCGTCCCGCGCGTCGCGCATGACGTGAATCGAGTGGTCATCATCGACTGACATCGGCAGCGGAAGTCCATGGAGGCGGGCAGCGCTGAGATGCGAGAAGGCGTGGCACTCGACGACGAGGGAGATCGCGGCACATCGGTGTGCCAAGGACTCGAGCGCGTTCGCGGTCCACACGCCTCGGACGGGTGCCTCGAGGTTGAGCCGGTGCACCTGGTGCCTGGTCAGCCCCCACACCGTGGCCATGGCCGACGTGAACGGCATGCGGCCGAGCGGATCTGGGAGCGACGGATGCATCATCCGATGGTGGCGCACCCGTCGGGAGCTGCGCGGTGACGACGACCGGGCCTGTGGACAACCGGCGCTTCGACCCGACCAGGTCACACGGCATACGCCCACGGAAGCGGACGGATTGCTCTCTCGATCGGGGAAGTGGGCAGGCGGATGGCTCTCTCGATCGGGGAGAGCGCGGACGGATTGCTCTTTCGATCGGGAAGGGCGGACGGAATGCTCTCTCGATTGGGGAAGTGGGCAGGCGGACGGATTGCTCTTTCGATTGTGGGTGGGGGCGTGGCTCCATAGATTGGCGGGATGGAGCGACGGCCGACGATCTACGACGTGGCCGAGGCTGCGGGGGTCGCGGCGTCGACGGTGTCGCGGGCGTTCGCTCGGCCCGGCCGCGTCAACGCCGAGACGGCGGCACGGATCTTCGCCGCCGCGCAGGCTCTCGGCTACCGCACGACCTCCCTGCCAGGCCTCGTCCCGAGTCGGACCAGGACGCTCGCCCTCGTCGTCACCGACATCACCAACCCCTTCTACGGCGACATCATCCGCGGAGCGCACGAGGCTGCCGGCGAGCTCGGCTACACCCTCCTGCTCTCGCACACCCAGGAGGACGCCCAGCTCGAGCGGGAGTGGACCGAGCGGGAGCTGCGGGCCGTCGAGGGCGTGCTGCTGACGAGCTCCCGGATGTCGGACCAGGCGATCCGGATGATGGCCAAGCAGAAACCGGTCATCGTCCTCAACCGTCGGCTGCCCGAGGTGCCGAGCATCCTCGTGGACAACGCCCGCGGCGTCCGACGCGCGGTCGAGCACCTGACCGAGCTCGGCCACGACTCGATCACCTACGTCGCCGGTCCCGAGTCGAGCTGGACCGACGGCGTCCGCTGGCAGGCCCTGCGCGAGGCGACCTACGAGCTCGACATCCGCCTGCGCCGGGTCGGCCCGTGCAACAGCCCCACGGTGCAGGCAGGTTTCGGGCGCGCGAGCGAGATCGCGGCCCAGGGGGCCACAGCCGTCATCGCCTACAACGACGTCGTCGCCATCGGCGTCCTCAAGGGCCTGCTCCGTCTCGGGCTACGCGTCCCGGACGACGTGAGCATCGTCGGTTTCGACAACACGCTCCTCGCCGAGATCACCGAGCCGGAGCTGACCACGGTCGCAGCACCGTTGCACGCGATGGGGGCCACCGGGGTCAGGAACCTCGTCGCCATGGCCGGCGGCGCGGTGCCGAGCCGTGAGCCCATCGTCATGCCGGTGCGCCTCGTCGTGCGCCGCTCGACGGGTCAGCGCAGCCGGAAGAGGACCTCGCCGGCGTTCGGCACGACGAACGCCCCGCCCTCAGCCTCGGCGGCGACGTCGATGGAGGCAGGGTCGGCGTAGCCGAGGTTGGCGGCACGGCATACGTCCTCGGGAATCTGGGTCGCGAGCGTGACCCGCACCCGCAGGCGCTCCTCGCCCGTCTCGGCGTCGTAGGTGCCGGCACCGCGCAGGTGGGTCGAGTGCGCGAGCGTGCCCCAGTGGATGTGCTTGAACCGGTCCCACTGCTTCACGAAGTAGTCGCGACAGTGGTAGCCGATCTCGTTGATCTCGGGGTGGCTCGTCGAGATCTCGGTGATGTGCGGGGCGTAGATGACGACCTCGCCGCCGTCGGCCACGGCAGGCTCGAGCTTGTAGAAGCCCTTGGCCCCCGTCCAGATGTCCTCGTACATCTCCGGGATGATCGAGATGACGCGGTCGACGGGCTCGTCGAGATACGTGACATGGGTGGCCGCGCAGACCTCCGCCGCGTTGGCCCACGACGAGATCGTGTCGCCGAACGAGATGGAGTGCAGGTCGAGCGAGCCGGACTCGCCGACGACGCACAGGGCCAGCTTCTCGGCCGGCACGAGTGAGGCGCCCTCGTTGATGAGGGCCCGGACCGGGGTGATGTCCGTCGTGCCGATGATCTCGGCCGACGTGATGAGCGCTCCGATCCAGTGCGAGACGTCGATGATGTCCTGGCCCGCGACACCGGGGAAGAAGTACTTGTTGCCCCCGGAGATGCCAACGACCTCGTGCGGCAGCACCGGCCCGACGACGAGCGCGACGTCGTGCTCGACCACGGCACGGTTGAGCAGCACCGGCACATCCATCGACAGCCGTCCCTCGGACAGCTCGGACAGGCGGACCGCCGGGATCGTGCCGAGGTCGGCGAAGGTCGAGGGCTCCCACCACTCGTGGTTGAGCACGGTCATGCCGGGATACGTCGCCTCGAGCGCGCCCTCCTCGTAGCCGAGGTGGGCGGCGAGGGCGGCGGCCGACATCGGCTGGTGCGTGCCGAGCGCGATGAGCGTGGTCATCCGGCTGACCCGCCTGTGCAGCGCTCGGTGCACGGCGCCGACGAGGAGCGGGAGGGGGCAGGAGCGGGTGCCGTCTGGGACGACGATGCAGACGCTCTTCCCGTCGAGGTCGACGCCGCCGAGCTGCTCCTCGATGAACGCCGTGACCGCCTCGGGTGCGAGGACACCCTCGGTGCCACCCAGCCGAACGGCCCGACGCGCGGCCTGCGCCGGTGTCTCGTCGGCGGACGGGCTCGGGCCGGGGGCGGTCGCGGGAGTGATCGCGGGGGTGGTCGCGGGGGCGGTCGTCATGGCCCCACTCTCGCCCCGGCCGCCGCGCGCGGACAAGGGCTCCCGGCAACTCGTGGCAACTCATGGGCACCCGCGCGGCGCCGGAGCACGATGGCATGCATGACGACCGTCGCACCCTCCAGGCCACTCGCCCTCGACCCCGATCGCCTCCTGCCGGTGGAACCCGGGACCCGGGAGATCGCCCGTCGTCTGTATGCCGCAGTGGCCGACCTGCCGATCATCTCGCCGCACGGCCACGTCCCCCCGGCCTGGCTCGCGCAGGACACCGCCTTCACCGACCCGACGAGCCTGCTCCTCGCGCCGGACCACTACGTCTTCCGGCTGCTGCACGCGCAGGGCGTCCCGCTCGGCGACCTCGGGGTGGGTGGTCGGCCGCTGACTGCGGACCAGCCCCGTCGCGCGTGGCGCCTCCTCGCCGAAAACTGGAAGTCCTTCCGCGGCACGCCCAGCCGGTTCTGGATGGACAGCGTGCTCGCGGACGTCTTCGGCGTCACCGAGCGGCTGGCGCCGGAGAGCGCCGACGGGATCTTCGACCGCATCGCCGAGGCCATCGCGGATCCGGGGTTCCGCCCGCGGGCACTCATGGACCGGTTCGGCATCGAGGTCCTCGCGACGACGGACGACCCCGTGGACGACCTCCGCGACCACCGCACCCTGCGGGACGACACGAGCTTCACCCCACGCGTCGTCCCGACGTTCCGCCCGGACCGCTACCTCGAGCCGTCCCGCGCCGGCTTCGCGGACCTCATGACCGACCTGGCGCGTGCCAGCTCGGTCGACACGGGCAGCTACGCGGGCTACCTCGCCGCGCTGGAGGATCGACGCCGGTTCTTCAAGGCCAACGGAGCGGTGTCGAGCGACCACAGCCACGTCGACGTCGTCACGCTCAGCCTCGACGAGCAGGAGGCTGCGCGGATCTACGACGCGGCCCTGCGCGGCGTCGTGAGCCCGAGCGAGGCCACCGCCTTCCGACGTCACATGCTCGTCGAGATGGCGCGCATGGCCACCGAGGACGGACTCGTCATGACGTTGCACCCGGGCGTCCACCGCAACCACCACACGCCGACCCTCGAGCGCTTCGGCCCGGACACCGGGCACGACATCCCGACCACCGTCGAGTTCACCCGCGGACTCCAGCCCCTGCTCGACCGCTTCGGCACGGCCGAGGGGTTCCACCTCATCCTCTTCACCCTCGACGAGACCGTGTTCTCTCGGGAGATCGCGCCCCTCGCCGGCTTCTACCCGAGCGTCTACGCAGGCGCGCCGTGGTGGTTCCTCGACGCTCCCGAGGCGGTGCGCCGCTTCCGCGGTGCGGTCACGGAGACCGCGGGCTTCTACCGGACGTCGGGCTTCATCGACGACACCCGCGCCTTCCTCTCCATCCCGGCGCGCCACGACATGTCGCGGCGCCTCGACAGCGGCTACCTGGCCCAGCTCGTCGCCGAGCACCGGCTCGACGAGGACGAGGCGCTGGAGACGGCCGTGGACCTCGTCACGACGATCCCCCGGAAGGTGTTCAAGCTGTGACCACCGAAAAGACGACCACACGGGCGTATGCCGCCACCGACGTTCCGAGCCCGGGTGGCGAACTCCGTCGCCTGACGCGCACGACGGACGGCAGGGCCGCTGCGCCGGTGCGCGTCATCCATCTCGGTGTCGGCAACTTCTTCCGGGCCCACGCCGCCTGGTACACCGAGCACGCGAATGACGCGGACGAGTGGGGGATCGCGGCCTTCACCGGTCGCTCGCCTGACATCGCCGAGAGCCTGGCGCGACAGGATGGTCTCTACACGCTCCTCGTCCGTGGGCCAGGCGGGGCGCGCCCCGAGGTCGTCTCCAGCCTCAGCGCTGTGCACCCCTCGGACGCGCTCGACGCCCTGCGCGGGTACTTCGCCGACGCGGCCGTGGCAGTCGTCACGAGCACCGTCACCGAGGCCGGCTACCGCCGCGACGCCTCCGGCGGCCTGGACGTCGGTGCTGATGAGGTCAGCGCCGACATCGCTGCGCTGCAAGCGGATCCGCTGACCGGCGTCGTCACGACAACCCCGGGCAAGCTCGTGGCAGGCCTGCTGGCTCGACGTGCAGCAGGGGCCGGGCCCCTCGCCATCGTGCCGAACGACAACGTGCCGGAGAACGGTGCCATGGTCGCCCGCGTCGTAGGGGACCTCGCCGCGCTCGTCGACGACACGCTCACCACGTGGATCGACGCGAACGTCTCCTTCGTGACGACGATGGTCGACCGCATCACGCCGCGGTCGACCGCCGAGGACCGCGCCGAGGTCGCGAGACAGACTGGGGTCGATGACCCCGAGACGGTGCCCACCGAGCCGTTCTCGGAGTGGGTGCTCGCCGGGGCGTTCCCGGCAGGTCGCCCCGCCTGGGAGTCGGCCGGCGCGACGTTCGTCGAGGACGTGCGGCCGTTCGAGACCCGGAAGCTGTGGCTGCTCAACGGGTCCCACTCCCTCCTGGCGTATGCCGGGTCGCTCCGCGGGCACGAGACCGTGGCCGACGCCATCGCCGACCCCGTCGTCCGCTCGTGGGTCGAGGAGTGGTGGGACGCCGCTGCGCCCCACCTCGACCTGCCCGCGGTCGACGTGTCCGACTATCGCCAGGCCCTCCTCGACCGCTACCGCAACCCGCACATCCGCCACCTGCTGGCCCAGATCGCCGCCGACGGGTCGCAGAAGGTGCCGATCCGTGCGGTGCCCGTCATCCGGGCCGAGCTCGACGAAGGCCGCGTCGCCGCGGGTGCGACGCGCATCGTCGCCGCCTGGGTGGCCCACCTCCGCGGTCACGGCGCCCCCGTCACCGACGCGGCTGCCGACGACGTCGTCCCGCTCGCCCAGGGCGAACCGGGCGTGGCGGTGCGGGCCGTGCTCGCCCACCT
Source organism: Terrabacter sp. 2YAF2 (assembly GCF_052114705.1). Lineage (NCBI taxonomy): Bacteria > Bacillati > Actinomycetota > Actinomycetes > Micrococcales > Intrasporangiaceae > Terrabacter > Terrabacter sp. 2YAF2. The sequence continues at coordinate 6,813 of NZ_JBFRFG010000025.1, forward strand.
CGGCATCCAGTCCGAGACCGTGGCTGCGACCGTGGAGGACCAGCTCGCAGACCTCCTTGCCCGGGCCGGGTCATGACCGCGGTGCCGGTCGTCATCGGGCTCGACATCGGGACGACCGCGGCCAAGGTCGTCGCCTTCGAGGTCCTCGAGTCGCGCCCGGCCGGCTCGACGGCGCCGGAGACGCAGAGCCGTGGCCGGCGGTGGAGCGCTGAGCACGAGTACCCCCTCATCCGACCCAGGTCCGGCTGGCGCGTCCAGGATCCGGCGGCGGTCATCGAAGCCACCCTGAGGTCGGTCGCCGAGGTCGTGACCGCACTCGACGGAGCGCCGGTGCTGGCATTGTCGGTGAGCACGGCGATGCATGGACTCATCGGTCTGGATGACCGGCTGCGGCCGCTCACGCCCCTCGTGACCTGGGCCGACGCCCGCGCCCGAGACATCGCGCGCGAGCTCCGCGCCTTGCCCCTGGCTGCCGAGCTCCATCGCCGGAGCGGCACCCCGGTCCACTCCATGTCGCCGCTGACGAAGCTGCGGTGGTTCGCCCAGCACGAGCCCGAGCTCACGCGCTCGGCCCGGGCATGGGTGGGTCTCAAGGACTTCGTCCTCCTCGCCCTCACGGGTCGGCTCGTCACGGAGCTGTCGTCCGCGAGCGGGAGCGGCCTGCTCTCGATCCTCGACCGGACGTGGGACCCGGAGGCCGTCGAGATCGCGGGGATCCGCCGCACGCAGCTGCCCGACGTCCTGCCGACGACGGCACACCTTCCGCTCTCGGAGGCGGCGGCGCGCCGCGTCGGCCTGCCGCCCGGCACACCGGTCGTGCTCGGTGCCGGCGACGGACCGCTTGGCAACCTCGGGACCGGGGCAATCCGTCCCGGTGTCGCCGGGTTGTCCCTCGGCACGAGCGGTGCCCTGCGCCTCGTCGTCGACGGTCCGCGGAGTGACCCGTCCGGACGCCTCTTCTGCTACGCGCTCGCCGATGACACCTGGGTCGTCGGCACGCCGATCAGCAACGGGGGCGCCGTCGTCCGGTGGGCCGGGTCGGTCTTCGCCGCTGACCGTCCGGACACCCCGATGGAGTATGCGGGTCCACCCGTCGACGACGCCCACGTCCTCGCACTCGCGGCCGAGGTCGGGCCGGGGAGTGAAGGCCTCGTCATGCTGCCGTTCCTGCTCGCCGAGCGCGGCCCGCTCTGGGACGCCGACGTCCGAGGGGCCTTCCTCGGGATCCGCCAGCACCACACCCGGGGGCACTTCGTCCGAGCCGCCGTCGAGGGCGTCGCCTTCCAGCTCGCGACCATCCTCGACGGTCTCGAGAGCGTCGAGCCCGTCACGTCGATCCGCGCCACCGGCGGCGCCTTCCGCAGCGCGCTGTGGCGAGAGGTCCTCGCCGGCGTGCTCGGCAGGCCGCTGACCGTGACCGCCGGGGCGGAGGGTTCCGCCCTCGGTGCAGCTGCCCTCGGACTGAGGGCGATCGGCGCCAGTGGGTCTCTGGAGAGCGCGCTGTCGACCCTCGCCCCGCACCTGCTCGAGCACCGGCCCGACCACGACGACACGATCGTGGCGTCGCCGGCGAGCGCGGCTGCATACGACCTCGCCCGCGTCTCGGCGGCGCAACGGCTGCGCGACCTGGCGGCAGCAGCGGACCTCCTGGCTGGACCGGGCCGCCCAGTGGAGGACAACCGGCGGCAACCGACCGGCAACAAGCGGCAACTCGTTGTCGGCCCGGACCTCCGGGGCCTTCACTAGAGCATCGCCTCAACTGAGATGTACTGGCCCACAAAGGAGTTCGGCCCCATGAGCACCATCACCAAGGCGCAGGTCGCTCAGTCGTTCGTCGACGAGCGCCTCCCCAAACGATCGATCATCGGCTACGGCTTCGGTGACTTCGCCAACAATCTGGCGTTCACCCTGAGCACGTCCTTCCTGCTCTACTACTACACCGACGTCGCCGGGCTCTCGGCCGCAGCCGTCGCGACGATGTTCTTCGTCGTCCGGCTCTGGGACGCCTTCGCCGACATGTTCGCCGGTCGTCTCGTGGACCGCACGATGACGCGCATGGGCAAGTTCCGCCCGTTCATCCTCTTCGGGGCCGTGCCCCTGCTCTTCCTGAGCTACCTGACCTTCCACGTCCCCAGCTCGCTCGACGACAGCGCGAAGCTGCTCTACGCCTACGTGACCTACGCCGTCCTCGGTCTCGTGTACTCGCTCGTCAACATCCCGTACGGCTCACTCGCCTCGGCGATGACGCAGTCGGTCAAGGAACGGGCCAAGCTCGTGTCGTCGCGCTTCTTCGGCGGCGCGGTCGGCGGCATCGTGCTCACCTACATCATCGCCCCGAAGATCTCGAGCCTGAAGGGCGAGAAGAAGGCCATCAGCGCCGCGGAGTACCAGGAGAAGGTCCAGGCGATCTTCACGCAGACCACGCTGCTGTTCATCGTCATCGGCTCGGTGGCCTACCTCATCACGTGGTACTTCTGCCGCGAGAAGGTCGTCCGGACGACGCCGCGCGTCTCGCTCCGGGAGACGTGGGACACCCTGCGGGGCAACAAGCCGCTCGGCTACCTGTGCGCCTCGAGCTTCTTCTACCTCATCGGTCTCTTCGCCGTGGGCGGCGCCTCGGCCTACTACGCCCAGTACGTCATGGGTGACATCAAGTGGCTCGGTCCGATCACCCTGGTCAACAGCGGCATCTCCATCGTCGCCGCGCCCTTCATCCCCAAGCTCGTCGACCGCTTCGGCAAGAAGGCGCTCTTCCAGTGGTGCGGTGTCTTCACCGTGGTGGGTGGCCTCGCGCTCTTCTTCACGCCGGCCGGTGCCGCCGCTCCCGCCCTGATCTTCTTGGGCATCAAGGGAATCGGAGCAGCCCTCATCAACACCGTGATGTTCGGCCTCGAGGCAGACACGGTCGAGTACGGCGAGTGGAAGTCCGGCACGCGCTCCGAGGGTGCGACCTACGCCGTCTTCTCCTTCACCCGCAAGATCACCCAGTCGATCGGCGGCGCGGTGGGTGCTGCGGCCCTGGCCTTCGGTGGATACCTCTCCGCCACGGCTGCGGTGCCCAACCCGGTCCAGCCGGACTCCGCGATCGGTGCGATCCGCTTCACCATCGGCCTGCTGCCCGCCATCGTCGCGCTCATCGCCATGGCGATCTTCTGGAAATACCCGCTGACCGACGAGCGGTTCCGCGAGGTGCGCAACGAGACGGAGTACCGCAAGCGTCAGCAGGACCACCTGATCGCCCCCGACGGACACGTCATCGAGGTCCCGAAGGGCTGACGGCGACGAGGGACGCGAACGGCGCTGGGTGCATCGTCAGGGGGATGCACCCGGCGCCGTCGCACGCGTCAGCGCCAGGGCGTCGGTGGGTCGCTGTGTCGCAGGAGTCAGTCGATGGCGTCGGAGAGCACGGCGTCGACGGACGCCAAGGCCGCTGCGTCGCCGTCACGGACGATCTCGCCCTCGGTCGGGCGGTTCCACAGCCAGCAGTCGATGTCGGCAGCGGACCCGCTGATCTCGGCGGTCGCGGCGGGGTCGGGTCCGTCGCTGACGAGGAAGCGCTGCACGTCGATCTCCCGGCCGTTCCAGGTGCCGGTGATCCGCACGGGGGTCACCGTCCACGAGTGCATGGCATCGACGGTGGCGATCGTCACCGGGGCCGAGACGGGGACGTGCGTGAGGTCCGGGTCGGGCTCGTGACCCCGCATGACGCGTAGGGCCTCGTCGATGCCGTCGGCGGCCAGGCGACAGTCGAGGGGCGTGCGATCACCGGCGGTGAGCTCGGCGTCGACCCGGTGGATCATCGCCTCGTGCGCCTGGCGGCGGCGGATGTAGCCAGCGCTCTGGTCGTCGTCGTACCACATCCACAGCGGCGTCTCGGGCGGCAGGTCGCTCAGCACCCGGTGCAGTCGCTCGCTCGAGCGGTCGAAGAAGGCGAGCAGTCCCGCTCGGTCGCTCGGCCGCTCCTCGCGCGTCGCGTTCATCGCGTCGAGGTCGGCCGGGTCGGTGAGTCCGCGCTCGGCGATCTCGCCCCAGAACCACTGCACCTCGCCGAGGTGCCAGAGCAGGTCGTCGGCATCCCAGTCGGGACACGTGGGCACGCTCGCGCCGACGGGTGCGGTCGCCAGGACCTCCCGGAAGCGCGCCGAGTCGGCCGCGAGGTGGTCGAGGAAGGGTAGGGGGCCACCTGAGCGGCTGGACGGCATAGAAAGGTCTCCTGTCAGCGGACGCCGGCTACACGGAACTGCACGGAGATGCGCGGTCCCATCGGCTCGGACGTCTTCGGGACCGCATGGTCCCACGTCCGCTGGCACGAACCGCCCATCACGACGAGGTCACCATGCCCGAGGGGGTAGCGCAAGCTCTTTGTCGTCGAGCCGGGGATGGCGCCGCCGTCCCGCGGTCGCAGGGCCAGCGTGCGGGCGGACCCCAGCGAGAGGATCGCGATCATCGTGTCGCTGTCGCGAGAGCGTCCGATGCGGTCGCCGTGCCAGGCCACGCTGTCACGGCCGTCGCGGTAGAGACACAGGCCCGCGGTGGCGAACGGCTCGCCGAGCTCGGGCGCGTAGTGGCGGCTCAGCGCCTCGCGCGCCTCGACGAGCATCGGATGGGGGAGGGGCTCGTCGGCGCCGTAGAACTTCGTCAGCCGGGGGACGTCGACGACGGAGTCGTACATCTGGCGCCGCTCGGCGTGCCAGGGCACGTCGCGCAGCAGGGCCGTGAAGAGCTCGTCACCGGCAGCGAGCCAGCCGGGTCGGACATCGACCCACGCGCCATGACCCAGGTGGTGGCGGGTCAGCCCCGTGCCGACGTCGCGCAGGGTCATCGCGTCGGTGAGGTCGAGGAGCGAACCCTGGAGAGAGAGGTCCATGGCCCCACGATAACCCATGGAGTCGAACGGGTGTTCGACTGACGCGGTCGACTCTCGACGGACCGGCGCGCGCACCGGCGCGTGCGGTGCTGCCGCCGCTCCGCCGAGGGGGAGAATGGGCCCATGCCCCTCTACCGTGACGAGGCGATCGTCCTGCGCACCCACAAGCTGGGCGAGGCCGACCGCATCATCACGATGCTGACCCGCACCCGCGGACGGGTGCGTGCGGTGGCCAAGGGGGTACGGCGCACGAAGTCGCGCTTCGGTTCGCGGCTCGAGCCCGGCATGGTCATCGACGTGCAGTGCTACGAGGGCCGCAACCTCGACACCGTGACCCAGGTGGAGACGCTCGCGCCCTACGGTGACGCCATCGCCCGCGACTACACGGCCTACACGTGCGCGACCTCGATGCTCGAGACCGCACTCCAGCTCACCGAGGAGCACGAGCCGCAGACCCAGCAGTACCTCCTGCTGGCCGGCGCGCTGCGTTCGCTGGCCGAGCGGGCCCACGACCCGGGGCTCGTCCTGGACGCGTACCTGCTGCGCTCGCTCGCGGTGGCCGGGTGGGCGCCGAGCTTCGTCGACTGCGCGAAGTGCGGCGCGCCGGGTCCGCACCGGGCGTTCAACGTGCAGGCCGGCGGCGCGGTGTGTTCCGTATGCCGTCCGCCCGGCTCGAGCGCCCCCGCCCCCGAGACCTTCGAGCTGCTCGCGTCACTGCTGACCGGTGACTGGGGTGTCGCCGATGCGAGCGAGGACCGGCACCGACGCCAGGGCAACGGCATGGTCTCCGCGTTCCTCCAGTGGCACATCGAACGAGGACTGCGCTCGCTGCGCCTCGTCGAGCGTGCCTGAGTCGCACCAGACAGCCTGAGCCGCAAGCGAACCCGATCCCGATCGACCGGAGACCCATGTACGCCAAGCCTTTCCCTCATCCGTCCGGTGCAACGCCGCCGACCATCCGGGCCGACCTGCTGCCGAAGCACGTCGCGATCGTCATGGACGGCAATGGTCGCTGGGCCAACGCGCGGGGCCTGCCGCGGACCAAGGGGCACGAGGCGGGGGAGGCGTCGTTGCTCGACGTCGTGGCCGGCGCGATCGACGTCGGCGTGACGCACCTGTCGGCCTACGCCTTCTCGACGGAGAACTGGCGACGGTCGCCCGAGGAGGTCCGCTTCCTCATGGGCTTCAACCGCGACGTCATCCGCCGACGCCGGGACCAGCTCCACGAGTGGGGCGTCCGGATGCGCTGGGTCGGCCGGGCGCCACGACTGTGGCGGTCGGTCATCAAGGAGCTGGAGATCGCGCAGGAGCTGACGCAGCACAACACCGGTCTGACCCTCTACTTCTGCGTCAACTACGGAGGCCGCGCCGAGATCGCCGACGCCGTGCAGCGAATCGCCCACGACGTCAAGGCTGGTCGCCTCCGTCCGGGGTCGGTCGACGAGAAGACGATCAAGCGCTACCTCGACGAGCCGACGATGCCCGACGTCGACCTCTTCGTGCGCAGCTCGGGTGAGCAGCGCACGAGCAACTTCCTCCTCTGGCAGTCTGCCTACGCGGAGATGGTCTTCCAGAACCAGCTCTGGCCGGACTACGACCGTCGCGACCTGTGGGCGGCCATCGAGGAGTACGTCGCGCGCGATCGCCGGTACGGCGGAGCCGTCGACACCCCCACCACGTAGACGACGCGTGGCACTGGGCACTCGACGGGAGAGCCAGGTCGAGTGCTCACGTGCCCACGGCGCTGCAGTCGGCGCACGTGCCGAAGATCTCCAGCGTGTGCGTCACTCCGGTGAAGCCGTGGTCGGTCGCGACCTTGTCGGCCCACTTCTCGACGGCCGGGCCCTCCACCTCGACGGTGCGCCCGCACGCCCGGCACACGAGGTGGTGGTGGTGGTGCGTCGAGCAGGCCCGGTACACGGCCTCCCCGTCATCGGTGCGCAGCACGTCGACCGTGCCGGCCTCGACCATCGACTGCAGGGTCCGGTAGACGGTGGCCAGGCCGACGCCTGCCCCGGCCTCCCGGAGCCGGGCGTGCACGGTCTGTGCCGAGGTGAAGTCGTCGGACCTCTCGAGCAGGTCGGCGACGGCGACCTGTTGCCGCGTGGGCTTCCTCGAGGCCGCAGGGGATTCGCTGCCGGTCGTCATGGTTTCGATCCTGTCGTCGGGCCGGGCCTCGTGCCTGCGGGTTCAGCTCTCGCGTCCCCGGGTGCCGGGTGGTCGTGGTGCACGCCGTGCTCGTCGTAGTGCCCCTCGTGGGCGGCGTGCAGGTGCCCGTCGTGGACGTAGTCGACATGGTCCCCGTGGGTGACGGCCGGGTGGCCGCACTCCACCCCGTGCTCGTGCGCGTGGGTCTCGGCGACCTCGTGGCGCCGGCTGCCCGTCCGGGCGACGACGCTCGTGACGACGGCCGTCACGACGAAGAGCCCCACGGCGAGCAGCACGATGGTGCCGCCCGAGGGGGTGTCGAGGGGATAGGAGAGGGCGACCCCGCCGACGGAGGAGACGAGACCGAAGGCGATGGCCCACCGCAGCCCACTGCTGAACGACCGCGCGAAGAGCTGGCTGGCGGCGTTGGGCACGATCATGAGTGCACTGATGAGCAGCAGGCCGACCACACGCATCGCGACCACGACGGTGGTGGCGGTGAGGACGGCGAGCACGATGTTGAGCGGCAGCACCGGGATGCCGACGGCGCGGGCGTACTCCTCGTCGTTCGCGACGGCGAAGAGACGCGGGCGCAGGGCCCAGGTCGTCACGGCGATGAGCACGGCGAGCCCGGCGAAGACGTAGAGGTCGCTGCGCTGCGTCGTGAGGATGGAGCCGAAGAGGTACTTCATCAGGTTGGCGGGCGTGCCGTCGGGCGACTTGCTGATGATGACGACGCCGGCCGCGATGCCGCCGTAGAAGATGACCGCGAGAGCCACGTCACCGTTCGTGCGCCCCCGGGTGCGGAGCAGCTCGATGACGACGGCGGCGACGACGGCAGCGACGAGGGCAGTGAGCACGGGCGCCGCGCCCGTGACGAGGCCGATGGCGACACCGGCCAGGGCCACGTGTCCCATCCCGTCACCGATGAGGGAGAGCCGTCGTTGGACGAGGAAGATCCCGACCATCGGGGCGACGGTGCCGACGAGCAGTGCGGCTATCAGGGCCCGCTGCATGAAGTCGACGGTGAGCAGGTCGATCACGGTCGGCCTCCGTCCGGGTGGGTGACGTCGAGGGGGCCCGGGCCCAGGGACGGGCGGTGGCCGTCGAGCTCGAGGTCGTGGTGGTGGCTGTCGTGGTCGTGGTGGACGCGATCGCGCGCGTGGGCGTACTCCTGCGGTGTCCCGTCGAAACGGATGCGTCCGCCGTCGATGACGACGATGCGCGTCAGCAGACGTTCGAGGGCACCGAGCTCGTGCGTGACGATCACCATCGTGACGTCGCGCTCGACGAGCCGTGCGAGGACGTCGGCCAGGACGTGCTGGTTGGCGGCGTCGACGCCGGCGGTGGGCTCGTCCATGATCAGCACGTCCGGCTGCCCTGCGAGGGCTCGGGCGATGAGCACGCGGCGCTGCTGGCCGCCCGAGAGGGTGCTGACCTCGGTGGCGGCCCGGTCGGCGAGGCCGACGACCTCGAGCGAGCGGGCGACGATCTGCCGGTCGGTGGCGTGCAACCGACCGAGCCAGCCGATGCGCGACAGCCGCCCGGTCGACACGATCTCCTCGGCCGTGGCCCTGACGGAGGCCGAGAGCGTATGCCGTTGGGGCACGTAGCCGAGGCGGGCGCGGTCGTGGAACTCGTTGCTGTCCACCCCGAAGAGGGTGACGGTGCCCGCCACCCGCTCGTTGAGGCCGAGCACGCCCTTCATCAGGGTGGACTTGCCCGAGCCGTTCGGCCCGACGATCGCCACGATCTCGCCGCTGTGGATCGTGAGGTCGACGTCGGTCAGGACGGCACGGTCGCCGTAGCCGAAGGCCGCGCCGCGCAGGGTCACGACGGCATCGGCGTCGTCCGGCTCGATGGGCACCAGCCGCGCGGCTCTCATGAGCAGCCCTGTCCGTCGCGCAGCGCCACCAGGTTGCTGCGCATGACCTCGAAGTAGTCCCGGCCGACCGATGCGGACGTGATGCCCTCGATGGGGTCGAGCGTCGCGACCTTCGCTCCCGTCGACCCGGCCACGGTCTGGGCAAAGTGTGGCTCCACGAGAGTCTCCTGGTAGATCGTCGTCACTCCGCTGGACGACACGAGGTCGGCGACGGCCTTTAGGGCGGATGCGCTCGGCTCGGCCTCGGGAGAGACGCCGGTGATGCCGTGCTGCTGGAGGCCGTAGCGGGCGGCCAGGTAGCCGAACGCCGCGTGGCTGGTGACGAGCTGCTTGGTCCGGCACTGTTCGAGCCCGCGCCGCATCTCGTCGTCGAGCTCGGACAGCTTCTCGACGAAGACTGCGGTGTTCTTCGTGTAGGTCGCTGCGTGCTGGGGATCGTCCTTCACCAGGCGCGCACTGATGGCCTCGGCCACGGCGGCATACCGCGAGGGGTCGAGCCAGAAGTGGGGGTCGCTGCCCGAGTGACCATGGTCGTCGTGCTGCGGGTCGGTCTCGCCTGCGTGCCCGGACTCCTCGGCGAGGGTGAGAGTCAGCTTGGCCGCGTCGGCGACGTCGAGGACCTTGGCCGGGTCGACGAGCCCTACGGCCTCGTCGACGGCCGGCTGGAACCCGTCGGCGTAGACGACGAGTCGCGCCTTGGTCATGCCGCCGATGTCCTGCGGCGAGAGCTCGAGGTCGTGCGGCTCGGCGCCTGGCTTGGTGAGGACCGAGACCGGGACAGCACCGCCGGTGATCTGCTGCGTCGCGAACTGGATCGGGTAGAACGAGGTGACGACCACGTCCTCTGCCGCCGAGGTGCCGCCGTTCGCGCCGGACCCGCAGGCAGCAGCCGCAAGGACGAGCGTCGTCGCCGCGGCCAGGGCTGGAAGGAGCCTGCGCAGGGGCGGCGGAACGGGGGGCATGGGCTCATCCTCACCCGAAGTGAGAATGATTGTCAAAACCGTTCTCGTCCTGAGACGAGGGGTCAGCCCGCGGGGACGATCCGAACGACGGCGACGGCGACCGCGAGCACGAGCACGGCGATGCGCATGAGGCGCTCGGGCAGGGTGAGCCGTTGCCACGTGAGGAAGAGCAGCCAGCCGACGAAGGCCGACACGACGAGGAAGGCGATGCCGCCCCACGGCCGCGGGGCGAAGACCCCGACGGCGAGCAGGACGATGAGCGCGCCGAGGGCGACGGGGCGCGGGACGGCGTTGAGACGCTCGACCCACGGGGCCGACGCGTGCTCGAGACGGGAACGGAAGCTCAGGGCCACGTGACGAGCCTAGGGGACGCGACGGCATACCCCGGACGCGTGGCAAACCACTGGCGCCGGCCCGATAACCTGTGCGGCATGGCCAAGCAGACATCCACCGTGGACACCGTCGTCAGCCTCTGCAAGCGCAGGGGCTTCGTCTTCCCGAGCGGCGAGATCTACGGAGGCACGCGTTCGGCCTGGGACTACGGCCCGCTCGGTGTCGAGCTCAAGGAGAACATCCGCCGGCAGTGGTGGAAGGCCATGGTCACGAGCCGCGACGACGTCGTCGGCCTCGACTCCTCGATCATCCTCCCGCGCGAGACGTGGGTCGCCTCGGGCCACGTCGGCACCTTCACCGACCCGCTCGTCGAGTGCCTCAACTGCCACAAGCGCCGCCGCCAGGACCACCTGCAGGAGGCGCTCGCGGAGAAGAAGGGCATCGCCGACCCCGACTCGATCCCGATGACCGACATCGTCTGCCCCGACTGCGGCACCAAGGGCCGGTGGACCGAGCCCCGCGACTTCCAGATGATGCTCAAGACCTACCTCGGCGTCATCGAGGACGAGTCGGGCCTGCACTACCTGCGCCCCGAGACGGCCCAGGGCATCTTCGTCAACTTCAACAACGTCATGCAGGCCTCGCGCAAGAAGCCGCCGTTCGGCATCGCCCAGACGGGCAAGAGCTTCCGCAACGAGATCACCCCCGGCAACTTCATCTTCCGCACGCGCGAGTTCGAGCAGATGGAGATGGAGTTCTTCGTCAAGCCCGGCGACGACGCAGAGTGGCACCAGTACTGGATCGACGAGCGCACCCGCTGGTACACCGACCTCGGCATCAACCCCGAGAACCTGCGCCACTACGAGCACGCGCCCGAGAAACTGTCGCACTACTCGACGCGCACCGTCGACATCGAGTACCGCTTCCGGTTCGCGGGGTCGGAGTGGGGCGAGCTCGAGGGCATCGCCAACCGCACGGACTTCGACCTGTCGACGCACTCGAAGCACTCCGGTACCGACTTGCACTTCTTCGACCAGACGACCGGCGAGAAGTACACGCCCTACGTCATCGAACCGGCGGCCGGTCTGTCGCGCTCGCTCATGACGTTCCTCGTCGACGCGTACGCCGAGGACGAGGCGCCCAACACCAAGGGCGGTGTCGACAAGCGCGTCGTGCTGCGCCTCGACCCGCGCCTCGCCCCGGTCAAGGCCGCCGTGCTGCCGCTCTCGCGCAACGCCGACCTCTCGCCGAAGGCGCGTGACCTCGCCGCGCAGCTGCGCCGCCACTGGAACATCGACTTCGACGACGCCGGGGCCATCGGCAAGCGCTACCGTCGTCAGGACGAGATCGGCACGCCGTTCTGCATCACGGTCGACTTCGACACGCTCGAGGACCACGCCGTCACGATCCGCGAGCGCGACACCATGGCGCAGGAGCGCATCGCGCTGGACCAGGTCGAGGGCTACCTCGCCCAGCGCCTCGTCGGCTGCTGACCCCCAGGCACGCCCGCTGAGGTATGCCGTCCGCCCACCGGGGCGGGCGGCATACGCTCATGACCTGCTCCGTTTTGGGGAGCAGGATCCGATAGGCGAGCTCCCGGACAGATCCGGCCGGGCCTCGGAAGCTGCTCCGTTTTGGGGAGCAGGTTGCGAGGGGCAGCGGGTCAGCCGGGCTGCGGCCCGGTCGCGACCGGGCGCGACGGGTCACGGATCCACTCGCTCCACGAACCGGGGTAGAGCACCGAGTCGACGCCGAGCACGGCCAGCGCGAGCATCTCGTGGGCTGCGGTGACGCCGGACCCGCAGTAGACGCCGACGGGCCCGGCCTGGGCGTCCCTGCCGACCGTCACTCGCTTCCAGACCTCCGCGAGGTCGCGCCGGAACGTGCCGTCCTCGGCGAGCCAGGCTGCTGTGGGGCTGTTGACCGCCCCCGGGACGTGGCCGGCGACGGGGTCGATCGGCTCGGTCTCGCCGGCGTAGCGCTCGGGCGCGCGGGCGTCGAGGAGCAGGCCGTCGCGCGCCAGCCGTGCCGCGCCCGCAGCATCGAGCGTCGGCAGTTGCCCCCGGCGCACCTCGAAGTCGCCGTGCCGGTCGGCGGCATCCTCGGTCGAGACGGGCAGTCTGGCGGCGACCCAGGCGGCATACCCGCCGTCGAGCACGCGCACGTCCGGGACCCCGGCCCAGCGCAGCACCCACCAGGCCCGCGCGGCGGCATACGACTCCCGACCGTCGTAGGCGACGACGCGGCTGTGCTCGGTGATGCCGCAGCGACGCAGCCAACGCTCGAGGACGGCCGGCTCGGGCAGCGGGTGCCGCCCGCCGTCGCCAGGGGGAGCGGCCAGCTCGGTGTCCAGGTCGACGAAGAACGCGCCCGGCACGTGGCCGGCGTCGTAATCCTCCCGACCCGCGGGGGAGTTCGCCGTCGTCAGCGCCCAGCGGACGTCGAGCACGACGACGTCCTCGATCTCGTGGGCGAGCTCCGCGGCGGTGATGAGGTGGGTCACCGGGCCATCGTGGCATCCTCGCCGTGTGCGTGCTCACCTGGTCCTCGTGCACGGGTCGCGCCTGTCGAGCGCCCAGTGGGCACCGCAGGTCCCGCTCCTGCGTGACGAGGTCGACCTGACGCTGGTCGACCTCCCCGGTCACGGGCGGCGCGCCGAGGAGGAGTTCACCCTCGCCCGCTGCGTCGAGGTCATCGACGAAGCCGTTCGCGCCGTCCCGGCCGGCACCCCGGTCGTGCTCGTCGGCCACTCCCTGGGCGGCTACGCCGCGATGGCGTATGCCGCAGCCCACCAGGATGCCCTCGCCGGGCTCGTCCTCGCGGGCGCGAGCGCCACCCCCACCGGCCCCGGCGCCGCGCTGTACCGCGGGGTGGCGGCACTGACCGACTGGCTCGGGCCCGAGCGCATGACCCGGATCAACGACCGCGTCCTGCGCCGGCTCTACCCGGCCGAGCGCATCGACCCGGTCATCGCCGGCGGCTACTACTTCGACCAGACCCCCGCCGCATGGCGCGAGGTCATGACGCACTGCCGGCCGTCGATGCTGCACGCGGTGCGCTGCCCCGTGCTGCTGCTCAACGGGCAGTTCGACCAGTTCCGCGTCGGTGCCCGGGCCTACCTGCGCGCCTGTCCCGGCGCCCGTGCCGAGATCGTCAGGCGGGCGAGCCACTTCGCCAACCTCGACCAGCCGGAGGCCTTCGCCCAGGCGGTCCTGCGCTTCGCGCAGCGGGTCGTCGATTCGGCGCCTCGGGCCTGATCGGGGACAATCGGGTCCGTGACCGACGTGATGAGCCCTCCCGTCCAGGAGACCGGAGCCGTGCTGCCCCCGCTGCACATCGGTCGTCACGTCATCGAGTCGCCGGTCGTCCTCGCCCCGATGGCCGGCATCACGAACCGCGCCTTCCGGCGGCTGTGCCGTGAGTACGGCAACGAGGGCACCGCGATCGGCGGCGCCAGCGGCTCGACGAGCCTCTACGTCAGCGAGATGATCACCTCGCGCGCGCTCGTCGAGCGCACTCCCGAGTCGATGCGCCTCATCGAGCACGACCCCGACGAGAACCCCCGCTCCATCCAGCTCTACAGCGTCGACCCGGCGACGGCCCGGGCGGCCGCGCGGATGCTCGTCACCGAGGACCGCGCCGACCACATCGACCTCAACTTCGGCTGCCCCGTGCCCAAGGTCACCCGCAAGGGCGGCGGCTCGGCCCTGCCGTGGAAGAAGGACCTCTTCAAGGCCATCGTCGGCGCCGTCGTCGAGGAGGGTGCCAGGCGCGACATCCCCGTCACCGTCAAGATGCGCAAGGGCATCGACGACGAGCACCTCACCTTCCTCGACGCCGGCCTGGCCGCCGAGGCGGAGGGTGTCGCCGCGGTCGCGCTGCACGGCCGGACCGCGGCGCAGGCCTACTCCGGCACCGCCGACTGGAGCGCCATCCGGATGCTCAAGGAGACCGTGACGAGCATCCCCGTCCTCGGCAACGGGGACATCTGGTCCGCGGAAGACGCCCTGCGCATGGTCCGCGAGACCGGCTGCGACGGCGTTGTCGTCGGCCGAGGCTGCCTCGGCCGCCCGTGGCTCTTCACCGACCTCGCGGCAGCCTTCGCCGGCACCTCGGCGCGGGTGACGCCGACCCTCGGGGAGGTCGCAGACACGCTTCGCACGCACACGGCATACCTCAGCGACTTCTACGGCGAGGAGGAGCGCGCCTGCCGAGACATCCGCAAGCACATCGCCTGGTACCTCAAGGGATTCCCCGCGGGGTCGACCATCCGCAACTCGCTCGCGCTCGTCGACTCGATGGCGGCGCTGGACGCCCTGCTCGCCTCTCTCGACCCTGACGAGCCGTGGCCCGGCGAGGCCGCGGAGGGCCAGCGCGGACGCGCCGGGTCATCCCGAACCGTGGCGCTGCCCGACCGCTGGCTCGAGTCGCGCGAGCTGTCCGAGGAGCACCGCCGCACCATCGCCGAGGCGGAGCTGTCGGTCAGCGGCGGCTGAGGCTCACTTCAGCCAGACGTTGAGCGGCCCGATCCGCTCGCACCCGGCCGCAACCGCGGCGTCGACGCTCGCACCGGCCTCCCACCCCACCAGGGGTATGCCGCCCGCGACCTCGCGCGCGACAGCTGCGCCCGCAGCCCACGCCCTCTCCACGTCCCCGTCGCGGGAGAAGAGGTTGCCGAGCCCGGCGACCTCGCCCGTGACGTTGACGATGGCGCCCGCGACGACCGGGGACGCCGGGTCGTCGGACGCCCGGGTGCCGAGGACGTGGACGCCCGGTTCGCCAAGCAGCGACGGGCGCAGGATGGCCTCCGCGTCCGGGTCGCTCGCCCACGCGCGCACCCAGTCGGCCACCTCGCGAGGGGTCGTGAACCGCTGCCACGCGCTGCCCGTCCCCGGAGTCGGCACCGAGGGGTCGAGCCACACCCACTCGCCCACGACGATACGAGCGAAGTCCTCCATCGACAGGTCCAGGCGGGCCCACGAGTCCTTGACCGAGCAGCCGTCCGAGGCGTCCACCCGTGCCAGCACGTCGTACTCCCCGGCCCCGGGCGAGAGGGTCACGGCGTCGGGGTAGTAGGGGGGTGTGCGCGTCGACGCGGTCCAGGCCACCTCATCGGTCGAGCACGAGACCCCGTGCGAGCGCGCCACGGCGTCACACCAGAGGGCGTTGTTGCGGGCGGCGAGGGCGATGCGATCGGTCACGTCGTCGATCCTCCCAGCGTCGGAGGTCACTGGCAGGATCGGGTCATGCGTGAGGGTGGTTCCGCGGATCGGCCGGCGATCTTCTTCGACGACGCCGAGGACTTCCGGGCCTGGCTCGAGGCCAACCACGAGAGCGCCACCGAGCTGTGGATGGGCCTCCACAAGAAGCACGTCGAGGACCGGGGGCTCCAGTGGGCCGAGGCCGTGCGCGAGGCGCTGTGCTTCGGCTGGATCGACTCCATGTCCCAGCGCATCGACGAGGACGCCGTGCGCCAGCGGTGGACGCCGCGCAAGCCGGGCAGCAACTGGAGCACGGTCAACATCAACGCCGTGGCCGAGCTCAGGGCGGCCGGGCGGATGCGTCCTGCCGGGCTGGCCGCGTTCGCCCGGCGGCGTGAGGACCGCTCGGGCGTCTACGCCTACGAGAACCGCGAGCGCACCTGGCCCGACCGCTATGAGGCGATGCTGCGCGCCGACGAGCGCGCGTCGGCCTTCTGGGACGGGGCCACGCCGTCCTACCGCAAGGTCGCGACGAACTGGGTGCTGACGGCCAAGCAGGAGGCGACCCGCGACAAGCGCATGGCCGAGCTCGTCGAGGACTGCGCCAACCTGCGCCTCATCAGGATGCAGCGCTACGGCACCGAGCCGGCCTGGGTGCGGCGGATGCAGACCGAGCTCGGCTGAGCCGACGTCAAGGTCGGATGAGGGTCAGCGCTTGGCCTTCGGGGGAATGATCTCGGTGTGGTCCTTGGCCGCGGACTTGGCGTGCTTGTCGGCACGCTTCTCCTTGAGCGATCTGGCCTTCGTGGACATGTGGGACTTCGGTGACTTGTCGCCCATGGCGCGCTCCTGAGGTTGGAAGCCTGAGCGGCTCCATGACTCAGTATGCGCCCAGGGTGCGGTGCCACGGTGGCCTGCGTCTTGCCGCATAGAGTTCCGATGTGGGCTACGAGGTGCGGGACCGGGAGCGCTGGGTCGCGGAGGACCCTGCGCAGAAACGGGCCGACCGCGACGACTTCGCCCGCGACCGGGCGCGGGTGGTCCACTCGTCCTCCCTGCGCCGCCTCGCCGCCAAGACCCAGGTCCTCGCTCCGGGTCACGACGACTTCGTCCGCAACCGCCTGACGCACTCGCTCGAGGTCGCGCAGATCGGGCGCGAGTTCGGCGCAGCCCTCGGCTGCAACGCGGACGTCGTCGACACCGCGTGCCTGGCCCACGACCTCGGCCACCCACCGTTCGGGCACAACGGAGAGACCGTCCTCGACGAGATCGCTTCTGGCATCGGCGGATTCGAGGGCAACGCGCAGACCCTGCGCCTGCTCACCCGACTCGAGGCCAAGCGTGCGCACCCCGACGGCACGTCCGCCGGACTCAACCTGACGCGGGCGAGTCTCGACGCGACGACAAAGTACCCGTGGGGGCGCGGCGACGGGCCGGACGGGACGCGGAAGTTCGGCGTCTACCCCTCCGACCAGCCCGTCTTCGACTGGATCCGCGAGGGTGCCGAACCGCGAGCCCGGTGCCTCGAGGCCGAGGTCATGGACTGGTCCGACGACGTCGCCTACTCCGTCCACGACGTCGAGGACGCCATCGCCTCGGGCTGGATCGACCCGCGCGTGCTCCACTCCCGCGACATGGCCGACGTCATCGACGTCGCGGGTCGCACCTACGCCCCCGACCTCGGGGCCGACGCGCTGGGGGGCGCGCTGGAACGCGTCCTCGCCTCGGGCGCGGTGCCCACGGCATACGACGGCTCACGGGGTGACCTCGCCCGCCTCAAGGACATGACGAGCCGGCTCATCGGGCACTTCGTCCTCGTCGTCGAGCAGGCCACGCGCGAACGGCACGGCCCGGGGGAGCTGTGCCGATTCGAGGCCGACCTCGTCGTGCCCGACGACACGCGCGCCGAGTGCGCGGTCCTCAAGGCCCTGGCCAACCACTTCGTGATGACCACCGACGAGCGGCTCGCGGTCATGGCGGGCCAGCGGGACGTCGTGCGTGCCGTCGTCGAGGCGTATGCCGTCCGGCCCGAGGAGCGCCTCGACGCGGCCTTCCGCGCCGACCACGCCGCTGCGGCCGACGACGGCGGACGACTCCGGGTCGTCGTCGACCAGGTGGCCTCGCTGACCGACGTGCGGGCCCTCGCCCTCCACAGCCAGTGGTGCCGGTGACGGGGCCCGGCTGGGCGAGCACCTAGAATCACGGGCAGCGACAGGAGGCAGATGGCGGGGTTGATCAATAGCGAGGACATCGCGGCGGTCAAGGCGCGGTCGTCCATCGAGGACGTCGTGCGCGAGCACGTGACGCTGCGCTCCGCCGGTCCGGGGTCGCTCAAGGGCCTGTGTCCCTTCCACGACGAGAAGACGCCGTCCTTCAACATCCGTCCCGCCGTCGGCGCCTGGCACTGCTTCGGGTGCCAGGAGGGCGGCGACGTCATCTCCTTCATCCAGAAGGTCGACCACCTCAGCTTCTCCGAGGCCGTGGAGCGACTGGCCTCGAAGCTCGGGATGGAGCTGCGCTACGAGGACGGGGCGCGACCCCGTGAGGAGGGGCTCGGGCGGCGCAGCCGCCTCATCGAGTCGCACCGGGTCGCCGAGGAGTACTACACCGATCTGCTCCTCAGCAGCCAGGCCGCTCGCACCGCCCGCGACTTCCTCCGCGCCCGCGACTTCAACAGCGAGCACGTCAAGCAGTTCGGGATCGGATTCGCCCCGCGCGGAGGAGAGGACCTCGTGCGGCACCTGCGTGCGAAGGGCTTCACCGACGACGAGCTCGTCACCGGAGGCATCGCGGGCCGCGGTTCGCGCGGGCTCTACGACCGCTTCCGGGGCCGGCTCGTCTGGCCGATCCGTGAGATCACGGGCGACACCGTCGGCTTCGGGGCGCGCCGGATCTTCGACGACGACCGCATCGAGGCGAAGTACCTCAACACCTCCGAGACACCGATCTACAAGAAGTCGACCGTCCTCTACGGCCTCGACCTCGCGAAGAAGAAGATCTCCCAGGGCCGGCAGGCCGTCGTCGTCGAGGGCTACACCGACGTCATGGCCTGCCACCTCGCCGGGGTCGAGACCGCGGTCGCCACGTGCGGCACGGCGTTCGGTGCCGACCACATCAAGACCCTGCGGCGCCTGATGCGCGATGAGGCCGGCCTCGCGCCGGCCAAGGTGATCTTCACCTTCGACGGCGATGCCGCCGGGCAGAAGGCCGCGATGCGGGCCTTCGCCGACGACGAGAAGTGGACCTCCCAGTCCTTCGTCGCCGTCGAGAAGTCGGGCAAGGACCCGTGCGAGCTGCGCCAGGCCGGCGGTGACCCGGCGGTGCAGGCGCTGATCGAGGACGCCGTGCCGATGTTCGAGTTCGCGGTGCGCACGACGATCAAGCGCTTCGACGTCGCGACGGCGGAGGGGCGCATCCAGGCCGTCCGCGCCGTGGCGCCCATCGTCGCCTCCATCCGCGACCAGTCGCTCCGCCCGGAGTACACCCGCGAGGTCTCCGGCATGCTCGGGCTCGACGTCGAGCAGGTCGCGACCGAGGTCTCCCGGGCGGGCAAGATCAAGGTCGAGGAGGACGCTCGCGCCGACCGCAACGGCGGTGACGCCCGGAGCGGTCGGGACGGCCGTGGCGGTCGTGACGGTCGCGACGACGGCGAGCCGAGCGCGGCGGAGACCGCCGGGGTCATGCCGGTACCCGACCGGCGCGACCCCGTGGTGCACGCCGAGCGGCAGCTGCTCCAGGTGCTGCTCCAGTTCCCCACGGTCTTCAAGCCCGGCGCCATCGACCTGCTGACGCCCGACGCCTTCTCGGCCCCGGCACACCGTGCGGTCTTCGACGGCATTCGCATCGCCCACCACACCGGTGACAAGGCCAACGCCCGGGCGTGGACGTCAGCCGTCACCGAGGCTGCTCCCGCGCCCGTCGCGGGCTTCGTCAGCGAGCTCGCCGTGGACACGCTGCCCACGCGGATGGACCCCAACACCGGGCTGCCGACGTCGCGCTACGTCGACGAGCTCTTCGCCCGGGTGCGCACCATCGCCCTGACGCGCCGGATCGCCGACGCGATGAGCGAGATGCGCCGTCTCGACCACGCGGAGACCCCGGCACCCGACCGCACCCGCGAGCTCGGCATGCAGCTGCAGACCCTCCAGCGCGAGCTGGCGACGATCAAGGCGGGAATGGGCTGATGGCACTCTTCGATCGGCGGCGCCGACCGGCGCTGCCTGCGGATGTTCGGGCGGCCGTGCCGCTCGAGAGCGGGGAGCGGCTGCTCGCTTGGGCGCGTGACGAGGTGAGCGGCGCGCACGTCGTCGCGACCACCCACCACCTGGCCCTCGTCGACGCCGGCGGTGGTCTCGTCTGGAGCCGCCCGTGGCACGAGGCGGAGTCCGGCACGTGGCAGGGGGAGTCGTCCCAGCTCACGGTGACGTGGGTCGACCGCGGCGCGCCGGAGCGGTGGCGACTGACGGAGCCCTCACTCCTCCAGCAGGCCTTGCGCGAGCGGCTCCAGGCCAGCGTCGTGCTCGCCGACGAGTTCCGCACCGCAAAGCGCCGCACGGTGCGCGTCGTGATCCGTCAGGACCTCGCCAGCGGCGAGCTGCTCGAGCAGACCATCCCCGGCAAGGGGGCCGACCTCAGCGACCCGCTGGTGGCCCGTGAGGCGGCGCAACGGATGGCCCGTCTGCGCTCCGAGGTGGGTCGGTGACAGCCGTCGCCGCCGGGTCTGCGCGGACCCGGGAGCCGGCCGACGGGGAGCTCGCGACCCCGATTTAGTGCCGGCCCAGTCCCTTTGCTATGGTTTCCCAGCAGCATTCCCCTGTAGCTCAATTGGCAGAGCAGCCGGCTGTTAACCGGCAGGTTATTGGTTCGAGTCCAATCGGGGGAGCCCAAGAATGGGGCCCCGTCACCAGTGGTGACGGGGCCCCTTTCCGTATGCCCTCGCGCTGAGTGGGAGGACGTCTGCGGCTCTCGGTCAGCGGCTCGCCGCGTCGCCGGTGTAGACGCCTGTGCCGCCGATGCCGTCGGTGGGGGTGTCCACCGTGCCGGCGCCCGTGACACCGGTCGCGGGGCCGCCCCGGCGACGACCACGGCCGCGGCGGTTGAGGCGGCGCTCGACCCGGCCGGCGACGACCGTTAGGCCGTAGTTCAGCAGGATGAAGATGACCGCGACGAGGATGTAGGCCGCGATCGTGTTGCTGTAGGCCGTGCCGATGTCCTTGGCCGCCTGGAGCAGCTCCGGGTAGAGCACGGCGGTGCCGAGGGCGCTGTCCTTGAGGATCACGACCAGCTGGCCCACCAGGGCCGGCAGCATTGCTGTCAGAGCCTGCGGCAGCTGGATGGAGCGAAGCGTCTGGCCCTGCGTCAGGCCGATCGAGAGACCCGCCTCAGCCTGTCCCTTGGGCAGCCCGAAGACCCCGGACCGGACCAGCTCCGCGATGACGGAGCCGTTGTAGAGCGTCAGACCCGTCACGACGGCGGCGAGCGGGTTGAGGTCGTTGGTGAAGACGCCGTTGTCGGAGTAGTAGCGGTAGGTGAAGTACATCATCAGCAGCACCGGGACCGAACGGAAGAACTCGACGACGACACCGCATACCCAGCGCACCGCTCGCACGGGCGAGAGGCGACCGAGACCGAAGACGAGCCCGAAGGCGATCGCGAGCACGATGGAGATCGCGGAGGCGATGAGCGTGTGGATCAGGCCCGGGATGAGGTAGGCGGTCCACACGTCGGCCGTGAAGAGTGAGGTCCACATCGAGGGCTCGAGCTGACCCTGCGCGGCGAACTTCCACAGGACGAGCGCGACCCCGCCCGCAGCAAGGATGAACCCGACGACGGTCAGGATCGCGTGGCGACGCCGGGCCCGTGGCCCGGGCGCGTCGAAGAGGACGTTCTGGGCACTCATCGCTTCACCGCCAGGCGCCGCGACAGGGACGTGAACAGCATCCCGACAGGCAGCGTCAGGATGACGAAGCCCATCGCGAAGATGAGGAAGACACCGAGGCTCGCCGTCTCGTTCTCGATGATCTCGCTCATCAGCAGCGAGGCCTCGGCGACGCCGATGACGGACGCGACCGTGGTGTTCTTCGTCAGGGCGATCAGCACCGAGCCGAGCGGCGCGATGGATCCTCGGAAAGCCTGGGGGAGGATCACCTCGCGCAGGCTCTGCGTGAACGTCAGCCCGATCGACCGAGCGGCCTCGGCCTGCCCGACCGGCACGGTGTTGACACCGCTGCGCAGTGCCTCGCAGACGAAGGCGGCGTGGTAGACGGAGAGCCCGACGATCGCCCAGCGGACGTTGTTGTCGACGATCGACGTCGGGGACTTCGGGTCGGCCAGGTTGATCTGCAGGATGTAGAGCACACCCAGTGAGCAGAAGACGAGGATGAGGGTCAACGGCGTGTTGCGCACCGTGTTGACGTAGAAGGTGCCCAGGCGGCGCAGGACCGCGATGGGAGACACCCGCATCACGGCGAGGACCGTGCCGATCACCAAAGCCCCGATCGCGGAGAAGATGGTGAGCCTGATGGTCATCCAGAACGCGCCGAAGATCGCGTACTTGTCGAAGAGGTCGAGCACTGCGCCCCTTTTCGCGGGTGATTGACACCGTTACCGGGTCGTGCGATCACCCTCGGTGACCGCACGACCCGATGAGCCGGCTGGGGTGGTCAGGAACAGGCAGCCGGCGTCGGCGGGTTGCCGGGGCCCGGCTTGTAGTTGGCCGGTCCCAGGTTGTTCGCGATGGCCTTGTCGAGCGAGCCGTCGCTCTGCATCTTCTTGATCGCGTCGGTGATCTTCTGGCAGAGGGCCGTGTCGCCCTTCTTGAGGCCGATGCCGTAGTTCTCGGTCGAGAACGGCTTGCCGACGAGCTTGAACTTGCCCTTGTTCTCGGGCTGCGCGGCGAAGCCGGCGAGGATCGCGTCGTCCGTCGTCAGGGCGTCGACGCCCCCGGTGGCCAGCGCCGGCAGGCACTCGGAGTAGGTGGCGAACTCCTGCAGCTGCACGGTCTGGGCGAACTTGTCCTTGACCTTCTGCGCGGACGTCGAGCCCTTGACCGAGCAGAGCTTCTTGCCGTTCAGGCTGTCGGGACCGGTGATGGAGGTGTCGTCGGCGCGGACGAGGAGGTCCTGGCCGGCCACGAAGTAGGGGCCCGCGAAGGAGACCTTCTCCTTGCGCTTGTCGGTGATGGAGTACGTCGCGACGATGAACTTGACCTGACCCGTCGAGATGAGGTCCTCGCGCTGCGCGCTCGGGGCCTGGACCCACGTGATCTTGTCCTCGGGGGTGCCGAGCTCCTTGGCGACGTACTTGGCGACGTCGATGTCCATGCCGGTGTAGTCCGTGCCCTTCTTCAGGCCGAGGCCGGGCTGGTCGAACTTGATGCCGATCTTGATGCCGTCGGCGCCTCCGCTGCCGCTCCCGCTGTTGCCGGAGCCGCACGCGGCGAGCGTGAGCGCCAACGTCGCAGCCGCCGCAACGGCTCCGAGTCGTCGTGCCTTCATGTGAGTTCCTCCTGAGTGGTTGCAGCGGCGCGGTGCGCGCCGCTCCCTGTCGTTCGCCGTAGCTGGTTCAGATGGTTCAGCTGGTTCAGTGGGTGAGGATCTTGCCGAGGAAGTCCTTGGCGCGGTCGCTCCTGGGGTTGGTGAAGAACTCCTGCGGCGTGCCCACCTCGACGATCTGGCCGTCGGCCATGAAGACGACACGGTCGGCCGCCTTGCGGGCGAAGCCCATCTCGTGGGTCACGACGATCATCGTCATGCCCTCCTTGGCCAGGCCCACCATGACGTCGAGGACCTCGTTGACCATCTCCGGGTCGAGCGCCGACGTCGGCTCGTCGAAGAGCATGACCTTCGGTCCCATGGCCAGGGACCGGGCGATGGCGACGCGCTGCTGCTGGCCGCCGGAGAGCTGCGCGGGGTACTTGTCGGCCTGCGCCTCGACGCCCACGCGCTTGAGCAGCGCAGTCGCCTGCTGGTCGGCGTCGGACTTCGACTTCTTGCGCACCTTGATCGGCCCGAGCGTCACGTTCTCGCGAATCGTCTTGTGGGCGAAGAGGTTGAAGGACTGGAAGACCATCCCCACGTCGGCGCGCAGCTGTGCGAGCGGCTTGCCCTCCTCGGGGAGCGCCTTGCCGTCGATCGAGATGGTGCCGGACTCGATGGTCTCGAGCCGGTTGATGGCACGGCACAGCGTCGACTTGCCCGAGCCGGACGGTCCGAGGACGACGACCACCTCGCCCTTGCCGACCGTGAGGTTGATGTCGCGCAGAACGTGCAGCTCGCCGAAGTGCTTGTTCACCCCGTCGATGACGACCATGGGGTCACGAGGCGTGTCCGGGGTGCGGTCGCTCGGCGCCGCGGTGTCGGGTTTCACGTCGTCCATCCGGGAAACCTATCGGCTCCGGCGGTCAGCAAGCACACTCCGCGCCGAGCGTGCCCGAATCGTGAGGCGTCCGTCCGGGACACCACGAGCCGGCGGGAGTGTCAGGAAATCAACATATCGGGCGCGCCTGCCCGAGGGGTGGCCATCTCGGTCAGGCGCAGCGCGCGGCTAGCTCGCAGTCAGGGAAGTCGTGCCGGAGCCCGCGGACGAGCTGCTCGACGGGCTCGATGGAGCGGCTGACGGTGTGGTCGGTGCATCCGTCGTGGTCGTGGTCGTGGTGGTCGTGCCGGTCGACGGATCGGTCGTCGTGCTCGGCGGCGTCGTCGTAGTCGGCGGGACGCTCGTGGTCGGCGGATCGGTCGTGGTCGGCGGCACCGACGTCGTGGTCGGCGGCACCGACGTCGTGGTCGGCGGGACCGTCGTGGTGGTCGGTGACGGCGCGGTGCTGGTGGGGGTGGGCGTCGACGTGGTCGGACCGGGCGTACTGGTCGTCGTCGATGGTGTCGCCGTCGTCGGCGTGCCGCTGGGCGTCGTCGGTCCGGACGTGGTCGGTGTCGTGGTCGGCGGCCGGCCGCCCGTGCTGGTGGGCCCCGAGGGGATCACGCTGGCGTCGGTGATCGGGACGTCGCCGTCGGCCACGGTGTCGACGAGACGGCTGGCCGGGTCGAACACGAGGTGCGGCACGGCGGCATACGGCACGGAAGCTGCGTCTGAAGGCGGGAAGCCGAGGTACGGGGCGGGGTCGACATAGCGATCGTCGACGATGACGTCGAAGTGCAGGTGGCAGCCGGTCGACCAGCCGGTCGTGCCGCTGAGGCCGATGACCTGCCCCTGCTTGACGACCTGGCCCTCCGTGACGAGGAACGCGGACTGGTGACCGTAGGCGGTCTTCAGTGTCGGGCTGTGCTGGATGATCGTGCGTCCGCCCCACGAGGCGGAGACCCGGGCATAGACCACGACGCCGTCCGCCGCCGCGCGGATCGGGGTGCCGCACGCCGCGGCGAGGTCGATGCCGGTGTGGAACATCGGCCGGCCGAGCAGGGGGTGGATGCGCGGGCCGAAGGGCGAGGTCTCGCCGCCGGGCACGGGGTGGATGAAGAGCGGCCGCCCGATGATCGGGGCCGCGATGGCCTCCGCCGTCGCCGGGGCGAGGCTGATCGAGGGGAACATGAAGAGGCCGCCCCCGATCCCGGCCGTGAACGCCGAGCCTGCAGGGGCGGTCGCGGCGGCGTCGGTGACGTCGGTGACCGCGGTGACGTCGAGCGTCGAGAGCTCGGCTCGTGCCCGGTCCACGGCATCAACGGCCTCCTGCACCGCGGTGGAGGACCCGGCTGCCAGCACGACGGACGCGACCGGTGCCGCCGGGCCGGTGCCGCCGAGGAAGGGCAGCAGCGCGAAGAGCACCAAGATGGCGGCAAAGGGCACGAAACGGCCCCTGACCCGGATGCTCACGACGCGTGGAGCGGTGCGCTCGCCGGCGTCTGTCACCGTCAACTCAGCCCCCCTCGAGCCACTTCTGGTCTCACCGTCGACACTCCTGGGCAAGGTGTCCCCCGACACCGGAGCCCGGACCGACTCGCGCCTCGACGCGCCGGTAGCGTCCACCATAGGTCGGCGGGTTGCGGGCCGGGTCGTTCCGGCAAAACCCGAGGCGACCCGATGCGGCAATCTTGCGCAAACCCCGGCATTTCGGGACTGCCGATCTTGCAGCCCGCGGGGCACTGTTGTCAGTGCGGGGGAGGAAGACCGACCGAACAGTGGGGACGGGTCGGAGTAGAACCGGTCGGGGGATGACCGGGGTGGGAGTCTGCCGGGGGAGTCGGCGGAACCCACCCCGGCCAGCGGCACCGGGCCCGTGGGCCGCGCCGAAGGACGACGGCCCGGCCCCGACCAGGGCCGGACGCCCCTAGGCTGAGGGCGTGAACCCGGGGGAACCCCCGCCCGAGCCTGACGACGTCGCGGACGGTCCCACGCCGTCCTTCGCGGAGCTCAAGGAGCTGCTCGCGTTCCGGCCCTTCCGCAACCTGTTCCTGGCCGGGACCTTCTCCAGCTTCGGGGACTGGCTGGCGCTGCTCGGCACGACGGCGCTCGCGGCCGAGCTCGCCCGCGGCGGGGTGGGCGAGTACCTCGCCGTCTCGGGCGTCTTCATCCTGCGCATCGCGCCGGCCGTGCTCCTCGGCCCGCTGGCCGGTGTCGTCGCCGACCGGCTCGACCGGCGCCGCACGATGATCACCGGCGACCTCCTGCGCGGTGCGCTCTTCGTGTCCATCGCGCTCGTCGGGACCCTCTGGTGGATGTACGTCGCGATCGTGGTGATCGAGTGCATCTCGCTCTTCTGGAACCCCGCCAAGGACGCGACAGTGCCCAACCTCGTGCCCCCGGAGCGGCTCGAGATGGCCAACCAGCTGGGACTCGTCGGCAGCTACGGCACCGCGCCGGCAGCGGCCCTCGTCTTCTCGGGGCTGTCGCTGTTCAGTGAGCCCCTGCAGTCCCTGGTCCCCGGCCTCGACCCGGAGGGCGTCCTCCTCGCGCTGTACCTCAACGCCGCGACCTTCCTGGCCAGCGCGTGGATCGTCTGGCGGCTCACGTTCCCGCCCAGGGCGGCGACCGCGACCCTGGCGGGGGAGTCCATCTACCGCACCGTCGCCGACGGCCTGCTCGTCGTGCGGGAGCGGCCCTTCGTCCGGGGGCTCATCGCCGGCATGCTCGGCGCCTTCGCCGGCGGTGGGCTCGTCGTCGGACTCGCGACGCGCTTCGTCGAGGACATGGGCGCCGGCTCGCCCGGCTACGGCATGCTCTTCGTCGCCGTCTTCACCGGCATGGCAGGCGGCATCATCGTGGGGCCGCGCCTGCTCGCCGGGCTGTCCCGGCCGCGGATCTTCAGTGCGGCCCTGACGAGCACGGGCCTGCTGCTGCTCGCCCTCGCCCTCGTGCCGACCCTGCTGCTCGCGCTGCCCCTCGCGACGGTGCTCGGCGCCCTCATCGGCGTCGGATGGGTGGTCGGCTACACGTTGCTCGGACTCACCGTCGAGGACGAGGTTCGCGGCCGCACCTTCGCGCTGGTCCAGTCGCTCAACGGCGTCGTGCTCGTCCTCGTCCTCGCCCTGGCGCCGCTCCTCGCGGCGGCCTTCGATGCCGTGCTGTCCCTCCCGCGCACCATCACCGTCGGGGCGCTGGACCTCAGCTACACGGGCGCCACGGTGACCTACCTGCTGGCCGGGATCGCGATGTCGACCGCCGGGGTGGGGGCATGGCGGGCGATGAACGACCAGCCGGGCGTCTCCCTCGTGAGCGAGTACCGCCTGGTTCGGCGGCGGCGCCGCGCGACCTGACCTCAGACCGCACTGCCGTCGCGTCCATCACATGCGGGCGTCCGGCAGCCACAGCTGTCCGGTCCGGCGAGAATGGGAGCGTGGCCGCGTGGCAGCATGACCTCCTCCCCGAGCCGCCCAGCCCGCCCCCGACGGCGAGGTGGGCAGACCTCGACGGCCCGGTGCACTACGTCGACTACGGCGGACCGGAGGGCGGGCCGCTCCTGCTGCTCGTGCACGGTCTCGGCGGTTCCGTCCTCAACTGGGCCGCGGTCGCGCCGACGCTCGCCGAGACGTGCCGGGTCCTGGCGATCGACCTGGTCGGCTTCGGTCGCACGCAGCCGTTGGGGCGCTCGCCGCACATCGACGCCAACCGCGACCTCCTGGCGCGCTTCGTCGACGAGGTCGTCGGCCACCCGGTCATCCTGGTCGGGAACTCGATGGGTGGCCTGCTCGCCATGCTCCTCGCCGACGCCCGCCCCGACCTCGTGAGCGGGCTGGTGCTCGTCGACCCCGCAGTGCCTGTGGGTCCGACGGCTCGCCCCGACCCCCTCGTCACCGTCATGTTCGGGGCGTATGCCGTCCCCGCCGTCGCGCGCGGCTTCCTGGCCCGCCGGCGCTCGCTGCTGTCCGCCGAAGGACAGGCCATGGCCGTGCTCCGGCTCTGCTGCGTCGACACGACGCGGGTGCCGGCGCACGTCGTGCAGCAGCACCTCGAGCTCGCCCGGGAGCGTCAGGACTACCCGGACGTCGACGCCGAGCTCATCGTGGCGGGGCGCTCGCTGATCCTCGTCCTCGCTCGCCGTCGCTGGCTATACGCGCTGATGGAGCGCATCACCGTCCCCGTGCTGCTCCTCCACGGGGCGAGGGACCGGCTCGTCCCCGTCGCCGCGGCGCGAGCGGTGGCGAAACGGAACCCGGAATGGCGCTTCGAGGTCGCTGAGGACGTCGGGCACGTGCCCCAGCTCGAGGCGCCGGGCTGGACCATCGACCGGATCCGTGACTGGCTGGTCGACGAGGGCGCGGTCGCCGTGCTTGCGGCACGGCCCTGAGACTGCCGATCCCGGCACTCACGTGCTCACGGCACTCACGGCACTCACGGCACTCACGGCACTCACGGCACTCACGGCACTCACGGCGTCCGGGCGACCTGGCCCGCGTAGAGGCGGTCGATCTCGGCGGCATACCGCTCGACGACCACCGCGCGCTTCACCTTGAGCGTCGGCGTGAGCAGACCGGACGCGACGGTGAAGGCCTCCGACAGGACGACGAAGCGCTTGATGCCCTCCGCGTGCGACACAGCGGCGTTCGCGTCGTCCACGGCCGACTGGAGCGCGGCCACCAGCTCGGGGTCCTCGCGGAGGTCCTCGACCGGGGCCTGGTCAGGATGGCCGTGCTCCGCCCGCCACTGCGGCAGCACCTCCGCGTCGAGGGTGAGCAGCGCCGCGACGTACGGGCGACGGTCGCCCACGACGACGCACTGGTCGACCAGCCAGTGGGCACGGAGCCGGTCCTCGAGCACGGCCGGGGCGACGTTCTTGCCGCCGGCCGTCACGATGAGGTCCTTCTTGCGGCCGGTGATCGTCAGGTAGCCGTCGGAGTCGAGCGCGCCGAGGTCACCCGTTCGGAACCACCCGTCGGCGTCGAAGGCCGCTCGCGTGGCCTCGTCGTTGTGCCAGTAGCCCTCGAAGACGACGCCGCCCTTGATGAGGACCTCGCCGTCGTTCGCGATGCGCACGGCGCACCCGGGCACCGGTCGACCGACCGTCCCGATGCGCTGCTGTCCCGGCAGGTTGAGCGTGACGCCGGCGCACGTCTCGGTCAGGCCGTAGCCCTCGAGGGGATTGACGCCGACACCGCGGAAGAAGTGGCCGAGGCGCGTCCCCAACGGGGCCCCGCCGCTGGCGATGAAGTCCACCCGTCCACCGATCGCCGCGCGGAGGCGACCGTAGACGAGGCGGTCGAACAGTGCGTGACGCAGCCTCAGGAGGCGCCCGGGGCCGCCGTGGTCCAGCGACTCGCTGAAGTCGCGGGCCGTGGTCTCGGCCAGGTCGAAGATCCAGCCCTTGCCGTCCGACGCCGCGCGGTGCTTCGCCGTGTTGTAGATCTTCTCGAAGACGTAGGGCACGGCGAGGACGACCGACGGCTGGAAGTCCTCGAGCAGGGCGGCGGCCTGCTTGGCGTCGCTGCTGTGGGCGAGGTGCACCCGGTTGTGCACGGCGCACAGCTGGATGGACCGCGCCAGGATGTGGGCGACGGGGATGAAGAGCAGCGTCCTGCTGCGGTCGTTGAAGACGAGCTCCGTGACGTTGTGGCCGGCCAGGACGTTTCGGATCTGGGACAGCAGGTTGGCGTGGGTGATCGCGCAGCCCTTGGGGCGCCCGGTCGTCCCGGACGTGTAGATGATCGTGGCCAGCGACGCGCTCGTCCGTGAGGTGCGCCGGGTCTCGACCTCGGATGGCTCGAGGCCGCGACCTGACGCGGCGAGCGTGTCGAGGTCGGCAGAGTCGAAGCTCCACACCTGCCGGAGGTCGCTCAGGCTGTCTCGAACGGACGCGACGGTGTCGGCGAGGGCCGCGGTCGCGACGAACACCCCGGACGCGCCCGAGTCGCGCAGGATCCACTCCACCTGCTCCGCGGACGACGTCTCGTAGATCGGCACGGTGACCCCGCCGGCGGTCCAGATGGCGAAGTCGCAGACCATCCACTCGAAGCTCGTTCCCGCGAAGATCGCGACGCGGTCGCCCGGGGCGAGGCCCCAGGCCATCAGGCCGCCCGCGAGCTCGGTCACCTGCTCCGCGAGCTGCGCGTGGGTGACCGGCAGCCAGCGTCCACCGACCCCGCGCGAGTAGCCGACCTCGGAGCCGTGCAGCCGCGCGTTGGCCACGACGTCGTCCGTCAGGGTGTCGTGCAGGGCGGGGGTGTAGCAGGCCGGCTCAGCTGTTTCGTGCATGACGCGCCTCGGAACGGTTCGTGGGCGGGGTGAGGGAGACGAGCGCGGTGATCGACTGCTCGATACCGTCGGAGAGCACGTCGAGGTCGGGGACGGAATCGCGATCACCGGTGACGCCCCAAGCCAGCCCCCCGGCATACGACGCGATGCCGATCGTGACCCGCAGCTCGGCCCCGAGCGGGATGTAGGGGTAGAGGTCGGTCATCCGGCGCCCCAGCAGGTAGAGCGGTGTCCGCGGCCCGGGGACGTTCGTCGTCACTGTGCTGAAGGTCCGCTGCGGGCTGTGCGCCCACGTCTTGACGCCGAGGGCGAGCAGCCTTCCCGGCAGCAGGTCGGCCGCTCCCAGGAGGGCGTCGACCCCGAGCGCGGTCCCGCTGTTCTTCAGCGCGTCCAGCTGGGAGGTGATGGCATGGAGCCGGTCGAGCGGGTCGGCCAGGCCGATCGGCAGGTCTGCGAAGACGGCAGACACCCGGTTGCCGAGCGTGCCGTGCTCGTCGGCGTGACGGGTCGAGACGGGCACCATCGTGCGCAGGCTCCGGCCGTCGACCAGCCGGCCCCTGGAGAGCAGGAGCGACCGGAAGCCGCCGGCGACGGCCGCGAGCACGACGTCGTTGACGGTCCCGCCGTGATGGTTCTTCACCGCCTTGACCGCGTCGAGGTCGGCGCGCACCCACCGCCAGTCGCGACGGGGGCCGATCGGGCCGTTGAGCCCGAGCTCGAGGTGCGCGAGCTGCTCGCCGAGGTGGGCCATGCCGACGACCTCCGCCACGCTCGTCGGGAGCGCCTGGGGTCGCAGCGCCCTGGCCAACCGGTCGACCGCCCGGAGCGGGCTCGACGCCAGCTCGACCATGGCGTCCAGCGCCAGCCGGGCCTCCGTCGGCTCGGGCGCGGGCCGCCACGGCGGCGGTGGCGCCTCACGGGGATGTAGGGGTGTGCGGGGGGTCGGCGACAGCAGCACGCTGATGATGTCGCTCCCGGAGATGCCGTCGATCATCGCGTGGTGGTTGGTGTTGACGAGGGCGAAGCGTCCGTCCCGGAGCCCTGTCACGAGCCAGGTGTGCCACAGCGGACGGCGGAGGTCGAGCGGTTGGGAGATCAGGCGTACGGCCAGCCGTCGCAGCGCGTCGTCCGTGCCCGGCGGACGCAGCCGTCGGTGTCCCACGTGGTCGTGCAGCCGGAACTGCGGGTCGTCGACCCAGATCGGCAGCGCCAGCCCCAGCGGCACCGACCGCACGTGCTGGCGGTAGCGCGGGAACTGAGGAAGGAGTGCCTCGATGGCGCGGCACACCTCAGCGTGAGTGGGGGCGGGCCCTTCGAAGACGAGGGCGGATCCGACGTTGAGCTGTTGCACGTCACGTTCGAGGTGCAGGAAGGACGCGTCGAGGGGACTGAGCCGCTGCATACTCGCAGTCTGTGCCGGAGGGCGGGTTCCCCACACCGGCCATTGGTCCCGGCGCTCGGCCTTTTGCCGGGTCATTCGTGCCGGTTGGCGACGAACGACGCCAGACGTCCCGCGCGGTCGACTGGTTTGTCCGTCGACGCGTCCTGGGCGCGCGCGTAGCGTCGAGATAGACCCCGCCGAGACCTCTCCCGGACCGCCCCGCTGGGCCGGGGCCGATCCCAAGAAGGGAGTGCAACGGTATGAGCTATGGCGTCGTCCACCAGTTCAAGGGTGGCACCAAGGATCAGTACGAGGCCTCGATCGCGGCGGTTCACCCCAGCGACGGGAGCCTGCCGGCCGGGCAGATCTTCCATGCCGCGGGGCCGTCTGCCGACGGCTGGACCATCGTGGCTCTTCACGAGAGCAAGGAGAGCTGGGAGGCCTTCCGGGACGGGATCCTGATGCCTCGGATGCAGGCAGGCATCGACGGCGGCTTCGCCGAGCCGCCGCAGGAGACGGTGTTCGAGGTCGTGAACGAGGTCACGGCTTCGGCCCACGCCTGAGCCGCACGCGACCATCGGTCGCGCCATGGACGTCCATCGTTTTCGACCACGAGAGCGACGAGTGGCCCCCTGGAGGGACCACTCGTCGCACCTCTGAGCTCGGTGTGTGTCGCCTGGACGTATGCGTGGCGAGGGCTCTCGGGTGTCAGCCGAGCTGCTCCCTCCGTCGGGCACCTGGGCGCAGGTGGACACAGCTCGGGTTCGAGAGGCGTGCACCGGATGCCTGGCCCTGAGAAGGCGAGAATGAGCCTGACGTGGCTCTGGCCGCGAATTGCTCTTTGAGCAAAGGCCGGTGAGCTGCAGTGATGCGTTCTGCTTGGTGCGTTTTAGCGTGATTACGGCGCCCTTAGGGTCGCTGGTCGAGTTCATAAAGCGGCTGTGGACGGCCTCGCGCCCGGCCGTCGCACCCGGGCGGGGCAATTACCTGACCGATTTGGTGTCTTGCCACCCAATCCTCACGCGGATACGTTGAATGGACAGTCAAAATTGGCTGCCAGGGGGTCGCAATTCTCTTCTGAGGCGACTTGTGCGATTCGGCCTTATTAGGTCTTTAGGGCGTTGCGTGCGCTAATCAGCGCGGCTCAACAAGCGATGTCGTGGACTGTATGTGTCCATCTCTTTGGCCCGCTCGACCTCCCGAATTCCAAAAACCCTTCAAGGGAGAGAAATGCGCAAAACATACGTGATTGCCGCCGCCAGTGCTGCCCCTCTGGTTCTGGCCCTCGCTGGTGCCTCCGGGAGCCAGGCCGTCGCGGCCACCCAAACCAGTCACGACTCCTCCGTCTTCTCGACGATGCTGACCCGGTCCCCACCAACCACGTGAATGCCAGTGGTACCGCGTCCGTTCGTCTTGACGGCGACACCGCGTGGGTCACGGTCAAGGTCAAAGGCCTGATCGTCGCTCCGCACGCCATGCACATCCACTACAAGGGCGAAGGCGAATGCCCCCAGGCCGACGACGCCGCCAAGCACAACGGGCACCTGGCCATGAGCACCACCGACGGCCTCGACGACTACGGGCCGATCGGCACCTCGCTGACCACCCGAGGCGACACCAGCCCCGCCAGCGCCCTGGCCATCTCCCGATTCCCGCAGGTCGGCACCTACACCTACACGCGCAGCATCGAGCTGACCCATGACGTCGCCATGGCGGTCCGGCAGAACAACGCCGTCATCGTTGTCCATGGCATCGACTACAACCACAACAACAAGTACGACAACGTGCTCGGCGTCAGCGACCTGACCTCCACCCTGCCAATGGAAGCCACCGCCCCCGCGATCTGCGGCGCCCTCACCAAGGCCAGCGACCGCTGAACCGCATCCATGATTGACTGACGCGGCTATCCCCGGGGATCTCGTTCTGACGGATCCCGGATATTCCACCTTGCCCCGCAAGGACGAGAACAGATGCATCTGTGTGGTCCGTCGAGATGAGTTGAAGCAATCCGCTATCGCAGATTCGCGCCAGCTTGGGCGAAAGACGCCGCCGTGTTCTTGAGAATGTAGTTCGCGCGCTCACGCTCGGTCACCCGACGCGTGGGCGCACGCATCTCCAATCGTCGCCTCCCCGTGCTCCTCCAGCCTGTCGCGGTAGTGCTGGGCCGCTCGAATGCGGGTCGCGTCGTCGAACGTCTTCGCTGCAGGCATGAGAATGGTCCTACGTGCTAGATCAGCAACGTCCGCGAGGCGCAGATGGTTCACATCGGTCAGGAGGACATGCTCGAGTGCTCCACCTCGGCCTCGTCAATGTGCTCATGACCCAGACACTTCACGAGCGGCGGGGTGCGTGCGGTGCCGACGAACTCGGCAGCACCTCGAGCACCGGGCGACCGGGGTACGGCATGCGCCCACCCTACGGTGCGCATCCCTAACTCGAACACTAGTCCCAGAGTGGCCAGATGGCAGGCGGCTCGGCAGGGGGCACGAGCACCCCATGCTGTCGGTCGCCATCCCATAGGCACTGCTGAGTGAGCGGGACCCGCGATGCGCCAGGCCCGCACCCCGGCATCGTCACCCCTTGGGAGCAGCGGGAGGGGCAGTGGTTCGCTTTGATGGCCTAATACCTCGATGCGGATGGTGTGCTTGCTCAACAGTGGCTCGTGGCGGAGCGGCTTACGCCAGTCAGCCAGATGACGCGCCCGTGATATTGGCCGGGTGCAGCCACTGTCAACACGCGAATCACATCCGACGGCATCCGACATTCCGTGGAAACTGCCCCTATGCGACCAACTGTTCTGCACAATCGCTCTGCACCACCCACAAGCTGAGACAGGGACATCATCAATGAGCGACAACTCGACTACCTCCTACTACAACGCCCTGCCCCCGCAGGGTGAACCGCTAACCCCCGACCCAACCCCCGCCCCGAAAAAGATGAGCAAGGGCAAGAAGTGGGCCATAGGTGTCGGCGCGCTCTTCGCTCTCGGCCTCATCGGCAACTTGGGGAGCAAGGCCCCGACGGTTGACCCGACAGCCGTGTCTGTCGCCGTCCCCCAGTCGACGACCACGGTCGCGGGCGCAACCCCCACGCTCAATCCGTCCGTCCAGGCATCGCTGGACAAGGCCGCTGCCGACAAGGCCGCGGCAGACAAAGCCGCGGCAGACAAGGCAGCAGCGGACAAAGCCGCTGCCGACAAGGCCGCCGCGGACAAAGCTGCCGCAGACGCCGCAGCCGCGAAGAAGGCAGCAGATGCCCAGGCAGCCGCCGAGAAGGCAGYCGCCGACAAGGCCGCAGCGGAGAAAGCAGCAGCCGACGCGATGTCCAACGGGCAGCAGCAGGCGGTCGCCAAGGCCGAGTCGTATATCGAGATGACCGCGTTCTCCAGAAGCGGTCTGATCAAGCAGTTGCAGTTCGAGGAGTTCTCCCAGGCCGACGCGACGTTCGCTGTCGACCACATTACGGTTGACTGGAATGCGCAGGCCGCTGAGAAGGCCAAGTCCTACCTCGAAATGTCCCCCTTCTCACGCAACGGTCTGATCAAGCAGCTGCAGTTCGAGGGCTTCACAAGTGCGCAGGCCACCCACGGGGTCAATGCCGCAGGGCTTTGAACATCTAGGTTCTCGAACGAACATCCGGGCTCTCAAAAACCGCGGAGGCAGACAGGCCTGGCCGGGCGTGGACGGGGTAAGTCGTCCGCCCCGGCTCGCAGTTATCGCTTCCGCCATGGCTGAACCTTTTGCGTCGGCGGCAGGTCGTCGCCGAGAGCGTGACCGAGGTCGGTGGCCGGCTCGTCTGGTCCACTCCGAAGACGCACCGGACGCGGACGGTGCCTTTCCCGCCGTCGCTCGGGCCGGGCATCGAGGCCCTGTGCGTCGGCAAAGGGCCGGATGACCTGCTGTTCACCGCGCCGGGTGGGGGAGCGGTCCGTCTGGGGAACTGGCGTCATCGAGTGTTCAACCCGGCATGCCGAGAAGCTGGCCTCGTCAACGTCAAACCTCACGACCTGCGTCACACGGCGGCCTCCCTTGCGATCGCAGCGGGGGCGAACGTGAAGGCTGTGCAGCAGATGCTGGGGCACGGTCGGCAGCGATGACGCTCGACGTGTACGCCGGTCTCTTCGGTGACGACCTGGACGCCGTGGCTCTGGCTCTCGACGGGCTTGTGCCCCAGATGTGCCCCCGCGACCCTGGAGGCATCAAAGGAGGGGCGGTCTCATGCCGCAGACTCGAGTTGAACTGCGCAAACGTGTGGTGGGGCAGCAGGGGCTTGAACCCTGGACCGACGGATTATGAGTCCGCTGCTCTGACCGGCTGAGCTACTGCCCCGGGACCGTCGCGAGCCGTGCAGGCCGTCGAGGTCGATCGGAGTCTAGCGAGCCGCTGCCGATGGTCGGGAGTCGGTTCCGGCGGTCGCCCCGCGACACTCTAGGCTCGCCCTGTCCCAGGCCCCCGCACGTGAGGAACAGGAAATGAGTGACGGCATCCGCGTGGCAGCGGTCGACGACGTGGAGCCCGGCGAGGCGCTCGTGCTCGACACGGCGGTCACGGCGACGCCCGAGCCGATCTCCTTGTTCCGCGACGACGACGGCACGTACTACGCCCTCGACGACACCTGCTCCCACGAGGACGCCTCCCTCGCCGAAGGCTGGATCGAGGCGGGTGAGGTCGAGTGCCCGCTGCACGCGACGCGCTTCTGCCTGCGCGACGGCAAGCCGATGTGCCTCCCGGCCACCAAGCCGGTCAGGACCCATCGAGTCGAGATCCGTGACGGCGAGGTCTATCTCTTCCCCGGTGTCGCTGCGAGCGCCTGACGTGTCACTGGTTCAACCTTAGGACGAAAGTGGACATATCGGCACCTGAGATTGCTGGTGCCCCTGCGCCCCATGGTGCACAATGGGCGAGTGCTCGATGCCGAGCATGCTCCACCCGCATCACCGAGACAGTTCGCCGCACCACGAAGTAGCAGGCGTTGGGGAAGACGTCCCTGCAACTTCAGGAGGTTCGGATGGCTGTCGCGATGTCGCGCACCCAGACAGGCGGGGTTCTGTTCGTACACGGAGCCCCAGCCGCGCTGTGCCCGCACATCACGTGGGCGATCGAGGCCGTCCTCGACCAGCGGGTGACCCTCGACTGGATCCCTCAGCCGGCTGCGCCCCGGATGATGCGCACCGAGCTGACCTGGACCGGCGCCCCCGGAACGGGTGCCGAACTGGCCAGTGCCCTGCGCGGCTGGGACGGGCTGCGCTACGAGGTGACCGAGGACCCGTCCCCGGGCTGCGACGGGGCACGCTGGTCCTACACGCCCCGCCTCGGCATCCACCACACCATGACGTCTGCCTCCGGTGACGCCGTCGTGCAGGAGGACCGCCTCCGCGAGGCGATCATGCGCACGCGCGGCGACGCCGACGCGCTCCAGGACGAGATCGACCTGCTGCTCGGCGTCCCGTGGGACGAGGAGCTCGAGGTGTTCCGCTACGCGGGAGACGGTGCTTCCGTGCGCTGGCTGCACAAGGTCGGCTGACCACCCCAGCGCTCGTCCGCCCCGCCCTCCAGCGTGGCGAGCGGGACGTGACGAGGGCCCGGGCGGTTCGTGCGCCCGGGCCCTCCTCGCGGCGACCTCGTCCGGCGCCCAGGGAGGACTCCTCACGGGGCCGAGGATCGGCATGATCGGGGGCATGAGTACACGCCGCGGGCTCTTCGTCGCCCCCTTCGACGCCCTTGCCGACCCTCGAGTCCTCGCAGACCTCGCCGTCAGGGCCGAAAACTCGGGCTGGGACGGCTTCTTCGTCTGGGACCACCTCAGGTACGGCGACCGGGTCTCCGAGATCGCCGACGTGTGGACGTGTTGCGCAGCCATCGCGATGCGAACGGAGACGATGCTGCTCGGCCCGATGGTGACCCCGCTGGCGCGACGCCGACCGCAGGTGCTGGCCCGGCAGGCTGCGAGCCTGGCGGTGCTCTCGAGTGGTCGGTTCGTGCTCGGGTTGGGGCTCGGCGACGACTGGGTGGGCGAGTTCACGACCTTCGGTGACCAGCCGGACCCGCGGGTGCGCGCTGCCATGCTCGACGAGGGGCTGCATCTCCTGACCGGCTTGCTGTCGGGTGGTCACGTCGATCACCGGGGCGCCTACTACACCGCTCGCGACGTGCAGTTCCAGCCCGCGGCCGCGGTGCCCATCTGGCTGGCCGGACGATTCGGCAACCGGGCGCCACTGCGTCGAGCTGCGAACTACGACGGGTTCTTCGTCATCGACGTGGAACAGCCCGACGATCTCGCCCGGGTGACGTCAGACCTCGCGTCCCACTCTCCCGCCGCAGGTTTTGACCTCGTGGTGGACATCCGCCCCTCGCAGGATCCCGCTCCGTGGATCGACCACGGTGCGTCCTGGGTCCTGACGCGCCTGGGACCGTTCGACCTCGACGTGGCGCAGGTTCGCGCGATCATCGAGGCGGGACCCGGCTGAAGCGTGCCCAACCCTGCGGTACCGAGGTGACGCCCCAGCGTGGAAGGTCGCACCCCGCCGAAGGGGTGCGACCTTCCAGGCTGCGGAGAGGCTGCTCCGCCCCTGCAGCGGAGGCAGCCGGAGCCGAGACTCAGATGCTGCGGATCGCCAGGGCGACGTTGTGGCCGCCGAAGCCGAACGAGTTGTTGAGGGCCGCGATGTCGCCGTCGGGGAGCTTCTGGTGCTCGCCGGTGACGACGTTGAGCGCGATCTCGGGGTCCTGGTCGTCGAGGTTGATCGTCGCCGGTACGAGCCGGTTGTAGATCGACTGGATCGTGATGACCGCCTCGAGGGCTCCGGCCGCGCCGAGCAGGTGCCCGGTCATCGACTTCGTCGCCGTGACCGACAGGTTGCCGGTGTGGTCGCCGAAGGCGCGCTTGATCGCGTTGTACTCCGCGACGTCGCCGACGGGGGTCGAGGTGGCGTGCGCGTTGATGTGGATGATGTCGGTCGGTGACAGGTCGGCGCGCTCGACGGCATACAGCATCGCGCGGGACGCGCCCGAGCCGTTGGGCTCGGGGGCCGTGATGTGGTGTGCGTCGGCCGACATGCCGACGCTCGCGAGCTCGGCGTAGATGCGGGCGCCACGGGCGCGGGCGTGCTCCTCCGACTCGAGGACGATGACGGCGGCGCCCTCACCGAGCACGAAGCCGTCACGGCCCGTGTCATACGGCCGCGACGCCTTCTCGGGCTCGTCGTTGCGGGTCGAGAGCGCCTGCATCGCGGCGAAGCCGGCGATCGGCAGCGGGTGGACCGCCGCCTCGGTGCCGCCGGCGACGACGACGTCGGCGCGGCCGGTGCGGATCATGTCGATGGCATAGCCCATGCTCTCGGCGCCGGAGGCACAGGCGCTGACCGTCGTGTGCGCGCCGGCGCGGGCGCCGAGGTCGAGCGAGACGGCCGCGGCGGGCCCGTTGGGCATCAGCATCGGCACCGCGAGCGGGTAGACGCGCCGGGGCCCCTTCTCCTTCAGCACGTCCCACTGGTCGAGCAGGG
Source organism: Terrabacter sp. 2YAF2 (assembly GCF_052114705.1). Classification (NCBI taxonomy): domain Bacteria; kingdom Bacillati; phylum Actinomycetota; class Actinomycetes; order Micrococcales; family Intrasporangiaceae; genus Terrabacter; species Terrabacter sp. 2YAF2. The sequence continues at coordinate 45,731 of NZ_JBFRFG010000025.1, forward strand.
TCCACACGCCACCGATGCCGGAACCGATGGCGGCGCCGAGGCGCTCGGGCTCGATCTCGGGGGAGCCGGCGTCGGCCCACGCCTCACGGGCGGCGATGAGGGCGTACTGGCTCGACGGGTCGAGGCGACGGGTCTCGACCTTGGTGAGGACCTCGCCGGGCTTCGTGGCGATCGTCGCTGCGAAGGTGACCGGGAGCTCGTACTTGGCGACCCAGTCGAAGTCCATCGGGCGGGCGCCGGACCGGCCGGCGAGCAGGGCCTCCCACGTCTCAGTGGCGGTTCCGCCCAGGGGCGTGGTGGCTCCGAGACCGGTGACCACGACGCGTCGGTCGCGATTGGACGTCATGGTGACGTGCTCCTCTGAGTCGAGTGGGGTGGGGTCGTGCGAGGGGTGGAGCGGGTGGGGGTGGTGCGGTCGGCGCCCGGTCCTGCCGGTGACGGCGTCGCGGACGGTCTTGAGGTTCTTGACCTCGCTGTCCGGGATGCGCACGCCGAACTTCTCCTCGGCGTTGACGACGATCGTCATCATCGAGAGGGAGTCGATGTCGAGGTCCTCGGTGAAGGACTTGTCCATCTCGACGGACGCGGTGTCGAGACCGGTCTCCTCGTTGACGATCTCGGCAAGACCCTCGAGGATCTCCTGCTCGGACTGAGCCATCTGTCTACTCCTTGGTGTGTGGTGCCTGGTGGTTGTCGTTCCGTGGCCCGAATGACCCGTCGGGACCCGCGGGAGTGCTGGACTGCCCGTGTCGGGCGTGCTCAGGGCAGCACGACGACCTGCGCGGCATACACCAGGCCGGCGCCGAAGCCGATCTGGAGAGCGAGGCCGCCGCTGGGGATCTCCTTCTCGGCGAGCATCCGTGTCGTCGCGATGGGGATGGAGGCCGCCGAGGTGTTGGCCGTCGTCACGATGTCGCGAGCGACGGGGATGTCGGCGGGCAGCTTGAGCTGCTTGACCATCGCGTCGATGATGCGGATGTTCGCCTGGTGCGGGATGAAGGCGTCGAGGTCGTCGGCCTTGATGCCGGCCTTGTCGATGGCCTGCTGGGCGACGGGGGCCATGCCCCAGACGGCCCAGCGGAAGACCGTCTGGCCGGCCATGCCGATCGCCGGCCACACGTTCTTGTCGGCCTGCGCGGACCGCCAGGACTCGCGCACGTCGGTCCAGGCCTGCTTCTGGCTGATGGCGTCGCGCTGCGTGCCGTCGGAGCCCCACACCGTGGGGCCGATGCCAGGGGTGTCGCTCGGGCCGATGATGCACGCGCCAGCCCCGTCGCCGAAGATGAAGGCACTGCCGCGGTCGTACGGGTCGGTGAAGTCGCTCAGCTTCTCGACGCCGACGACGAGGACGTAGTCGGCCGACCCGCCCTTGACCATGTCGCTGGCCATGGCCACGCCGTAGCAGTAGCCGGCGCACGCCGCCGAGATGTCGAGGGCGGGCGCGGTCGAGCCGAGCCGGGACGCGAGCTCGGGCGCCGCGGCGGGCGTCTGGTACGGGTGCGTCACGGTGGCGACGAGGACGAAGCCGATCTGCTCCGGTGCGACGCCCGCTTGCTCGAGGGCCTGGCGGGAGGCCGCCTCGGCCATGTCGATGACGCTCTCGTCGTCGGCGGCGAAGTGGCGGCTGATGATGCCGGACCGCTCACGGATCCACTCGTCGCTCGAGTCGATCTTGTCGACGATCTCGGAGTTCATGACGACGCGGGCCGGGCGGTAGGCGCCGACGCCCATGATCCGCGAGTGGCGCGGCGCGCCGTTGTCGACGAGGGTGCCGGTGCCCTTGGGCGTCGGCGCGGTGGCGCTGGGGGATGTCACGTGAGGCCTTCTCGAGGGTGAGGGTTCAGGTGGGTCGTGGATCGGCGCTGGAGGGGTCCGGGGACGGGGTGGCCGTCGGACGGGGACCTCTCCATGAGCCTGCCCCTTGTCGGGGTGGTGCGCTAGTCAAGGATCCGTCACGAGCCTGTGTGGGCTGCGATGAGGGTCCGGGCCGCCTCGAGGTCGTCGGGGGTCTTGACGGCGAGGGTCTCGACACCGGGCATGGCCCGCTTGGCGAGGCCGACGAGGGTGCCGGCGGGAGCGAGCTCGACGAGGCCGGTGACGCCGAGCGCGAGCATCGTCTCCATGCAGCGGTCCCAGCGCACCGGGTTGCTGACCTGTCGGACGAGGCGGTCGAGCGCGTCGGGGCCGTCGGCCACCGTGGCACCGTCGGCGTTGGAGAGCAGCCGGAGCGCCGGGGCGGCGGGCGTGACCTCGCGGGCGGCCGCGGCGAGGGCCTCGACGGCGGGGGACATGTGCTGGGTGTGGAAGGCGCCGGCGACCTGCAGGGGGATGACCCGTGCCTTGGCCGGGGGGGCTGCGCGCAGGGCCTCGACCTGCTCGAGGGTGCCGGCCGCGACGATCTGTCCGGCGCCGTTGACGTTGGCGGGCGTGAGGCCCTGGGCCTCGAGCGCAGCCAGGACCTCGTCCGGATCGCCGCCCAGCACGGCGGCCATCCCCGTCGGGGTGACCGCGCTGGCCTGCGCCATGGCGCGGCCTCGGGTGGCGACGAGAGAGATGGCCTGCTCGTCCGTCAGGACTCCGGCGAGGGCGGTGGCCGTGAGCTCGCCCACCGAGTGTCCGGCGAGAACGGCGCGTGTACCGGCGAGGTCGCTGCGGGTCGGGAAGAGGGCCGAGGCGGTGACGAGTCCGGCCGCGACGATGAGCGGCTGGGCGACGGCGGTGTCCTTGATCGTGTCGGCGTCGGACTCGGTGCCGTGCGCGACGAGGTCGTGTCCGGCCGCCTGGCCCAGGGCGGTCAGCTGTTCGCGCACCCCGTCGAGCTCGAGCCAGGGGGTGAGGAAGCCGGGAGTCTGGGAGCCCTGTCCGGGGCACACGATCGCTAGCACGTGCTCCACCTTTCCCGGTTACCGGTCAGGACCCCGCCACCGAATGTCACGAAGTCGCGGAGGATACTTTGGAGGTTTCCTCCAAAAGCAGGGACGCAGCCGAGCCGACCGCGGTCGGAGTGCTGGCGGTCGAGGGGGCGGGTGTCGCGGCAAGGCGACCCAGGGCCAGGGCGATGCGCACGGTCCAGGCCTCGCGCGGTGACGTGAGGTCGTAGCCCGTCACGTCGGAGATGCGTCCCAGCCGGTAACGCACCGTGTTGGGGTGCACGAAGAGCGCCCGCGCGCTGGCCTCGAGCGAGCCTCCGGTCTCGAGGTAGGCCGTGGCCGTCTGCAGCAGTGGGGCGTGACTCGCGCGAGCCAGTGGCCGGTGGATCCGGTCGACGAGGATGCGCCGGGCCGGCGGGTCGCCGGCAAGCGCCCGTTCGGGCAGCACGACGTCGGACTCGAACACGCGCGGCGCGTCGGGCCAGGCGGCGGCGGCCACGAGCCCGCTCAGCGCCGCTCGGGCTGAGCGGCCCGCGGCGAAGAGGTGCGGCACCGTGGGCCCGAGCACGATGGGCCCCGGTCCGAAGCAGCCGGCGACGGACTCGACGACCCGCGCCGCCTCTCGCGTGCCGCCGAGGATGGCGATCAGGCGCGACCGCTGCACGATCGCCAGCGCTTCGACGCCGTGCTGGCGGACGGACCGGCGGAGGTCGTCCACGGCCGGGACCGCGCCACCAGGCACTGCCGGCGTGCTGCCCACGACGAAGGTCACGTCGGCGACGTCGCCCCAGCCGAGGGCGCTCGCCCGCGACTGCATCGAGTCGTCGGCCTCGCCGCGGAGGACGGCGTCCACGACGAGAGCCTCGAGGCGGGCGTCCCACGCGCCACGGGCTTCCGCGGCACCGGCATACACCTCAGCGGCAGCGAAGGCGATCTCGCGCGAGAAGCGCAGCACGGACTCGCGCAGCAGCTGCTCGTCGCCGGGACCCGCGAGGCTCTCGACGCGCGACTCGACGACGTCGACGACGGTGCGCACGAGGTCGAGGGTCTGGCGCAGGCTCACCGACCGGGTCAGCTCCTGGGGGGCGTTGGCGAAGATCGAGATCGCCGACGGCGGGTGGCTCTCCTCCTGGTGGAACCACGCGATGAACTGCGAGATGCCGGCCTGCGCGACGAGTCCGACCTGCGAGCGCTCCTCGGCGGAGAGGTCGCGGTACCACCCCAGGTGCTCCTCCATGCGCTGCGACGCGAGCGTCGACAGCTCGCCGGAGCTGCGCTCCACGGCGCGCGAGGTGGCCGCACTCGGGTGCTGCCGCGGTCCGCTCACGGTGCCAGCCTAGGACGATCCGCGTCGCGATTTTGTATGCCGTTCACAAACCGCCCGCAGGCACGTGCGGTCCTCGGGTCGTGCCGCGAGGTCAGCGGGCCGTGAGGACCGCGGTGTGGCCGGCATACGACCTCGGCCCGTCGAAGTGCGGGAGGGACCCGGCGAGACCGGGGGAGAACGTCGCGAGGTAGGCGCAGGCCGCCTCGTGGTCGGCGAAGGTCGCACGCGTCTCGATGTCGCGTCGGGCGACGTGCTCGAAGTGCCTGCCGAGGATCTCGGCGGCGTTCTCCGACGTGAACTGGGTGACGAGCGGGTCACCGCCGGCGTCGCGGAGCAGGTCGGCGAGGTGCTCACTCCCGTTGGTCGCGACGTGCAGCGTGCCACCGTCGCGCAGGACCCGGCGCACCTCGCCCAGCGCGCCGTCGAGGTCCGGCACGTGGTAGAGCATCCAGGCGGCGACGGCGCCGTCGAAAGAGCCGTCGCCGAAGGGCAGGCCGTCGGCGGGTGCCACCTCTGCGGTGACGCCGAGTGCGCGCGTGGCCTCGACCATGGCGGGGGAGAGGTCGGTCGCGACGTAGTCGACGTTCGGCGCCTCGTCGAGGACGGAACGAGCGAACTGGCCCGTGCCGCAACCGACCTCGATCAGCCGCCGGGGCTGGGTGGACACGACGAGGGTCCGGAGGACCTCGACGGGCGACACGCCTTCGGGCCCGGGCCCCCAGACGCTGCGGCGGGTCTCGAGGCGGTCGACAGTCGCATACTGCTGGCCGACGAGGCCCCGGTCCGTCATCTCGCGCATCGATGGACCCTATCGGCGCGGCCGACGGTCGGGCGTCCGGCCGCGCCGGAACAGCTCGCGCAGGCGGACGCGGTGCCCGGTGACGAGGAGGGCCCGGCGGTAGACCGTCGAGGCGAGCCAGACGCACCCGAGCCCGGTGAGGGCCGTGAGGCCGAGGCCCAGCAGCAGCTGGTAGACCGGCACCTCACCGGAGGCCCACCGGATCGGCATCGTCAGCGGTGCGGTCAGGGGGAACAGCGACACGGCGACGCTCAGCGTCGATCCCGGATTGCCCATGACGACGGTGACCCCGAGCAGATAGCCCGCGATGATGAGCGCGGTCACCGGCAGGACTGCGGTCCCTGCCTCGGTCACCTTGTCCACGAGCGCCCCTCCGGCGGCGTAGAGGAAGGCGAAGAGCATGAAGCCGAGGATGAACCACGTGATCGCGAGAGCCAGGTCGGGAGCGGCCATCGCCGGCAGCCAGGTGGACCCGGTCATCGATGCGCCGACGAGCAGCGGCACGGACAGGACGAGCAGCTGGATCGTCGCGACGGTCGCGACCGCGAGGACCGTGCCGACGAGGATCTGACTGGGGCGAAGGACGGCCAGCAGGACCTCCGAGATGCGGCTCGCCTTCTCCGTCGCGACCGTCGTCGAGATGATCTGACCGCTGAAGAGCAGCGCCAGGTAGAGCACGAGGCCCACCGCGAAGCCCACGCCGGCGCGGCCCGTGTCCTGCACGGGCGCGACGAACACCTGCTCGGGAGGGTGCACGGAGTCGAGCTGCGCCACCTGCCCGGCGGTCAGGCCGAAGCTGGTCAGCAGGCGGCGTGTCTCGATCCGGACCAGCGACTGCGCGACGACGCCGGGGAACGCGCCGGCCGTTCGCTCGGCGACGTACATCCGGTCCCCGGCGAGGCCGACCGTCGCCTCACCGTGCTGGACCGCGGACCTGACCCCGGCGTCGTCGGTCCGCACGACGTACGTCGTCCGGACGCCGGTGGCCTTGGCCGCCGCGTCCAGGGACGTGATGAGCGCGGCGGGCGCCGGACCGACCGTCGCCAGGGTGTAGGTCGTCGGTCCAGCGGTGACGAGCTTGGGCACGACCACGGCGCCGATGGACAGCAGCAGCATCAGGGCCGTCACGATCTTGAAGGTCCTCGAGCGCAGCTGCTCCCGCAGGCCGCGGCCGAGGACGAGTGCCATCCCGTGCAGCCAGCTCATCTCGGTCTCCCCTCGAGCGCGGCCGCGGCCGCCGACGCGTCCGGCGCGTCGGCCGGACCCACCGACTCCAGGAACAGCTGGGAGAGCGAGGGCAGGTCGAGCCCGAAGTCGTCCACGCGTCCGGCGGCTCGCGCGCCGTCGAGCACGCTCAGCGGGTCGGTGCCCCGGGGGATCGCGATCCGCACCTCGTCGGCCTCCTCGCTCACGACGGTGGCGCCAGGGAACCGGGCCAGCCACCGCCGGTCAGGTGCGTGGACGTTGAGTCGCAGCTGCACGCCGGTCGACGCGGCCCGGAGGCTCACGAGCGGGCCACGTAGGACGATCCGCCCCTCGTTGACCATGAGGATGTCCTCGCACAGGTTCTGCACCAGGTCCAGCTGGTGGCTGGAGAAGAGGACGGTGCAGCCGGACCGGGCTCGCTCACGCAGGCTCTGGGACAGCTCGGCCACCGCCACCGGGTCCAGTCCCGCGAACGGTTCGTCGAGCACGATCACCTCCGGCTCGTGGACGAGGGCCGTGGCGAGCTGGAGCCGCTGCTGCAGACCGCCCGAGAGCTTGTCCGTGCGCTGGTCCCAGCGTTCTGCCATCCCGAGCTCGGCGAGCAGGCGGCGGGCCCGCGCGACCGCCTCCGCGCGGGAGAGCCCGTGCAGCCGGCCGAAATAGACGACCTGGTCGCCGACCTGCATCCCCGGGTACAGGCCACGCTCCTGCGGCATGTAGCCCCAGTGCTGTCTGGCCACGCTGTCGACCGCGACCCCGTGGAGACGCACCTCGCCCCGATCCGGGGTGAGCACGCCGAGCAGGATCCGCATCAGCGTGGTCTTACCGGCCCCGTTCGGTCCGAGCAGCCCCGTGAGGACGCCGGGGGCGATCTCGAAGCTGACGCCGTCGAGCGCCACGCGGTCGCCGTAGGAGTACGCGACGTCGCGGACCTCCATGGCCATGCATCCACGCTAGCGCCGCGAGGGCCCGGCCGTGACGGCCTGCGGGAAACGGGTCCGTCGGTGCCGAACTCCGCGGCGCGCGGTCGAGCTCGTCGCTCAGCCAGCGACCGCCGAGGCGAGGTTGCCGAGGCTGTCCTCGAGCTGGTTCTTCTCGACGAGCGGGAAGCTGACCTTCTGGAGGATCTCCTTGTCCGTGACGTGACTCCAGTCGTACGTCAGGGACACGAGAGTCGAGTTCGGGCCCTCGGGCGTCAGCTCCCACATCCATTCCCAGCCTGGCGGCGGGGTGTCGGCCGGGGCGGTCTTCCAGGCGAGCAGGGCGTTGTGCGAGTAGCCCGAGACGGTGTTGTCTGTCTGGTACTCGCCGCCCATGTGGTCGCCGGCCATGTTCATCCGGAAGACGTCGCCGACCTGCTTGATCCGTTCGGCCTTCTCGTCGGAACGCACGAACCCGGAGCCGTCGAGCTCGACGTGCCGCTTCGGGTTGCTGAGCACGTCGAAGATGTCGGCGGCCGAGGCGTCGATGTTCCGCTGGACGGTGATCTTTTGCGAATCGGTCATGCCGGGTCCCTACCCGCTGGGACCCGGCGCCTCTCGCTCAGTCGGTGCCGAACTCCATGGCGGCGCGGTCGAGCGCGTCGTCCTGCTCGTCGACGCCCACCGCGGCGGGGTTCGCCGAGATGGCAGCCGCGCCGCCGGGCGTGAGCTCGCCCACGAGCTCGTGGGCGTCGGGGCCGAGGAGGCCCTGGGCGGCATACAGCTCGAGCTTGGCGCGCGAGTCGGCGATGTCGAGGTTGCGCATCGTCAGCTGCCCGATCCGGTCGACGGGGCCGAACGCGGCGTCCTCGGTGCGCTCCATGGAGAGCTTCTCGGGGTGGTAGCTGAAGGCGGGACCGGCCGTGTTGACGATCGACCAGTCGTCCCCGCGCCGCAGCCGGATCGTGACCTCGCCGGTCACGGCCGAGGCGATCCAGCGCTGGAGCGACTCACGCACCATGAGCGACTGCGGGTCGAGCCAGCGACCTTCGTAGAGAAGGCGGCCCAGCTTGCGGCCCTCGGCGTGGTAGTTGGCGATCGTGTCCTCGTTGTGGATCGCGTTGAGCAGACGCTCGTAGGTGATGTGGAGCAGCGCCATTGCCGGGGCCTCGTAGATGCCGCGCGACTTCGCCTCGATGATGCGGTTCTCGATCTGGTCGCTCATGCCGAGCCCATGACGGCCACCGATGCGGTTGGCGGCGTCGACGAGAGCGACGGCGTCGGCATACTCCTCGCCGTTGATGGCGACGGGGCGCCCACGCTCCCAGCGCACCGTGACGTCCTCGGTCTCGATCGCGACCGAGGGGTCCCAGAACTTGACGCCCATGATCGGCTCGACGACCTCCATGGACTCGCTGAGGAACTCGAGGGTCTTCGCCTCGTGCGTGGCGCCCCAGATGTTCGCGTCGGTGGAGTAGGCCTTCTCGGCGGATGCCCGGTAGGGCAGGTCGCGGGCGGTCAGCCACTCCGACATCTCGTGGCGGCCGCCGAGCTCGGTGACGAAGTCGGCGTCGAGCCACGGCTTGTAGATGCGCAGCTGCGGGTTGGCCAGCAGGCCGTAGCGGTAGAACCGCTCGATGTCGTTGCCCTTGAAGGTGGAGCCGTCGCCCCAGATCGAGACGCCGTCCTCCTGCATGGCGCGCACGAGCAGCGTGCCGGTGACGACGCGGCCGAGCGGCGTGGTGTTGAAGTACGTCTTGCCGCCGCTGCGGATGTGGAAGGCGCCACACGCGATGGCCGAGAGGCCCTCCTCGACGAGCGCCGTCTTGCAGTCGACGAGGCGGCTGATGTCCGCGCCGTACTGGCCGGCCCGGCCGGGGACCGAGTCGATGTCGGGCTCGTCGTACTGCCCGAGGTCGGCCGTGTAGGTGCACGGCACGGCGCCCTTCTCGCGCATCCAGGCAACAGCAACAGAGGTGTCGAGACCGCCGGAGAAGGCGATGCCGACACGCTCACCGACAGGGAGCGACGTGAGGACCTTGGACATGGATGTAAGTATATGCACAGCCGCGCATACCTATCCAATCGTGTATGCCGTGCCCCTCCTACCGATCGAAAGAGCAATCCGTCCGCACCAGGTCGTGCGCAGACGCGCACCCGGGCGGACGGATTGCTCTCTCGATCATCGGGGGTGGCGGGCGGTCAGCTCTCACCGCCCGCGTTGCCGGACGTGCCGGCCGTGACGTCGTCGAGCTGGTACTTCTCGGCCGCACGACGCGGGACGTCGGCGTCGACCTTGCCCTCCTTGGCGAGCAGCTGCAGCGTCCGCACCGCGACCGAGGGGCCGTCGATGTGGAAGAAGCGGCGCGCCGCGGGCCGGGTGTCGGAGAAGCCGAAACCGTCGGCGCCGAGCGTGGCGTACGTGCCCGGCACCCACTCGCGGATCTGGTCCTGGACCGCGCGCATGTAGTCGGAGACCGCGACGACCGGGCCCTCCGTGCCCTCGAGGCACTGCGTGACCCACGGCTTGATCGGCGGGCCGTCGGGGGAGAGGAACTCCTGCTCGTCGGCGGCCAGGCCGTCACGACGCAGCTCGTTCCACGAGGTCACCGACCACACGTCGGCGGCCACGCCCCAGTCGTCGGCGAGCAGCTGCTGCGCCTCGAGCGCCCACGGCACCCCGACACCGGAACCGAGGATCTGCGCCCGCGGGGCCTCGTGCGTCCAGCCCTCGGTGTCGGCCGGCGAGATCCGGTGCATGCCGCGCAGGATGCCCTCGACGTCGACGTCGTCGGGCTCCTTGGGCTGCTGGATCGGCTCGTTGTAGACGGTGAGGTAGTAGATGACGTTCGACTCCTCGGGCGTCTTGCCCTCGCCGTACATCCGCTTGAGGCCGTCCTGCACGATGTGCGCGATCTCGTAGCCGTACGCCGGGTCGTAGTGCACGACGGCGGGGTTGGTCGCGGCCAGCAGCGGGCTGTGTCCGTCGGCGTGCTGCAGGCCCTCGCCCGTCAGCGTCGTGCGACCTGCCGTGGCGCCGATGAGGAAACCACGCGTCATCTGGTCGGCAGCGGCCCAGATCGAGTCGCCGGTGCGCTGGAAGCCGAACATCGAGTAGAAGACGTAGATCGGGATCATCGGCTTGCCGTGCGTCGCGTACGACGTGCCCGCCGCCGTGAACGCCGCGAGCGAGCCGGCCTCGTTGATGCCGAGGTGGAGGATCTGGCCGCTGACGTTCTCTCGGTAGGCGAGCATCAGCTCGGCGTCGACCGGCGTGTAGTTCTGCCCGTTGGGGTTGTAGATCTTGATCGTCGGGAAGAACGCGTCCATGCCGAACGTGCGCGCCTCGTCGGGGATGATCGGCACGATGCGAGGGCCGAACTCCTTGTCGCGCAGCAGGTCCTTGAGCAGACGGACGAACGCCATCGTCGTGGCGACCTCCTGCTTGCCCGAGCCCTTCTTGACCTGGGTGTACGCCTCGTCGCCGGGCAGCTTGACCGGCTCGAAGTCGACGCGGCGGCTCGGCAGCGTGCCGCCGAGCTTCTGGCGGCGGTCGACGGAGTACTTGATGACCTCGCTGTCGGCACCCGGGTGGTAGTAGGGCGGCTGGTAGGGGTTGGCCTCGAGCTGCTCGTCGGTGATCGGGATGCGCAGGCTGTCGCGGAAGGCCTTGAGGTCATCCAGCGTCATCTTCTTCATCTGGTGCGTGGCGTTGCGGCCCGCGAAGTGCGAGCCGAGGCTGTAGCCCTTGATGGTCTTGGCGAGGATGACGGTGGGCTGGCCGGTGTGCTCACGCGCCGCCTTGTAGGCCGCGTAGACCTTGCGGTAGTCGTGGCCGCCGCGCTTGAGGTCCCACCAGACCTGGTCGTCGGTCCAGTTCTCGACCATCTTTGCGGTGCGCGGGTCGCGCCCGAAGAAGTGGTCGCGGACGTACTTGCCGTCGTTGGCGCGGAAGGTCTGGTAGTCGCCGTCGCTCGTGGTGTTCATGACGTGCACGAGCGCACCGTCGCGGTCGGCCGCCAGCAGCGGGTCCCAGCCACGACCCCAGACGACCTTGATGACGTTCCAGCCGGCGCCGCGGAAGAACGCCTCGAGCTCCTGGATGATCTTGCCGTTGCCGCGCACCGGGCCGTCGAGCCGCTGCAGGTTGCAGTTGATGACGAAGTTGAGGTTGTCGAGCTCCTCGTTGGCCGCGAGCTGGAGCAGGCCACGCGACTCGGGCTCGTCCATCTCGCCGTCGCCGAGGAACGCCCAGACGTCCTGCTGGCTCGTGTCCTTGATGCCGCGGTTGTGGAGGTACTTGTTGAACTGCGCCTGGTAGATCGCGTTCATCGGGCCGATGCCCATCGACACCGTCGGGAACTCCCAGTAGTTGGGGAGCAGCCGCGGGTGCGGGTAGGACGGGACGGCCTCGACCTTGCCGTCGACGCGGTGGCTCTTCTCCTGGCGGAAGCCGTCGAGCTGCGCCTCGGTCAGGTGGCCCTCGAGGAAGCTGCGGGCGTACATGCCGGGGGAGGCGTGGCCCTGGAAGTAGACCTGGTCGCCGCCGCCGGGGTGGTCCTTGCCGCGGAAGAAGTGGTTCATGCCCACCTCGTAGAGCGTCGCGGCCGACGCGTACGTGGAGATGTGGCCGCCGACACCGATGCCGGGCCGCTGGGCGCGGTGCACCATGACCGCCGCGTTCCAGCGGATGTAGCGGCGCATCTCGCGCTCGACGTCCTCGTCGCCGGGGAACCACGGCTCGCGCTCGGGCGGGATCGTGTTGATGTAGTCGGTCGCCGTCAGGGACGGGACGCCGACCTGCTGCTGGCGCGCGCGCTCGATGAGCTTGAGCATGATGTAGCGCGCCCGCGTCCGGCCCTGCTCGTCGAGGACGGCATCGAGGGAGTCGATCCACTCCTGCGTCTCGTCCGGGTCGATGTCCGGGAGCTGACTGGGGATGCCGTTGAGGATCGGTCCGGCCTCGGATGCCACGTCGTGGGTCCTTTCTCGTCGCGAGGCGGCGCCCGCGGCCGGTCGGCCACGGCGCTGCGCCCTCCCATCCTCTACCCAACCGTGGGGACCGTCACAACCGGGTCCGTCTGCTGGGGAGCGGTGGTATGCCGTCCGCTCCCTGGGCGCGTCGGGCGCGGCGTGGGCGTTGTCCCCGACGGAGGCCGCCTTGCGCGATAGCGTCGGACCCGGTGCACTGATGTCGTGGCACCTACGCCAAGACACGGACGACCACGATCGAGAGGACCGGTGACAGTGAGCGAGACCGCGGGAGCGGCGTCCTTCAGCAAGCTCGGATTTGCCAAGGGGCAGGTCATCCAGGAGTTCGGCTATGACGACGACGTCGACAACGACCTGCGGTTCGGGCTCGAGGACGTCATCGGGACCGAGCTCGAGGACGAGGACTTCAACGACGGGGCGGACGGGGTGCTGCTCTGGTACCGCGACGGGGACGACGACCTCGTCGACCTCATGGTCGACGGGCTGACGAAGCTCTTCGACCAGGGCTTCATCGTGCTGCTGACGCCCAAGGCCGGACGCTCCGGCCACGTCGATGCCAGTGTCGTCGAGGAGGCCGCCTCGACGGCGGGCCTGACGACCGGCGGCCAGGTCAACGTCGCAACCGAGTGGGCGGCGACGCGCCTCATGCCGCCCAAGGGGCCGCGCCGCTGACCGACGCCCCTGCGCCGGGCCGGCCGTTCGCGTGCCTGTGCGTGCGTTCGCCCGCACCGCTGTCGAGGGTGGCGCGCGCACCGAGGTCGTGGTGCCACACTTGCCGCCATGACGAACGCGCACCCGGCCGAGTCGCCGGTCCAGGTGTCCGCCCCGCTGGGGGTCGGCGACCTGGCCCCCGACTTCACCCTCGTGGACCAGTACGGCGTCGACGTCAGCCTGTCGGCGGTGCGTGGCCTCAAGAACGCCGTCGTCGTCTTCTACCCGGCCGCGTTCTCCGGGATCTGCAGGGGGGAGCTGCGCGAGATCCGCGACGGGCTCGAGGACTTCCAGGACGGTGACATCCAGGTCTTCACGATCTCGTGCGACTCGATGTACACGCTGCGCGCGTGGGCCGACGCCGAGGGGCACTTCTTCCCGCTGTTGTCGGACTTCTGGCCGCACGGCGAGGTGGCGAGGCGCTACGGCGTGCTTGACGACGAGGACGGCTTCGCGCTCCGCGGGACCTTCCTCATCGACCGTTCAGGCCGCATCGTGTGGACCGAGGTGCGCGGCATCGGTCAGGGCCGCGACTTCAGGGCCTACCGCGAGGCGCTGGCGACGCTCCGCGCGAGCCAGCCTGATGCCGTAGGCTGACCGCCGCCTGCCGGTGACACCGACCGGCGCCCCAGGGCCTGTAGCTCAGTTGGTAGAGCACCGCGTTTACACCGCGGGTGTCGTCGGTTCGAGCCCGGCCGGGCCCACGTGGACGATCCTGCTCCCGACCTCAGCCTCCGTGACGCCGTTGCGGCGCTGGAGTCGCTCTACCCCCTCCAGAGCGCGGCGGAGTGGGACCGTGTCGGCCTCGTGACGGGCGACCTCGACCAGCCCGTACGCCGCATCCTCTTCGCCCTCGACCCGACGCTGGACGTCATCGACGAGGCGCGCACGTGGGGAGCCGACCTGCTCGTCACGCACCATCCGCTGCTGCTGCGCGGTGTCCACTCGGTGGCGACCACGTCGGCCAAGGGCGCGTCGGTGACCGCGCTGGTGCGGGCCCAGATCGCGCTGTGGGTCGGGCACACGAACGCCGACGTCGCCGACCCCGGCGTCTCGACGGTGCTGGCCGACGCCCTCGGCCTCGCCGACCAGCGCCCCCTGTCCCGCGAGGGGGAGAACGCCATCGGCCGGGTCGGGGTGCTCGCCGCGCCCGTCAGCCTGGCGGACTTCGCCGACGTCGTGGCCACGGCCCTGCCGGCGACGGCCGGCGGCATACGGGTCAGTGGCGACCCGGGTGCCGAGGTGCGCACGGTCGCGGTCATGGGCGGTTCGGGTGACGACCGGTTCGACGACGTGCGTGCCAGCGGCGCCGACGTCTTCGTCACCGCCGACCTCCGTCACCACCCGGTCCTCGAGGCTCGCGAGGAGGCGCGGGGCGGCCGGCCGTTCCTCGTCGACGCGGGCCACTGGGCCACCGAGTCGCTGTGGCTGGCGAGCGCCCGCGAGCGGCTGCTGTCGGCGCTGGACCACGTCCCCGGAGCCACTAGGGTCGAGACCAGAGTCTCAACCATCCGCACCGAGCCGTGGACGTTCGTCGTCGGTGCGAACGCCGCGCGGGCCGACCGCGCGGCTCCCGATCCCGGAGGTGTGTCCTGAAAGCCGACCCGTCCCGCCAGTGGCGCCTGCTCGACCTGCAGGCCATCGACTCGCGTCTGGACCAGATCACGCACGCCAAGGCCACGCTGCCCCAGACGCCTGCCGTCGAGGCGGCCCGGCGCGAGCTCGGTGCGCTCGAGACGGACATCGTCAACGCCCGCACGGCGGCCGGTGACGTCCAGCGTGAGCTGACGAAGTCGGACCAGGACGTCCAGCTCGTCCGCGACCGTGCCGCCCGCAACCAGTCGCGGCTCGACGCGGGCCAGGGCAGCGCCAAGGACCTCCAGGCCCTCCAGCACGAGTTGGCGTCCCTCGCCCGGCGCCAGGCCGAGCTCGAGGAGGTCGAGCTCGAGGTCATGGAGCGGTCCGAGGCGCTGACCGCGCGCGTCACCGAGCTCGAGGCGCGACGGGCCGAGCTGGTCGCGCGCGTCGCGGACCTCGAGGCAGAGCGCGACGCCGCCGTCACGAAGCTCGACGCCGAGGCTGAGGAGGTCGCCTCCGGACGAGCGAACATCGTCGCCGGCGTCGGCGAGGAGCTCATCGCGCTGTACGAGAAGATCCGTGCCAGCAGCGGCGGCCTGGCCGCAGCCGAGCTGCGCCACCGCCGGTGCGGCGGCTGCCGGCTCGAGCTCGGCAACGTCGACCTCTCCCGCATCCGCAACGCCCCCGAGGACGAGGTCGTCCGGTGTGAGGAGTGCCGCCGCATCATGATCCGTACGGGCGAGTCCGGTCTGTGAGCGGTTGGTGAAGGCGGCGTCCCACGGATCGGGCCGCCGGCTCGTCATCGAGGCCGACGGCGGGTCCCGGGGCAACCCGGGTGTCGCCGGCTACGGCGCCCTCGTCCGGGACCCCTCGACCGGCCGCGTCCTCGTCGAGCTCGCCGAGCCCCTGGGCAAGGCCAGCAACAACGTGGCGGAGTACTCCGGCCTGCTGGCCGGGCTGCGCGCCGTGCTCGACCTCGACCCCGGTGCCACGGTGCGCGTCAAGATGGACTCCAAGCTCGTCGTCGAGCAGATGTCGGGCCGGTGGAAGATCAAGCACGAGGACATGCGCCGCCTCGCGCTCGAGGCACGCGACCTGTGCGCGGAGATCTCCGACGCCGGCGGCAGCGTCGACTTCGAGTGGATCCCGCGCGAGAAGAACAAGGACGCCGACGCGCTGAGCAACGACGCCATGGACGGCAAGAGCGTCCACCGGGTCCTGACGGACGAGAAGGCAGCCGTCCCGGGCTCGGAGGTCGAGTCGGACTCGACTGCCCCAGCAGCCGATTCGGGGGCGACCTCGCCACGGGCGAGTGTGCGCCCGCTGCGGCTGCTCCTCGTGCAGGCTCCGCTCGACAGCCACGCCACGCCACGCATCGTCGCCGCGGTGCGACGTCTCGTCGACTCGGCGAGCGTCGTCGGCGCCGACGACGCCGCGACCGCGCGAGTCGCGAAGGACCTCGCCGTCGCCCTCGACGCGGACGTCACGACGTCCGCGTCCTGGTCCGGCCAGGCACCGGGCGAGGGGCCCGACGTGACGGTGCAGGCGGCATACCACTCGCTCGCCTCACGGGGAGGCACCGTCGTCGCGGTGACGAGCCGCAGGGGAGTGCTCTCGGTGCTCAGCGACGTGCTCGGCACCCCGGTCGAGCGCTTCTGGGCGCTGGCCACGGCGCACGGCAGCCTCACCGCGGTCGAGGTCTGGGAGGACGGGTCGGCGTCGGTGGCTTTCACCAATCGGACGGACCATCTCGCCTGACGGACGCTGTGCGATATTCGGGCCATGAGCTATGCCGGTGACGTGACCCCCGAGCAGGCCTGGACGGTCCTGCGCGACGAGCCCGGTGCGGTGCTCGTCGACGTGCGCACGAGGGCGGAGTGGTCCTACGTCGGGCTGCCCGACCTCAGCGCAGCCGGCAAGGACGTCGTTCTCGTCGAGTGGCAGACCTATCCCGACGGCGCCGTCAACGCGCGCTTCACGGCGGAGCTCGAGGCCGCGGGCGTCGCCAAGGACGCACCCGTCTACTTCCTGTGCCGCTCCGGTGTGCGCTCCGTGGCTGCGGCCGAGGCCGCGACCCGCCATGGGTGGGCCCGGTCGCACAACGTCCTCGACGGTTTCGAGGGGCCGCACGACGAGCAGCGCCACCGGTCGGTGTCGGGCTGGAAGGTCGCGGGTCTGCCGTGGGTCCAGGGATGAGCGGCGCGACCCAGGGCTGGCGTCCCGACACCCTCGCGGTACGAGCAGGACTGTCCCGCAGCGGGTTCGAGGAGACCAGCGAGGCGATCTACCTGACGTCGGGGTTCGTCTACGAGACGGCCGAGGACGCCGAGGCGGCCTTCAAGGGTGACGTCGACCGGTTCGTCTACTCGCGCTACGGCAACCCCACCGTCACGATGTTCGAGGAGCGGCTGCGCCAGATCGAGGGCGCCGAGGCATGCTTCGCCACCGGGTCCGGCATGTCCGCGGTCTTCGTGGCGCTGGCTGCCCTGCTCGGTCAGGGCGACCGCGTCGTCTCGTCGCGGGCGCTCTTCGGCTCGTGCTTCGTCATCCTCGACGAGATCCTGCCCCGGTGGGGGGTCGAGACCGTCTTCGTCGACGGCGCCGACCTCGACCAGTGGCGCGAGGCGCTCTCGGAGCCGACGACCGCCGTCTTCTTCGAGACGCCGAGCAACCCGATGCAGGAGCTCGTCGACATCGCGGCCGTGACCGAGCTGGCCCACGCCGCCGGTGCGAAGGTCGTCGTCGACAACGTCTTCGGCACGCCCGTCTTCTCCAAGCCGCTCGACCTCGGTGCCGACATCGTCGTCTACTCGGCGACGAAGCACATCGACGGTCAGGGCCGCACCCTCGGCGGCGCCGTGCTCGGCCCGAAGGAGTTCATCGACGGGCCGGTGCAGAACCTCATGCGCCACACCGGGCCGTCGATGTCGCCGTTCAACGCGTGGGTGCTCCTCAAGGGGCTCGAGACGCTGTCGCTGCGCGTCGAGCGGATGGCCGACAGCGCTCTCGAGGTGGCGCGGTTCCTCGAGTCGCACCCGAGGGTCACGCGCGTCGTGCACCCCTTCCTCGAGTCGCACCCGCAGCACGAGCTCGCCAAGCGCCAGATGAGTGCCGCCGGCACCGTCGTCACCTTCGAGCTCGACGGCGGCAAGGACGAGGCCTTCGCGCTGATGAACGCGCTGGACGTCATCGACATCTCCAACAACCTCGGCGACTCGAAGTCGCTCATCACGCACCCCGCGACGACGACGCACCGCCGTCTCGCTCCCGAGGCGCGGGCGGCGGTCGGCATCACCGACGGCGTGCTCCGGGTCTCCGTGGGCCTGGAGGACGTCCGCGACCTCATCGACGACCTCCGCCGCGCCCTCACCTGACCCAGCCGTACGCATACGACAGTGGGGCGTCGACAAGTGGGCACTCGATGGTCGAGTGCTCAGTTCCCGACGGATGGGGCGTAGCCAGTTGGGCCCTCGAGTGGCGGGGACGGGTGGGCAAGTGGGCACTCGATGGTCGAGTGTCCACTTCCCGACCGAGACGTCGGACGTCAGTGCGCGGCGAGCGTCAGGGTCGCGGCCACCACGACGGCCACCGCGCAGAGGACGCCGGTCCGCGCGATGCGACCGACGTCGACGGTCAGTCCCGCAGAGCGGCATCGCGAGGCCCACAGCAGCGTCGCGACCGAGCCCCACATCGTGATGATGGGCCCCGCGTTGACGCCGATGAGCAGGGCCGCAAGCCGCGTCGCCGAGTCGGTCACGGTCGGTTCGAGCGCGAGGTAGGCCGGGAGGTTGTTGATGCCGTTGGACGTCAGCATGCCGATGCCGCTGACGCGCAAGAGCGCGGCCCGCCCGGTGCCGTGCCCGACGATGTTTTGTAGCCATGCCTCGAGGCCGGCACGCAGGGCTGCATCGATGGCGACGAAGAGGACGCAGATGCCCAGGACGGTGAGCCACGGCATCCGGATCCGGCGCAGCAGCTCGGGGGCCCGCCAGTAGGTCGCCGCGACGAGGATGCCGGCGGCGGGCACGGATGCCAGCGCGGGCTGCACCCCGAGCACGAAGGCCGGAGCGAGCAGGGCGCACACCCCGGCCGCGATCTGCACGAGCACGAGGTCGTGCGGCTCGGCAGCCGGGGGAGTCTCGTAGGTGCCGCGCAGGTCGCGGCGATGCAGGTACCAGAGGACCGCGACGGTGAGGAGGATCGCGACGACGGCCGGCAGCGCCATCAGCTTGATGTATCCGAGGGTGCCGACGCCGAGTGCCGCGAACGGGTGCAGCGCCAGGAGGTTCGTCAGGTTCGAGACCGGAAGCAGCAGCGAGGCCGTGTTGGCCAGCCACAGCGTCGTCATCGCGAAGGGCAGCGGCGGAGCGCCGACCTGGCGCGCCACCGCGATGGCCACAGGCGTCAGCAGGACGGCCGTCGTGTCGAGGCTGAGGAGCACGGTGCATGCCACCGCGATGGCGACGAGGAGCAGCCACAGCAGGACGACCCGACCCCTCGCGGTGCGGGCAGCACGGTGTGCCAGGACGTCGAAGAGGCCCGACAGGTCGCAGATCTCGGCGACCAGGGTGATGGCGACGAGAAAGACGAGGATCGGCGCGACGCGTTCGACGAGGTTCGCGAGGTTCACGTCACGGCCTCGGGGTCGCGGCCAGCTGCCACGGACGTCCTGCCCGCGGCGGGGCCGTCAGCTCGACCTCGAAGCGCTCCGACAGCCTCTCGGCGAGGGCCTGGGGCGTGCGGGGCGCGTCGGCCTGCACGAGCTCTCGTGTCACGAGGCCACGCGTGTGCTTGGCCATGTGCGATGCGCCGGGGACCGTGACGTGCACCCAGCGCTCGGCGCGCTCGCGCGTGGGACGCCACACGGCGGCATACGTGCTCGACCGGCAGTCGACGACGAGCTCTCGCGGCTTGACGATCGCGTCCAGGGCGGCGGGCAGCTCCTTGCGCCACTCGTGGGTGAGCTGGCCCACGCCCGGAAGGGTGCTGCAGATGTTGACGCGGTAGGCCGGCACCCGGTCACCGAGGCGCAGCGCGCCGAAGAGGGCCGACACGACGACGATCCAGCGGTTGGCGCGGCGCTTCGAGGAGCCGTCGAGCGAGTCGACGTCGAGGGCCTGGTAGAGCACCCCGCTGTAGATGTGGGCTGCCGTTGCCGTCGGTGCGGTCTGCAGGCGGGTGTTGCCCTCGATGTCGGCGACGAGGTTGGGGCTGACGTCGAGGACGGACGCGGCATCCGGCTCGCCGCTCACCCGAGCCACGGTCTGCACGAGCGACTCGCGCAGGGGCGTCAGCTCCGGGAAGGAGAGGGTGCCGAGGTCGAGCGAGCGCCCCCTCCGCGGTGGCGTCTTTCCCTCGGACGGCGGGAGCAGGATGAGCACGGTCGTCAGCCTAGGGAAGGCCGACACCGATGTCGCATCCGTCCGCGTGTCGCGGCGGCCACTCCGACGATCGCACGATGCGTAGGGTGGCGCCATGGCCCAGCGACACATCGTCTTCCGCCCGGCGACGCAGCCCGGGGACGTGGCACAGCAGCTGACCGCGCGCTTCGAGGCGGTGCGCCGCGAGTTCGAGGTGCCTGACCGTTTCCCGCCCGCCGTCGTCGCCGAGGCGAGCTCGGCCGCCGAGGCCGCCACCCTGCCGGAGCGGGACGAGACGGACATCCCGTTCATCACCATCGACCCGCCGACCTCGATGGACCTCGACCAGGCCATGTCGATCGAGCGCCACGGCGAGGGGTACCGGGTGCGCTACGCCATCGCCGACGTGCCCGCCTTCGTCCGCGCCGGAGGTGCCATCGACACCGAGGCCCGCCGCCGTGGCCAGACCGTCTACTGCCCCGACGAGCGCATCCAGCTGCACCCTTCCGAGCTGAGCGAGGGCGCCGCCAGCCTGCTGCCCGACCAGGTGCGTCCGGCCTTCGTCTGGGACATCGCGCTCGCCGCCGACGGCGAGGGCACCGCGGTGGAGGTCCACCGGGCCATGGTGCGCAGCGTCCGTCGCTACGACTACGAGCAGGTGCAGAAGGAGGTCGACGCCGGGACCGCCGAGGAGTGCCTGATGCTGCTCAAGGAGGTCGGGGAGAAGCGCGTGATGCTCGAGCGCCGGCGCGGCGGCGCGACGCTGCCGATGCCCGAGCAGGAGGTCGAGGAGGACGAGAACGGCGACTTCCGCATCTCGTTCCGTCCACTGCTCTCCGCGGAGGACTGGAACGCCCAGATCTCCCTGCTGACCGGGATGGGCGCGGCGGACCTCATGCTCAGGGGCAAGGTCGGCATCCTGCGCACGATGCCGCCGCCGGACCCCCGTGACCTGGCGCGCTTCCGTCGCCAGGCGGCTGCGGCCGGCGTGGCGTGGCCCGAGGGACTGGCCTACGGCGAGTTCCTCCGGACGCTGGACCGCGCCGAGCCCCGCCACCTGGCCCTCATCCACGAGGCGACCTCGCTCTTCCGGGGCGCCGGCTACACCCCGTTCGACGGGACGGTGCCGGAGCAACCGCTGCACGCCGCGGTCGCCAACCCGTATGCGCACGTGACGGCCCCGCTGCGCCGGCTCGTCGACCGCTTCGGGCTCGTCGTGTGCGAGGCGCTCTCGGCCGGTCGTCCGGTGCCCGAGTGGGTCCGCGAGGCGCTGCCGACACTGCCCGAGATCATGTCGACGTCCGATCGCCGCACCAATGGCGTCGAGCGGGCGTGCACCGATGCCGTCGAGGCCGCCGAGCTGCATCCCCGCCTCGGCGACGAGCTCGAGGCGGTGGTCGTCGACGAGAACGAGAAGGGCGTCGTGGTCCAGCTCATCGAGCTGGCCGTCGTGGCGAAGGCGTCCGGCAGGGCTGCCGCTGGCGCCCGGGTGACCGTGCGCGTCGACGTCGCCGAGGTGTCGACGGGCACGATCGCGCTGACCGTCGTCTGATCAGGGAGCGGTCGGGGTGGGGCTGACGGGAGTGGCCCCACCGGGGGGTGTGGCCACCGTGCCCGCGCCGCTCGGTGTCGCGGGCGACGCGGGGCTCGACGCCCCCGTGGTGGTCGGCGTGGCGGCCTGGGGTGAGGCAGGGGCGGTCGCGGCGCCGGCTCCGGTGGTCGGCCCGCTGACAGGAGTCGTCGCCGACGGGCTCGGCGTCGAGCCGGCCGACCCGGTCGAGGTGGTGGCACGGCTGTCCCGCTGCACCTGCTCGGCCCGGGGGGCTGCGGGTGCGTCGACGACGGCCCCGGCCGAGGCGCGGCCACCGAGGGTCGTCCCCGTCACCTGGGCGCCGGTGGCGAGCTGCAGACCGGTGAGGAAGGCCGCCGCGACGGCGAAGACCGCAGCGGTCGTCGCGAGGACCCGGCGTGTCGTCGTGCGGTCGGCACGCCGCCACCAGCGCTCACGCACGACCTCCATCTGGAGGGTGTCGGCACCGCGACGGGAGCGTACGAGCACGACGGCGTCCTTGGCGCGGGCCATGGAGGTCGTGTAGACGTGGGCGGCGATGGCCGAGACGACGCTCAGGACGGCCGCGCCGGCGATGGTGCCGACGACGCCCAGGCGCGAGCCCAGGGCGGCCGCGGTCGCCGCAGCCATCGACCCCCCGAGCAGTTGGGTCAGGGAGAGGTCGAGGAGCTTGAACCCGGAGCGGGGGTGGGGCTGGGACTCCGCGGGGGCGGCGCCGCTGGGGCCGGTGGATCCGGTGGAGCTGGATGGTGCGTCGGTGAGGTCGGGGTCGTCGGTCAGCTGTTGCGTCATGTTCCTGAGGGGTCTGTTGCGGTCGTCGTCTCCCATGCACGACGAACGGGACGCCGTGATCGTTGACGCAGGCGACTCGATGTGACTCGGCTCACGCTCGCTGGGCGGTGTCCGAGCCCGTCGATTCGGGGTTCGGGGCGAGCGATGACAGACTCGGGGGCGATCACTGGAGGACCATGGACGCCATCGCACTGCCCGACCGCGAGATCGCGGACCGCCGCGACCCCGGCGGCGCGAACCCCGACGAGCGCGCGGTCGCCGAGGAGGCGGCCCGCCGCCGCACCTTCGCCGTCATCTCGCACCCCGACGCCGGCAAGTCGACCTTGACCGAGGCGCTCGCCCTGCACGCGCGCGCCATCGGCGAGGCGGGTGCAGTGCACGGCAAGGGCAACCGCCGCGGGGTCGTCTCGGACTGGATGGAGATGGAGAAGGACCGAGGCATCTCGATCACCTCTGCCGTGCTCCAGTTCGCCTACGACGGCACCGTCGTCAACCTGCTCGACACCCCCGGTCACGCCGACTTCTCCGAGGACACCTACCGGGTGCTCGCAGCGGTCGATGCCGCCGTCATGCTCGTCGACGCCGCCAAGGGCATCGAGCCCCAGACGTTCAAGCTCTTCGAGGTGTGCCGCGCCCGCGGCGTGCCTGTCATCACCGTCGTCAACAAGTGGGACCGCCCCGGCCTCGACGCGCTCGCGATCATGGACGAGCTGACGACACGCATCGACCTGCACCCGATGCCGCTGACCTGGCCGGTCGGCGTGGCGGGTGACTTCCACGGCGTGCTCGACTGCGCGAGCGGCGAGTTCGTGCAGTTCACCAGGACACCGGGCGGCGCCACCGAGGCGATCACGACGCGCATGAGCGGCGCCGAGGCCGAGCAGCTGCTCGGCTCGACGTGGACCGACGCGGTCGAGGAGTACGACCTGCTGCGCTCGTCGGGCCACGGCTACGACCACGAGCTCTTCCTCTCCGGCGCGGCGTCGCCGGTCCTCTTCGGGTCGGCCGTGCTCAACTTCGGGGTACGCCAGCTGCTCGACACGCTCGTGACGCTCGCTCCCGCGCCGGGCGCACGGCCCGACCGGTCCGGCACGCCCCGCGAGGTGTCGGCGCCGTTCTCGGGGTTCGTCTTCAAGATCCAGGCCGGGATGGACCGCGCCCACCGCGACCGCCTCGCTTTCGTCCGGGTCTGCTCCGGCCGCTTCACCCGGGGCATGGTCGTGACGCACGCCGACACCGGAAGGCCCTTCGCCACGAAGTACGCGCAGAGCGTCTTCGGCCGCGACCGCTCGACGCTCGACGAGGCCTTCCCCGGCGACGTCATCGGCCTCGTCAACGCCAACGCCCTGCGCGTGGGCGACACGCTCTTCGCCGACGAGAAGGTCGCCTTCCCGCGCATCCCGCTCTTCGCACCCGAGCACTTCGCCGTCGCCCGGGCGGCCGTCACCGGCAAGCAGAAGCAGTTCCGACGGGGCATCGAGCAGCTGGGCGAGGAGGGCGTCGTGCAGGTGCTCACCTCCGACCGGCGCGGGGCGCAGGCCCCGGTTCTCGCGGCGGTCGGCCCGATGCAGTTCGACGTGGCCAAGCACCGGATGGAGCACGAGTTCGGCTCGGCCATCAGGCTCGAGCCGCTCGGCTACTCCATCGCCCGAGCCGTGGCCGTGGACGCGATCCCGATCGTCAACAGCCGTTCCGGCGCCGAGGTGCTGACGCGCGAGGACGGCCTGGACGTCGCGGTCTTCGCCGACAAGTGGCGCCTCGCCTCGGTCGAACGCGACGTGCCTGCGGGCTCGTTCACGCCGATCTTCGGCTGACCCCGTGAGCCGGCGCTTCGAGGAGGTCGACTGGCAGCAGACGGCGTGGGGTGAGATCAGCCTGCGGCGCCGGCTCGAGCCCTCTCTCCTCGTCGACGTCTACGAGGTCAAGCTCGGCGAGGAGTTCCTCATGTCGAGCCTCTTCACCGTTGCCGAGATCGAGCTGGCCCGCCTGGGACTGGCTGCCGTCGAGGGTGAGCACCTCGACGTGGTCGTCGGCGGGCTCGGCCTCGGCTACACCGCGCTGGCCGCCCTCGAGGACAAGCGGGTGTGCACCGTCACGGTGGTCGAGGCGCTGGCCCCGGTCATCTCCTGGCACGAGAGGCGGCTGCTGCCGGACACCGCCGCGCTGACGCTCGACCCGCGCACCACCCTGCTCGAGGGCGACTTCTTCGCGCTGGCCCGTGAGGGTGCGGGCTTCGGCAGTGCGCCCGGCCTGCTGCACGCCGTGCTGCTCGACATCGACCACACCCCCCACCACGTGCTGCACCCCAGCCACGCGGACCTCTACACCCACGAGGGTCTCGAGCGCCTCGCTGCCCGGTTGCACCCCGGCGGGGTCTTCGCCCTCTGGTCGGACGACCCGCCCGAGGAATCCTTCATCGCGCTCCTTGCGAGCGTCTTCGCCGACGCCGCCGGACACGAGGTGACCTTCGCGAACCCGCTCACCGGCGGCCGCTCATCCAACACCGTCTACGTCGCGACCACCTCCAGCACACACCCAGCCCCACACGGCATACGCCCATCGTGATGTGCGCAGCCTGCGGCGCGGAAGTGCCTCCCCGGGGGGCGCGGACGTCCTACGGTGGGACGAGCAAACCGCTCGTCCGTCCAGGGGAGGTCACGTGAGCGTCTCGGTCTCGATCGCCGGCTCGGTGACGACGGCACGACTCGTGGGGGAGATCGACACGTACTCCGTGGGGGACGTTCGTGAGGCGTTCGAGCGGCTCCCCATCGTCGCGGGCGGCGGGGTCGTCGTCGACCTGCGCGAGGTCACCTTCATCGACTCGTCGGGGCTCGGGGCAATCATCGCCCTCTACCATCGCGCCGGCGCGGCCCGCGCCCGACTGCAGCTGGTCTGTGGGGACGTGACGCTGCGGCTCGTCCGGCTGATGCACCTCGACGACGTCATGGACGTCGTCACCGAGCCCGCCGACGCGTCGAACGGCAGCGTGACCTCCGCCGACGCCCAACCCTCGGACCCCAGCTGATCCTCGCGTCGCTCAGGACGCGAGGCTGAGGTGGACCTGAACGCGCGTACGCGTGGGGCGGGCCTCGATGGTGAGCCGATCGCTGAGCCGTTCGGCGATCCAGAGTCCGCGGCCGCTCGTCGCCGTGTCATCGGGCATGCCCAGCTGCGGCACCGAGCCAGTGCCGTCGTCGTCCTCGACCGTGAAGACGAGCGAGTCAGGCGTCTCGTCGATGCACAGGACCCCGTGCCCACCGCCGTGGACGATGCTGTTGACCGCGACCTCATGCACGGCGAGCACGGCATGGTCGGCCCGGTCCGGGATGCGCTCCACGGCGATGGTCCGCACGATCTCGCGCACGCGGCGCAGGTCGTCCGGACCGAACTCGACACGGCCGAGCTCCCTGCCTGCGGCGACCGACGGTCCTGTCACACCTGCATGCTCCCACTTCTGCGCCATCCATGGGCGATATGGCCCACCGGCTGTCAGGATGACCCCATGAACGTGCCATGGCAGAGCCCAGGGGCGAGCCGAGCGGCCGTCTCTCCCCGGCTCGCCGCGCTGGCGCGGATCGCGGCCGAGGTTGCGGCCGCCACGACGGTGGAGCAGCTGACCGACACGATCACCGAGGAGGCGGCCAAGGTGATGGGCGCCTCCCGCGCCGCGCTCGCGGTCCGCGAGGGTTCGGACCGGCTCCGCACCATCGCCGCCCACGGCCTCACCCCGTCCGAGGTCCAGCGGTGGGCCACCCTCGAGCTCGCCGAGCGGTCGCCCCTCACCGATGCCGTCCTGACCAGCCAGGTCGTGACGATCACCAGTCGAGCCGAGCTGCTCGAGCGCTACCCGGGGCTCGGCGACCGCACCGAGGGCTCGTCCGTGACGTTGCCGCTCATCTCGCGGACCGACGGGTCGGTGGTTGGCGCCCTGGGCTTCCGTTTCGACGGACGGGTCGGGGGCGTGGACCCCGATGAGCTGTGGGTGCTGGGCGTCCTCAGTGACGTGTGCGCCCAGACGATGCTTCGCCTGAAGGCTGAGGCGCAGAGTGCGGCTCGCGCCGCGCGGCTCGAGTTCCTTGCCGATGCCTCCCAGGCGCTCGCGAGCTCCCTCGACTACCGGCAGACGCTGCGCCAGGTCGCGTCGCTCGCCGTGCCGACCCACGCCGACTGGTGCTCGGTGTCGATGGTCGACGACGGTGTCCTGCGCACGCTCGCAGTGGCCCACGTCGATCCGGAGAAGGTGCAGCTCGCGAGGGAGCTCGAGACCCGGTGGCCGCCCGACCCCGACCGCCCCGGGGGCGCGGCCCTCGTCGCCCGGACGGGTGAGAGCCTGCTCGTCGAGGCGGTCACCGACGCCATGCTCGTCGCAGCCGCGCAGGACGAGGAGCACCTGCGGGTGGCCCGTGAGCTCGGCCTGCAGAGCGCCATGTCGGTGCCGCTCATCGCCAAGGACCGGGTGCTCGGAGTGCTCAGCTTCGTCGCCGCCGAGTCGGGTCGCCACTACGGCGCCGAGGACGTCGCCTTCGCCGAAGATCTCGCGCGACGTGCCGGCCTCGCCATCGACAACGCCGACCTCTACTCGCAGACCCGGCGTGTCGCGTCGGTGCTCCAGTCCACCCTGTTGCCGCAGGACCTTCCCGAGCTGGCCGGGTGGCAGCTCGGCACCGTCTACCGTCAGGCGGGACGCACCGACGTCGGCGGGGACTACTACGACGTCAGCGGTCTCGACGACGGCAGGGTCATCGCCGTCCTCGGCGACGTCATGGGCAGGGGAGTGGATGCCGCCGTCTCCGGTTCGCTGATGCGCTCGGCCGCCCGGGTCCTCTCGACCCAGGACCCGGAGCCCGCGGCGCTGGCCCGGGCCATGGACCGCTTCATGGTCGTGGAACCCCCGACCCAGATGGCCTCTGCCGTCTACGTCCTCTTCGACCCGTCCGAGGACGACATCGCCCTCGTCGTCGCCGGGCACCCTCCGCCCCTGATCTTCCGAGACGGGAGGTCGCGGTTCGTGACCGAGGAAGGGTCGCCCATCCACGGCCTGGGTGAGGTGCCCCGAGTCTCCGCGCACTGCCCCTTCGGTGCCGGTGACCTTCTGCTGCTCTACACCGATGGGCTCGTGGAACGACGGGGCGAGAGCATCGACATCGGACTGCGACGACTGCAGGCCGCCGCCGACGAGCTGTTCACGGCCGTCGACGACCTGACCGACCTCGACGACGTGCTGGCCAAGCTCACCGAGTCGGTGTCCGACCCGGACCGTCAGGACGACGTCGCCGTGCTCGCCTTCCGTCGAGTCATGTGAGTTCGCGCCACCGGGGGGTGGCGGGGCGCGGACAGAGCACCCGGCATACGCCCCTATGCTGGTGGGCGGATGAGTCGGCCAGACGGTCGCGTCAGGGCCTCGGCCCTGCCGAGGAACGTCCGGGCTCCACAGGGCAGGGTGGTGGCCAACAGCCACCCGGGGTGACCCGCGGGACAGTGCCACAGAGAACAGACCGCCGGCGGCTTCGGCAGCCGGTAAGGGTGAAACGGTGGTGTAAGAGACCACCAGCGCTCCAGGTGACTGGAGCGGCTCGGTAAACCCCACCCGGAGCAAGTCCAGACAGCGCACGATCGATGCCCTCGGGCGTCGGGAAGACCGGCCCGGTCGAGTGTGCGGGTAGGACGCTAGAGCCGGTCAGCAATGGCCGGCCCAGATGGATGGCCGTCGCCGCGTCACCGGTAACGGGGACGCGGAACAGAACCCGGCGTATCGGCCGACTCATCCACTTTTAGGCCTCTGACCTGCGGTTTTGGGTTTGGGCACCCCCGTTAGTCCGCAAAATTTCGGAGGACTCCGTCGACGGCGGCCCTCGTGCGCTCGTCGTTGTCCGGCCAGAGGTGGCTGTAGGTGTCGAGGGTCTCGCTGGCGCTGGCGTGGCCCAGGCGGGCCTGGACGGTCTTGACGGACTCGCCGTGGCGGATGAGCAGCGAGGCGTAGTAGCGCAGATGAACGGGACTACGTCGTACCTGGGGGTAGCGATTTGCAGTTCGAATGGCGTGACCAGCGCACGACGCAGGTTCACGTCGGGGTCATGCCATCCCGAGTAGTCGTGTGACCGTCAGGCGCGAGTCCGGCGGGGGAGTCGCACAGTTGCCGGCGCCTACGCGCGCGACCACGTCGAACTGGGATACGCGACGTCGGCCCACCGTGCCCAAGGCAGGACCGTGGACACGACACACGCCTTCGTCACGGCCACGACGATGCGCGAACCGCTCTACGTGATGGCCACCCGCGGCCGGGAGAGCAACATGCTGTACGTCGACACGGCATACGACCCCGACGTGCCCACGGCGCATGAACGGGCCACCGCCATGGACCCGTCACTGGTGCTCGAACAGGTGTTGACCCGTTCGAGTGCAGATCTCAGCGCAACGGAGATGCGCGAGCGGGAGCGGGACAACAGCATCAACCTGGCACGTCTGGAAGCAGAGCGGGCCGCGGTTCTCGCTGTTCACCAGCGCAGGCGAGCCAACGTTGCAGCACGTGACTCGGCAACTCGGGAGCTGTAGACCAACGACTGACGTGCGAGGAGCGGCATGACAGGACGTTCGCACGGCGCGCCTGGAGGGGCACGTGACAACGGGGGAGATCCGGGGCGACCGGAGTCGGCGGGTGGCTCAGGTCTGGCCGCGAACCTCGCTGGCGGCGAGCCAGGACTCGAAGCGTCCTGTTGCTGTCGCCAGGTAGCGGTGGACCCCGGCCTCCAGCTGCGCGACCTCCTCGCGCAGCCCGAACATCTGGTAGTCGGCCCGGCGCTCGGGCGCGCACTCGTGCTCGCCAGTACCGGTGCGATCCACGGAAGCGCCGCACTCCTGACAGGGCATGAACCGGGAACCGAACATCGCACACCACCTCGTCTCTATGAGCACATACCCGTACTTCAACCGAGTTGCACCGGTCTCGGCCCGTTGCCCCACCGGCGGGCTCGGTACTAGCGTTCGACAGGGTGGGCAGGTGCCAGAGCGGAGGCTCAGATGGCAGACAACGCAACCCTCGCGCGCAGGATTCACGAGGCATGGAACGAGCGAAGATTTGACGAGATCGCCGAGGCGACAGCGCCCGATGGAACGATCACGATCGTCGGGTCCGGTGACACCTTCGTAGGCGCCGACGGCTCTCGCGCGTACAACACGATGTGGGCAGACGGGTTCCCGGACGGCAAGGTCACCGTCGACCGGGTGATCGAGTCGAGCAACTACGTGGTCGTGGAGTTCACCGGCCGGGGCACCCACACGGGAACTCTGGCAACCAGCATGGGTGAGATCCCAGCAACCGGGCGGTCCCTGACCTTGCAGCTGTGCGATGTCATGGAGTTCAAGGATGGCAAGGTCCTGAGTCAGAAGACGTACTTCGACACCGGATCAATGATGGCTCAGCTTGGACTCACGTCCGGGCAGACGGCGTCACAGCACCAGTAGTCCTTTCAGCACAACCGGCACCGGCCCACCCCGTTCATCTCACCGCTCTGTTGCACCCGGCTGGCAGGGCTGCGCTGCCAGCCCCCCAGGACGCGCGCGTGACCTGTGCCCGCAGCGGTCTGGCACGCATCACCCGCGGCATGGTTGGACATCGTCCGACGAGCGGCTACCTGGAGACTGGTTGCAGGATCGGTTTCCGGCCATGAGCGGATGTCGGGCGCTGCTCGGGTTGCCTCGTGGCGGCTGCTGTCACGGCGGCCGTAGCCGAGACGGCCGCCAGTGCCCAGAACAGGCGGGGGTAGCCGCCTAGTGGGCCGGTCAGGGCCGTCCCGGCCCAGGGGGCGAAGGCGCCGGCGATGGTGATGGGCGCGGCCAGAGTGGCAGTGAGCCGGCCGTAGGCGTGGGTGCCCCACCGGTCGGTGACGGCGGTGGCCTGCAGGAGGGTGAGGTGCCGCGGACGGTGCCGGCGGCCATGGCGGTGAGCGTGAGGAGCCACAGCGGGCCGGGGATGGCTGCCAGTAGGGCGGTGGTGAGGCCGCCAGCGGCGATCAAGGCTGCGGTGCGAGTGCGGGGACTGGTGCGGGCGGCCAGCGGCGCGTAGACGAGCCGGCCCAGGGTCTGCCCGAGGCCGCCGAGCCCCAGGGCCCAGGCGGCCTGGCTGGTGGTGGCTCCGCGGTGGGTGAGCAGCGGGATGAGCCCGAAGACGACGGCGTACATGGCGAACCCGGACAGGGTGAGGGCTGCCGCGAGGAGAAGGAAGGGCTTGCTGGTGATGACGGCCCGCAGGCTGGCTCCGGCGGGAAGTCTCGCGCCGGCCGCCCCGGCCCATGGGGCCGCAGGGCGTGCAGGCTCAGGGGCGTGCGCTGGCCATGGGCCGCGCAGGGCGTGCAGGCTCAGGGGCGTGCGCTGGCCATGGGCCGCGCAGGGCGGGTGGCGTGCAGCGGTGCTGCGGTCAGAAGCACGACCAGGGCGAGGGTGAGCGCGGCGTGGTGCCAGCCGATGTGCTCGGTCAGGGCCGCGGTGATGGGGGCGAAGATGGTGCTTGCAAGGCCGCCGGCGAGGGTGAGGGTGGTCAGGGCGCGGACCCGCCGCGGTCCGTACCAGCGCGTCAGGGCTGCGAAGGCCGGCTGGTAGAACGTGGCGGCCATGGCCAGCCCGGCGAGCAGCCACCCGGCGGTGAAGACCAGGGGGTTGGGGGCGAGGGCGACGATGGCCAGGGCGCCGGCCCCCAGGAGCGAGCCGGCGGTCATGACGCGCCGCGGGCCGGTGCAGTCGATGAGGTGGCCGATGGGGATGCCGGCGACCGCGGACACGACCAGGGCCGCGGTGAACGGGGCGGTCGCGGCCGGCGCGGACCAGCCGGTGTCGCTGGTGATGGCCGGCAGCATGACGGGGAAGGCGTAGTAGAGCGTGCCCCAGCCGATGATCTGGGTGGCGCACAACGCTGGCAGGGCGAATCTGGGCCTGCTCACTACGACCGGCTGGTCGCCGGCGGTTGGTGTCGCGGTGTCCGGTGGGGTGCCGTGACCGGAGGCGGCCGGGCCGTCGACCAACGCGCTCGGCGCGGTCGACGGCCCGTGGTCGCCGGGTGGGCGGTTCAGCATCCGGAGGGGCCGCAGGCTCCCGCAGTTGCGGTGGGGACGCCGATTTGGATCAGTTGTGGCCTGGTCCCCGACGTTGCCAGCGCTGCCACCGGGACGGCCTGGGTTTCTGCTGCGGGAGCGGGGCTGCAGCAGCCGCCGTCGCCGGCGCCCTCGTTGGCGGCGGCCTCGTCGAAGAGTCCCGCGCCGCCGCACACGCCGGTCTCGGGGAGGGTGAGCTCGACGCGAGAGGCCGCTTCGTGGTCGCCGGCGAGGGACGCCGCCACGGAGCGGACCTGCTCGTAGCCGGTGAGGGCCAGGAAGGTGGGCGCGCGGCCGTAGGACTTCATCCCGACGACGTAGAGGTCCTGCTCGTCGTGGGCCAGCTCGGCCGCGCCGTGCGGGTAGACGGTGCCGCAGGAGTGGACGTTCGGGTCGATGAGCGGGGCCAGGGCGGCGGGTGCCTCCAAGCGGGTGTCCAGGCGCAGCCGCAGCTCGGACAGGATCGAGTGGTCCGGTCGGAACCCGGTCAGGCCGATGACCTGGTCCAGGCCCTCGATGCGGGAGCCGTCCTCGCTGACGAGGGTCAGCACGCCAGCGCCTACGGTGTCCTCGACTCGGTGCTCGATGGTTTGGGCGCGGAAGCCGGTGACGACCTCGATGTGCCCGGCGGCGACGGCTTCGCGGGCCTTGACGCCGAGCGCGCCGCGAGCGGGAAGCTGGTCGGCGTCCCCGCCGCCGTACGCGTTGCCGACGGCGCCGCGGCGCAGGACCCAAATGGCCGTGGTGCCGGGCACCCGGTCGGCCAGGGCAGCCAGGGCCACGAGCGCGGTCAGGGCCGAGTGGCCGGAGCCGACGACGGCGGTGCGGTTGCCGCCGTACCGGGCGACGTCGGCGGGGTCCGCGGTGGCGGCATCCCCGGTGTTGGGGACGCGGTAGGTGATGCGCTCGGCGATGACCGGGTTCTGCTCGCCGTCGGCGGGATACCCGTCGCTGCCGAGCGGGTTCGGTCGGCTCCACGTGCCGGAGGCGTCGATCACGGCGCGGGCGGTGAGCCGGGATGGCTGGCCGGCGGCGGCGTGCAGGTGCACGGTGAACGGTTGGTCCTCGCGGCCCGAGTCCACGACCCGGTCCCGGCCGGCACGGGCGACGCCCGTCACGCGCTGGCCGTACCGGACGCGGTCCCCGAGGGCGTCGGCCAGCGGCTGCAGGTACAGCTGCACCCACTCGGCGCCCGTCGGGTAGCGGCCGGCCTCCGGCTCGACCCACCCGGTGCGCTTGAGGAGGCGTCGCGCGGCCGGGTCGACGAGCTCGGACCACCGGGAGAACAGCCGCACGTGGCCCCAGTCGCTCACGGCGGCGCCGGCGCGGTCGCCGCGTTCCAGAACGAGCGGCTCGAGGCCCTGCTCGAGCAGGTGCGCCGCGGCCGCCAGGCCGATCGGGCCGGCGCCGATGACGACGGTGGGCAGCGGGTTGGTGACAGTCGGGATCGTCACGGGTGAACCTCCGGTCAGTCGCCGAGCACGCCCGGCGAACATCTATTTCGATACTTATCGATGCCTCGCTGCCGCTCATCTTGCACTCTGGTTCGACGGCTGTCAACATAGACGCATGTCGAAGTTGCTGGAGGTTGAGGACGTGACCCCGTCCGGCGGGAGCACCGCAGGTCAGCTGTGCTGCACGCCGTTGACGCGCGGTCCACTCGGAGTCGAGGACGCCGAGCGCGCCGCGGCGATGTTCAAGGCGCTGGGAGACCCGGTGCGGCTTCGGCTGTTCTCGAACATCGCCTCCGCCGAGGGCGGCGAGGCGTGCGTGTGCGACATCCAGGACGTGGGGGTGTCCCAGCCGACGGTGTCGCACCACCTGAAGAAGCTGCGCGAGGCCGGGTTGCTGGAGTCCGAGCGGCGCGGGACCTGGGTGTACTACAGGGTTGATCCTGACGTGCTCGCCGTCATGGCCCAGATGCTCGCGCCGGTCGGCACCTGATCCGGCTCGCAGCCGCAGCTCATGACAACCCCGGAGCTTGGACACGGAGGGCTGCCGCTACGCCTCGATACTGAGCTGCTTCCGGTGGAGTCGTAGTGCTGCATGCCGTAGGCGTACACGTCGGCCGGCGTCATCGTGTCCCGGAAGAAGGGATCCCATCCGACCGGGAAGTGCATCCATCACCCGAGCGCTTCAGCTGACCCGGCGTCGAGCCGGCGGTGCAGCCGCGCGAGCCGTCGAAGGTGGCAGCCAAACCTGGGGCAAGACGACGAACCGAGCGGGCGGGCCAGCGTCGTCTCGACCTGACCTATCGCCTCAGCGAGCCTGGAGTGCCTCGAGCAGGCCTTCGCAGCGGGCCTGGATGTCCCCACGGATCAGCCGCATGCGCTCGACTCCCTCGATGCCGCGTGAGGAGGGTTCGTCGGTCTCCCAGGTTTCGATGGAACCTCGCATCTCGGGGACGGCGGCGACAACCGCCTCGGAACCGAGCACGACGACACGGTCGACGCGCCGGAACAGGTCCGGGTCGATCGCCGTGGGCACCTCCCCGTCCATGCTCGCCCCGACTTCGGCGACGACCTCGGCGGACAACGCGTTCACCGCATCGCCCGGCCGGGTCCCAGCGGAGTGGACCTCCACGGCAGCGCCCGCCAAGGACCGCATGAGGGCGGCCGCCATCTGGGACTTCCCGCCGTTCTTGACGCACACGAACAACACCGACGGACGGGAGTCGCCGGCGCCCGCTGGTCCCACCCGCGGGACCTCACTCATGCGACCCTCCAGCGAACATGGCGGCCAAGGACGGGGAGACGGCCTGGGCGCCGACGGTGGCGCGGGGGTCGGGGATCGCGCCGGAGTCGGTCTCGTCGATGAGGGCGGCCTCGGCAGCGGCCTCGGCGGGGGTGGCGGTGTCCTCGAGGGCGGCGAGGTAGTGCTCGGCGTCGAGGGCGGCGGCGCAGCCGGAGC
>NZ_JBFRFG010000026.1:0-45154 GCF_052114705.1 Terrabacter sp. 2YAF2
GCTCCGGCTGCGCCGCCGCCCTCGACGCCGAGCACTACCTCGCCGCCCTCGAGGACACCGCCACCCCCGCCGAGGCCGCTGCCGAGGCCGCCCTCATCGACGAGACCGACTCCGGCGCGATCCCCGACCCCCGCGCCACCGTCGGCGCCGACGCCTAGCCTCGACCCCAACCACCAGCCCGCCCGACCCAGCCCCGCCGCACACCGAGAAGGAATCTCCATGGCACTGAAGAACACGACCGACGCCACCTTCGCCGACGACGTCCTCATGAGCGACAAGCCCGTGCTCGTCGACTTCTGGGCGACGTGGTGCGGCCCGTGCCGCAAGGTCGCCCCGATCCTCGAGGAGATCAACGAGCAGTACGGCGACAAGATCGAGGTCGTCAAGCTCGACACCGACGCCAACGTCGACACCGCCGCCCGCTACGGCGTCGTCTCGATCCCCACGCTCAACGTCTACGTCAAGGGCGAGGTCGTCAAGACCATCGTCGGCGCGCACCCGAAGCCCAAGCTGCTCCGTGAGCTCGAGGAGTTCATCGGCTGACCAGCAGGTCACGCGTTGGGGTGGTCCACCGTCACGGTGCCACCCCTTCGGCGTACTACGCTGCAGACGGCGCCCGACCACACCCGACCGACGCACAGCCCCCCGCGACCCGTTCGGAGCCCTCCGAGGAAGGAGCCAGATGACCCCCCAGCAGTCAGTCGTGCTCCGGCGCGGCGATTCCGGCCCCGCCGTGGCCGCCGTGTGCGAGCGGCTCATCCTCTCCGGCGACCTCACGGGCGGCCCAGGACACGGTGACCATGTCGGCGACCCCGTCTACGACGAGCGGGTCGAGCAGGCGGTCAAGTCCTTCCAGCAGCGTCGCGGGCTCATCGTCGACGGCGTCGTCGGACGGTCCACGTATGCCGTCCTCGACGGTGCGCGCTGGGCCCTCGGTGACCGCGTGCTGCGTTACCTGCCCGAGCACTTCATCGAGGGCGACGACGTCGTGACCCTGCAGGCCCGCCTCGCCGAGCTCGGTTTCACCCCCGGCAAGGTCGACGGTCTCCACGGACCGAGCACCGACTCGGCCCTGCGGGCCTTCCAGGCGGCGGTGGGCCTGGTGCCCGACGGCACGGTCGGTCCGGAGACGATGCGCGCCTTCGCGGGCCTGCGCCGCTCGGTCAGCGGCGGGTCAGCGAACGCCCTGCGCGAGCGGGAGCACATCCGGCGCGGCGGCTACAGCCTGAGCGGGCGCACCATCGTCCTCGACCCCGGGCACGGCGGCGGCGACTCCGGTGCCCACGGTCACCGCGGGCTCGTCGAGGCGCACCTCGCCCTGGACCTCGCGCGCCGCATCGAGGGGCGCCTGTCGGCCCACGGCGTCAGCGTCGTCTTCACCCGCACGGAGACGACCGACGGAGGCACCGACGAGGAGCGTGCGGCCTTCGCGAACGCATGCGACGCAGACCTCGTCCTCTCGCTGCACACCGACCACACCGCGTCCGGCTCGGCCCACGGGTCGTCGACGTACTTCTACGGCCATCCCGACAATCCCGCCCACGCCGACTGGTCGGTCATCGGCGAGAGCTTCGCCGACCTGCTCCTGCGTGAGGTCGTGGCCCGCACCGGTCTGACCGACTGCCGCTCACACGCCCGGACCTGGCCGCTGCTGCGTCGCACCCGCATGCCGGCGGTGCGCCTCGACTTCGGCTACCTCAGCCATGAGGGGGACGCCGAGTCCCTGGCCGACGCCCAGATCCTCGACCACGTCGCCGAGGCCGTCGTCGTGGCACTGCAGCGCGTCTACCTGGGTGACGCCGACACGTCGCGCACCGGCGTGCTGCGCCTCGACGACCTCCGCCGCCACCTCGAGACCATGCGCGCGCAGCAGGTGTCCGCCGACAGCTCGGTGGGCTGACGCAGCGCAGAGCGTCTCCCGGCGTCTTCCTGAGACCTGCTGGCTCGGGCGCCCGGTCAGTCCGGATGGGTGACGTGAGCGTGGCTGGAGCCGTTGGGGTGGGTCTCCGGCACCGGCCGCATCCCCGGTACGCGCGCCAGCGCCCGTGCCAGCGCCGCCGCCGCCTCGTCGCGCAGCGTCACCACCGTGCGCAGCTCCATCCGGAGCCGTGGGTATGCCGGGTGGTCGCGTTCGACACGGAAACCGACCTTCTCGAGGAAGGGCGCATCGAGCACGCAGGCGTGTCTCGAGACGGCGAGCGGACGCGCGGCCACGGCCTCGAGCGACCGGGACCGGTGGTGCAGGGCGTCCTTGGCCGCCGTCTGGACGAGTGCCTTGCGCAGGCCACGGTCAGCCTGGCCCGGCAGGGTCATCGCCGTGAGGAGCATGAGCGTCGACGGGTCGGACGGCGCGGTCGCGAAGGCCGCCAACCGGGGCACGTGCCGCGCCGGCGCGATGAGCACATGGCCGGCGGGCTCGCCGTCGACGTAGGCGACGCGCCCCGGGGGACCCCAGTCCGCCATGACCGTCTCGACCCAGTCCAGGAGCAGCTCCCCCGGCTCGCGCGGGTCGGCCTGCCCGTTGCGCGGCACCGTCTGCCAGAACGTGCAGGGAGCGCACGCGCCGACGAGGTCGGCGACGCGGTCGGGGGTCAGGGGCAGGAGCTCACGCATCGTGTCTCCTCACTGCCCTCATGACCCCATTCTGGCCTGCTCGCCGCCAGCCGCACCATGACCACGGGGCGGCCGTGTCACGGCCGGTGCGGGACCGCGCTCCCGCGGCCACGCGGCATACCGAATTAGGGTGGGCGCATGAGCGAGCCGGGCACCTACGTCGAGAAGAACTTCAAGCGCGACACGAACTACATCACCACCCGGATCACGACCGACGGGCGCGACGGCTTCCCCGTCGAGGCGGGGCGCTACCGCCTCGTCGTCGCGCGCGCCTGCCCGTGGGCCAACCGTGCCATCATCGTGCGGCGCCTGCTCGGGCTCGAGGACGTCCTCTCGATGGGCATCTGCGGCCCGACGCACGACAAGCGGAGCTGGACCTTCGACCTCGACCCGGGCGGCCTCGACCCGGTGCTGCAGATCCCGCGCATCCAGGACGCGTACTTCAAGCGTGAGCCCGACTACCCCCGCGGCATCACCGTCCCGGCGATCGTCGATGTGCCGACGGGGGCCGTCGTGACGAACGACTTCAAGCAGATCACCGTCGACCTCGAGACGCAGTGGCGCGAGCTCCACCGCGACGGCGCTCCGGACCTCTATCCCGACGCCCTCGCCGACGAGATCGAGGCGGTGAGCGAACCGATCTACCGCTACGTCAACAACGGCGTCTACCGCTGCGGCTTTGCCGGCACCCAGGAGGCCTACGACAAGGCGTACCGCCGGCTGTGGGAGAACCTCGACCTGCTCGAGGAGCGCCTGACGACGCGCCGCTACCTCGTCGGCGACCACATCACCGAGGCCGACGTGCGCCTCTTCACGACGCTCGTGCGCTTCGACCCCGTCTACCACGGCCACTTCAAGTGCAACCGCAGCAAGCTCATCGAGATGCCGGCGCTGTGGGCCTATGCGCGCGACCTCTTCCAGACGCCCGGGTTCGGCGACACGGTCGACTTCGTCCACATCAAACGGCACTACTACGTCGTGCACACCGACGTGAACCCGACGAGCGTCGTGCCTCTCGGGCCCGCCCTCGAGAACTGGGCCACGCCGCACGGACGCGAGGAGCTCGGCGGCTCTCCCTTCGGTGACGGCACTCCCCCGGGGCCGCCGCGCGAGGTCGTGCCAGCCGCGCACAACCCGGTGCTTAGCCTGCTGACAGACTGAGCCAGCGGGCCGTATGCCGGTGGGTTCCTTTGTCCTGCAACGGAACCCACCGGACTGGCGGCGTCAGGAGAGATAGAACTCCGCGAGAGCAGGGGCCAGCACCGGGGCCGGCACATGGTGGAACTCGCCCGGGAGCTCGACTGCGCGACCGTTCGGCAGGGCGTCCGCGAGCACACCGGCCGAGTCGTGCAACCACGGCATGGCCGTGCCGCTGCTGCAGACCGCGAGGAAGGGCACGGTGACGCGGCGCAGCGTCTCGGCGGGCAGACGCTGGTCGTCGCCGCCGAGGCACAGCCCGTCGTACTTGACGGTGTAGGTCATCGCGAGCATCGGCTCCCACGTCGGCGTGCCCTTCATGCCCTCGACCATCTCGACGGGCATCCCGACGACGACGTTGTTGAAGTAGCGCAGGATGCCTTCCCGGTCACCGGCTGCCTCGAAGCGCTCGAGCGTGCCGATGTAGTCGTCGGGGGCGGGTGGCCACGCCTCGGTGCGATAGGGCACCTCGATCGCCGACGCCTTCGTGACGGGAGCGCCGGCGGCAACGGCCTCGACGACGAGAGCGCCGCCGGAGGAAATGCCGAAAGCGTAAGCAGGAGAGGCGGTTTCGCCAGCAGCCTCGATGACGGCCGTGAGGTCCTCGATCTCACGGCTGACCGTGTAGGGCTGAGTGTCACCGCTGTCACCGCGGCCCCGACGGTCGTACGTCACCCCGGTCAGACCCAGCTCCCCCAGCGCCTGTGCCAGGTCGCGGAAGGACCCACGGTCACAGAACGCACCCCCGACGACAACCGCGACGGGCCCCGACCCGTAGGCCTCGTAGGCGATGGTGGTGCCGTCTGCCGACGTGGGCTTCTCGATCTCGCTCATCTCTGACTCCTCGGTGTAGGTGGCCCACTTTCGAGGCCCTCATCCCTGCGTCGATCGAGACCGGAGCATCTCGACACGTCGGACGTCGAAAGTCTGACCCACTCACGTCCGTTTGCGTGAGAAGACCTCACGACGGTCCTCCTCCGGCACGGTCTCCATGAAGGCCATGACCGCCTCCGTGAGTGCCGGCCAGGTCTGGTGCTGCTCGATCGGCACGACGGTGCCGACGACCTGGTCCGTGTGCACCTCGACGAGGTTCCAGGACTGCGGACCGTCGACGCCCATGAGCAGCTCGCGGGGGGCGCCCACGTCGTCGACGTAGCTGACCCCACCCGCGACGAAGACGGGCACCCGTCCGAGCGTGCCGAAGCTCGTGACATGGAGGTGGCCGCTGAGAACAGCGCGAACGTCCGTCCCCTCCAACACGGCGCGGAGCCGATGGACGTCGTCGAAGTCGAGCAGCTGCATCACTGGCGACCGGTAGGTGATGGGTGCGTGGTGCATGACGAGGACCGTGCCATGCTCCGCTGGATCCGCGAGTTTCCTTGTGAGCCAAGCATATTGGTCGTCCGATAGTCCGCCGTGGTGGTAGCCCGGCACAGCCGTGTCGATCGTGATGATGCGGAGCCCGTGGACGTCCGTCACGGTGTCGTGCGGCGCGTCGGTGTCGACGCCGAAGAGCGTCCTGGCCATCGGTCTGCGCTCGTCATGGTTGCCCCCTGTGAGCACGAGCGCGCAGCCGAGCCGTTCGACGACCGGATCGACGATGGTCCGCAGCAGGCCGTAGGCCTCCGGATCGCCGCTGTCCGCGAGGTCCCCCGAGATGACGAGGGCGTCGACCCGCTCCTGCGACGCCTCGACCCGGGCCAGAGCCTGGCGCAGCTGGTGCTCGGTGTCGATCCGGCCCGCGAGCAGGCCTCCGCGCGCGATGAGATGGGGGTCGGAGAGGTGCGCGATGACATGCGTCGGCGCCGGCCGTGATGCGGTGAGGGCCATGCCGCCACCCTAGGCGCAGTCACCAGTCCCGTCGTGCGATGAGTGGCACGAGGTGCGAGGGTGGGACCGGAGGTCTCCATGCCCATTCCCCATGCCGTCACCCGCTTCAACAAGAAGTACCTCAACCAGGTCCTCGTGCACCTTGCCGGCCACGGGTGGTTCGTCGAGCTCGAGCACGTCGGCCGCCGGTCGGGTCGCACGTTCCGGATCCCGATCATGGCCTTCGACCGCGGCGACGTCGTGACGATCGCCCTGACGTACGGGAGCGGCGTCGACTGGCTGGCCAACCTGCGCGCGGCCGGCGGGGGCCGGATGCGCCTGCGCGACGAGCTGCTCGCGCTCGGGGCGCCTGCGTCCGTGCCCGAGGCCGAGGGCCGTGCCCGGATGCCCCAGCCGCCACGGCTGTTGCTGCCGCTCCTCGGGTGTCGCGACTACGTCGAGATCCCGGTGCTGTCCCGATCGCCCTTCGTTCGTTGGTGAGCAGGGGTTGGTGAGCAGGGTTTGGTGAGCCCGGCACCCCCACCCGCGAACCTCAGTGCCTCACCTGGCAGTTGGGACACCAGAAGAGTCTCCGACCAGCAATCTCCTTCTCCTGCAAGGGTTTTGAGCACCGTGGACACGGTTGACCGGTGCGCTTGTAGACGAGAAACCGTCGGTCGAACGTGTCGCCGAGCCGTTCGCCGGTCAGTCGTCGGGAGATCGCGCGGCCCCGACCGGACCGCATCACTCGCCCCGCCTCGTCGACCTGGTCGGGCATCGTGATGATCTGCGAGAAGGTGCGCCCGAGCGGCATGAGGAGGACGAGGTCGTCCCAGATCTCCTGCCAGATGTCCGCAGACACGTCGACGCCCCGGGTGAGCGGGTCCACGGCCAGGCGGTGCAGCACCTCGCAGCGGTAGACGTTCCCGACACCCGCCACGACAGACTGGTCCATGAGCAGCTCGGCCACCGTCCGCCGACTCCGATGGACCCGGTCCCAGCCGGCATCGGGGCGCTGCCCACGTCGCAGCGGGTCGGGACCGAGCGTGGCGACGATCTCACGCTGCCGCGCGCGATCGACCAGGGAGCAGATCATCGGTCCACGCAGGTCCGCGAAGTGTTCCGGACCCACGAGGCGCAGCCGCACGGCTCCGACCGGGGGTGAGGGGCTGCCCGCGACGAGATGTTTCACGGGAAACATCCCGATGAGGCCGAGGTGCACGTGCAGGGTGGTGTCGCCGATCTCCACGAAGAGGTGCTTGCCCCACGCCTGCGCCCGCTCGAAGATCCGACCGTTCAAACGGCCGGCATCGGCAGCGAAACGACCCTGCGGGCTCCTCGCCTCCACCTCATGGCCACCGAACGCGCGTCCCAAGCGGTCCGCCAGCGCATGGATCGTGTGGCCTTCAGGCACGTGCCGTCCTCTCCGTGCTGCGCCCTGCGGCAAGGCGTTGCTCAGCCGAACGTGCGCAGCGCCTCCGCGCCGGCAGAAGCAGGGACGCCCATCAGGCCCAGGATGCGGCGCAGGTCCTCGACCGAGGCGAACTCGACCGTGATCTTGCCCTTGCGCTGGCCCAGGGCGATCGCGACGCGCGTCTCGAGGTGGTCGGAGAGGTCGGTGGTGAGGTCGTCGAGCTGCGGGTGGCGGCCGCCCTGGCGAGGCCGACGCGCCTTCGGGGCGTCGTTGCCCTCACCGAGGGCGACGAGCTCCTCGACGTTGCGCACCGACAGCCCCTCGGCGACGATGCGTTGGGCCATGCGCTCCATCGCGGCGCCATCGGCCATTCCGAGCAGGGCGCGGGCGTGTCCGGCGCTCAACACGCCTGCGGCAACACGGCGTTGCACGAGAGGCGGCAGCTTGAGCAGGCGCAGCGTGTTGGAGATCTGCGGTCGCGAGCGGCCGATCCGGGTGGCCAGCTGCTCGTGGGAGCACCCGAAGTCGTCGAGCAGCTGCTGGTAGGCCGCGGCCTCCTCGAGCGGGTTGAGCTGGCTGCGGTGCAGGTTCTCGAGCAGCGCGTCGCGCAGCAGGTCGTCGTCGCTCGTCTCCTTGAT
The DNA here is from genome assembly GCF_052114705.1 of Terrabacter sp. 2YAF2. Taxonomy (NCBI): domain Bacteria; kingdom Bacillati; phylum Actinomycetota; class Actinomycetes; order Micrococcales; family Intrasporangiaceae; genus Terrabacter; species Terrabacter sp. 2YAF2. The sequence continues at coordinate 7,672 of NZ_JBFRFG010000026.1, forward strand.
GATCGCCGGGATGGAAGCGAGTCCGGCCGCCTGTGAGGCGCGCCATCGACGCTCACCCATGATCAGCTCGAAGGTCCGCCCCTGCGCCTCATCGAGCTGGTCGGTGGGGATGCGCCGCACGACGATGGGCTGGAGCACGCCGATCTCGCGGATCGAGTGCACGAGCTCGGCCATGTGGTCCTCGTCGAAGACCGTGCGGGGTTGCTTGGGGTTGGGCCGGATCGAGTCGATGTCGAGCTCGGCGAACTCCGCGCCGGGCACGACCGCGAGTCCGTTGTCGGCGGCCGTGTCGTCGGCGGCGGTCCTCCCATCAGCGCCCCACGTCTGTGACGACTGGTCGCCCGAGGTATCCCTAGGTGTCCCGTATCCCGCCGGCGAATCGTTGGCGTGGTCGCTCGTCGGCACGGACGATTCGGCCCCAACGGGCGTGCTGTTGTGCGTCAACTCCGCCGCAGCCGGCTCTGGCTGCTTCTGCTCGGCGAAGAAGACGTCAACCGGACGTCCGGCGCCTCCACTGGGTGTGCTCGGAATGAGCGCTCCGAGACCTCGACCCAGTGCGCGTCGCTTCTCCGCCATGCAACTACCCTCCACCGTCTCGGACGCGGCCATCGCATCCGGGGGCCCAGTCTAGGTGCACGGCGGTACACCTCCGGGTACCCGGGGCCGGCATCCATTCGCGTTCCTCGCCGAATGGACCGACACGATCGTCGGTTTCACGTGAAACTGGACCGCGCAGGATGGTGTGACGTCCACTGAGCGGCGTGTTTCACGTGAAACACGCCGGGGGCAGTTTCACGTGAAACAGGGCCGCCACCGTGACGGTGACGACCCTGTGGTCGAGATCGATGGCTCGTGGCCGGTCACGTCGGTCCGGCTGCCCCACGGTCGGCCAGTTCGCCTGCAGCCTCGAGATAGGCGAGGGCACCACTGCTTGCCGGGTCGTAGGTCATCACAGTCTCGCCGAAGCTCGGTGCCTCCGAGACACGAACCGAGCGGGGCACCGTCGTCCGAAGCACCTCTTGGGGGAAGTGCTCACGCACCTCGTCGGCGACCTGCGCGGAGAGGCGGGTGCGCCCGTCGTACATCGTGAGCAGGATCGTCGACACGTGCAGCGTCGGGTTGAGGTGGCGCTTGATGAGGTCGATGTTCTTGAGCAGCTGCGAGAGGCCTTCGAGCGCGTAGTACTCGCACTGGATGGGGATGAAGACCTCGCTCGCAGCGACCATCGCGTTGACGGTGAGCAGGCCAAGGCTGGGCGGGCAGTCGATGAGGATGTAGTCGAACTCGTGACCTCCGCCTTCGCCCGCGGCTGCGATCGCCTTCTGCAGTCGTGACTCCCGGGCGACGAGAGACACGAGCTCGATCTCCGCGCCGGCCAGGTCGATGGTGGCCGGGGCACAGAACAGGTTCTCGACCGTGCTGCACGGCTGAACCACGTCGAGCAACGGCGCGCTGTCGACGAGCACGTCATAGATGGACGGCACTTCGGCGTGATGGTCGATGCCCAGTGCCGTGCTGGCGTTGCCCTGGGGATCGAGGTCGATGACGAGCGCCCTGAGTCCGGACTGAGCCAGCGCCGCGGCCACATTGACCGTGGTGGTGGTCTTGCCGACACCCCCCTTCTGGTTGGCGACCGTCAGGACGCGCGGGGAGACCGGCTTGGGGAACTGGCGACCCGTCAGCTGGATGCGTCGTCGGGTGTTGTCGGCGAGCTCCCGGCCCAGGGGCGTGTCCGTGCCGGGAGTCGGGATGGCAGCTGCCAGCGCCTCCCGGTCGGCACGGTCGTCCTTCATCTGGGCGCCGGGACCATGGTCGTCCACAGGCTTGTCCCCAGCCTCAGATGCGGGGATTTCCCGTTCAAAGGCGGGTGTTGTCGGGACTTCGTCCACCGCGTTGTCCACAGCGGTGGATGGCGAGGCGTGGTCGTCTGGCATCGCGCTGCCCGCAGGCGTCTCCAGCGCGACGACGTCACCTTGCGCGTCGCCTGTCGAAGTGGCGTCACCCACGTGGGCGACCTCGCCGTCACGGACGTCGGTGACGACTGCACCAGCAGCCGCCCCAGCGGCCACGACGTCTTCGACGGGCACCTCGTCGGTTTCACGTGAAACACTCAGCATGCGGGCAAGCCACCCCAGACGTCGGTGCTCCGGTTCTGGATCTGGTTCGCTCGGCCAGCCCAGATTGGTCGACATCGTCACGGGGAGAGCACCTCCGGGGTTGAGGGTCGTCCGGCGGAGTGATCCGCACGCAGCGCCCGTCGTCATGGTCTGGACACGATCATCGCTGATCGCGCGGCTTGTCGCCGACTGCCGGGCCGGAGCGTCGCGCAGCCCGTGGGCGATCGGCCCGTCGGCGGGCAGATCCAGCGCTCGAGGGCTGGCGCGAGCGGAATCGCCGACGGTCCACGACGTCGCCGATCGTGCATCGGAGCACGATCGTCGGCTCACCCAGCACCGCGGCGCCGTACTCGTGCACCCCGGCGTCCACGACGCCGAGACGGGTCAGCGCGGTTCGGCTCTCGGACAGCTCCTCTGCGGCGCGGCTTCCCTTCAGGGCGAGGAGGCTGCCGCCGGCGTCGAGGAGGGGCAGGGTCCACTCGGCGAGCTGGACGATGCGAGACACCGCACGGGCCGTGACCCAGGGGGCGTGGAGCCGGTCCCAAAGTGCTTCGGCACGCGCCGTGTGGACCGTGACGTTGGTCAGGCCCAGCTGCGCGACCGCCCCGGTGAGCCAGCCGGTGCGTCGAGCCAGCGGCTCCACGAGGTGGAGGTCGAGGTCCGGACGGGCGATAGCGAGGGCAAGTCCCGGCAGGCCGGCGCCGGACCCGACGTCGATGACCTGCTGCCTCCCCGTACGACGGGGAATCGCCTCCTGGACCACCGCGCAGTTGAGAACGTGGCGGTCCCACAGGCGCGGAGTCTCGCGCGGACCGATCAAGCCGTGACTGATCCCCGTGTCGGCCAGGATCGTCACGAAGTGCTCCGCGAGCTCGAGCCGGTCGCCGAAGACCTCTGCGGCAGCAGATGGGGTCGCCGGCGGGCCGGCAGCGCCGAGCGCACCGTGGGTCACGGGCTCTCACTCCTAGGGTCGTGCGTCTGGCGATGGTGCCTGCGATGGGGAGCCGTTTCACGTGAAACGGCACCTCTCATTCGGGCAAAATGACGACGTGACGGTGCGGCTCCGCACCCTCTGACTCGGAGACGAGCCCGGCAGCAGCAACCTCGTCGTGCACGACCTTGCGCTCGAAGGCGGTCATCGGGTCCAGCGAGCGCTTCGTGGCGGAGTCCTTGACCTCGGCGATCGCGGTCTGGGCGAGCTCGACCAGCGCGGAGCGACGCTCGGCCCGGTACCCGGCGACGTCGAGCATGAGCCGGCTGCGTTCGCCGGTCTGGGCCTGGACGGCAAGTCGCGTCAGCTCCTGGAGGGCCTCGAGCACCTTGCCGTCGGTGCCCACGAGCCGGCGCGGGACGCGACCCTCGTCAGAGTCGACGATGGCGATGGCTGCCCGGTCACCGTCCACGTCGACGTCGATGTCCCCGTCGAGGTCGGCGATGTCGAGCAGGGTCTCGAGGAAGTCCGCAGCCACCTCGCCCTCACGCTCCAGCTGGCGGACCCGTGACTTCTTGTCGGTCTTGTCGGTCTTGTCGGCCGGCTCGGGGCCCGCCTCGTCTGCCATCGGGGCGGCTGCCTCGATCGTCTCGGCCACGACGGCGGCCGGAATGGACTCGGTGGCCTGCTGGGTCGACAGCGGCGCCGCTGGATCGGCGGGCGTCTCGACGTCGGTGGCCTGGGGGTCGCTCATGAAAACTCCTTCATTCACCGGGGCAGATCTGTGGACAACGTGCGTTTCCGCAGGTCAGAGGCCCATGGCAGTGTGGACAAGTATGTGGACGAACCTCAGCGGCGGTTCTTGGTCGGCTGGGTCCTGGCGCGCTTCTTGCCCTTGGGCTGCTGGCGCTGGCCTGACTTGGACGCGTCGTCGGGGACGGTCTCGGAGCCCTCGAGGCCCGGCACCGTCAGCTCCTGCATGTCCTTGCCCTTGCGCTTGAGGCGCTCACGGCGGGCGCGCTCGGCCTCGGATCCGGGAGCCGGCATGTTGCGGATGACGTAGAACTGCTGGCCCATGGTCCAGAGGTTGGTGGTCAGCCAGTAGAGCAGGACACCGATGGGGAAGTTGATGCCGGAGAACGCGAAGAAGAGCGGCATCAGGTAGAGCAGGACCTTCTGCTGCTTCGCGAAGGGGTTGTCGAGCGCGGAGGCCGGCATGTTCTTGCGCATCAGCTGGTACTGCGTCGTGAACGTCGTCGCCGACATCAGGACGATGAGCACCGCGCTGAGGATCTTGACGTTGAGCGTCGTGGAGTGGACGAACGAGTCCGATAGCTTGGCCCCGAGGATCGTCGAGGTCTCGATCGTCTGTGCGACCTGCCGGGTGATCGGGCCGATCGGCGGCTGCGTGCCCTCGGCGATGCCCTTGAGGTTGTTGAGCAGCTGGAACAGCGCGAAGAAGAAGGGGCTCTGGATCAGGATCGGCAGGCAGCTGCTGAACGGGTTGGTCCCGGTGCGCCGGTAGAGATCCATGATCTCCGCCTGCTGGGCCTTCTGGGACTCCGGGTCCCGCTTGCCCTTGTACTTCTTCTGGATCTTCTGCATCTCCGGCTGGATGAGCTGCATCCGGCGGGAGGAGTGGATCTGGCGCACGAAGAGCGGCATGAGCAGGAGACGGACGACGACCGTGAGGCCGACGATCGACAGGGCCCACGCCCAGCCGGACCAGGCGCCGGTGAGCCCGAGGGTCTCCCAGAACGCGTGCCAGCCGTACATGACCCAGGCTTCCCCGAGCTTGATCGGGTAGAGCACGGTGTTGAAGAACTCGATCAACGTCATTCCTCTGTCGTAGGGCGGGCGGCGGGCCGCTCACCGCTGATCGGCAACGATATGCCGGATGTTCAGGTGGTGTGGTCGTGCGCCTCAGGCAGGTCGGGGGCGCGGTAGTCCTCGGGTCGCACGTCGTTGCGGGTGGCCCACGTCAGGGGCACCGGGTCGACGCCGCCCGGGGTCCAGGGGTGGCAGCGACCGATCCTTCGGATGGCGAGCCAGCCACCGCGCACCGGTCCGAAGCGGGTCAGCGCGGTGACGGCATACGCCGAGCAGCTGGGGTAGAAGCGGCAGCTGGGCGGGGAGAGCGGGGAGATGAACCGCTGGTAGAACCGGACCGCGAGCAGGAGCGGCGACGCGAGCACCCGGTTGGCCGTGGGGCTCATGGTCGGCACGCCTTGTCGAGCTGGCGAGCCACGGCCAGGTCGAGCTCGTCCCAGCTGGCGGTGGCGGCGGCGGGGTTGGCCCGCACGACGACGTCGAGCCCGGTGGGTAGGCGACTCAACCTGGCTGCGACGCTGGCGCGCAACCGACGCTTCGTCCGGTTGCGCACGACGGCGTTGCCGACGGCCTTGGACACAACAAAACCGACGCGCGGCGGATGATCCGCACGCACATCGGTCCGGTTGGCATGCACGACGATGAGTCGCCCGCCTGCTCTGCTGGCGCCGGGCCCGCGTACTGCCGTCGTGAAATCCGTCCGCTCACGCAGTCGGTGACGTGCCGGCAGCACGCCGCGGCCTCCGGCGGCTCAGGCCGAGAGCTCGGCGCGGCCCTTGCGACGGCGGCCGGCGAGGATGGCACGGCCGGCGCGGGTGCGCATGCGCAGGCGGAAGCCGTGCGTCTTGGCGCGGCGACGGTTGTTCGGCTGGAAGGTGCGCTTGCTCACGAGGTTCTCCGTAGGTTGCAGGGTCCGCTCCGACGTCACGACGACGTCGGCCCGGCTCCCGTTCTGGGGCTGGCGATGGCCGATGCGACCGCAATCGGCAAGCCCGTGGAGGACCGAGTTCGTCCGGCTGGGCCGGGTTCGGGGCCACGGGCATGCGAAAGAGGTCGCAGACACGCTCGGTCAACGATACGGGAGCCGCGGAACGAGGGTCAAACCGGCGGAGCCGTCGAGCGAGAGCGGACCAAACCGACGATTTTCCGAGGTCGTTCGGCGATTGCAAGGCGACACGCCGCGGGGGGCGCAGATCTGTGGACGGCTCGATTGTCTTTCGTGCCCCGGCGCCTGTAGGTTTTCGTCTTCACGATCCTCGCCACCCCAAATGCACAGGCTGTGGACAAACGTGTGGACAACAAGGCATCGTTCACCGGGACGCGGACGGGTCCAGGACGTCCGACCCGGCACACCGGGCTCCCGCTCGGTCCGGATCGAGCCGGGGCACAACAGGGTGCGACAGACATGACTCAGGGGCAGGTGGGATCACGGTGGCCGAGACAGGCGTCGATTACGCGCAGATCTGGCAGCAGACGCTCGGCACCCTCGACTCGGTGGGGCTGTCGAACCAGGAGCGCGCGTTCGTCCGACTCTGCCGCCTCGTCGGCGTGCTCGACCAGACCGCGCTGGTCCGGGCACCCAACACCTTCACCAAGGACTTCCTCGAGCAGCGCGTCCGCGAGCAGATCCACAACGCGCTAGCCAGTCAGCTCGGGCACCCGGTCCAGCTCGCGGTGTCGGTCGACGAGAGCCTCGAGACCGACCTGGGGATGATCAGTGACGAGCCCAGCGGTCAGGCCTCGGTCCACGGTGGCTCCCGAGGCGGACCGTCAGGCGGCATGGGTGGCCACCAGAACGGCTCGGGCGGCTACGGGTCGAACGCCCACAACCCCCTGCGTGACCTGGCCGAGAGCGCGCCAGCGCTCAACGGCGCCGACCTCGACGAGCCGCACCAGCCGGCATACCCGGGCGGTCAGACGCGGATGGAGCTGGGCCCCGACCCGCTGAGCGGCGGGGAGAGCGGGCCACTGCGCCTGCAGCAGCGCGTCGAGCCGAGCTCGCCCGGCGACACGCGGCTCAACCCGAAGTACACCTTCGATACCTTCGTCATCGGCGCGAGCAACCGCTTCGCCCACGCGGCGGCGGTCGCGGTCGCTGAGGCCCCCGCCAAGGCATACAACCCGCTCTTCGTCTACGGCGAGTCCGGGCTGGGCAAGACGCACCTGCTCCACGCCATCGGGCACTACGCGCGGACGATGTTCCCCAACGTCCGCGTGCGCTACGTGAACTCCGAGGAGTTCACCAACGACTTCATCAACAGCATCCGTGACGACAAGGCGAGCGCGTTCCAGAACCGCTACCGCAGCGTCGACGTGCTGCTCATCGACGACATCCAGTTCCTCCAGGGCAAGCTGCAGACCCAGGAGGAGTTCTTCCACACCTTCAACACCTTGCACAACGCGAACAAGCAGATCGTCATCACCAGCGACTTGCCGCCGCGCGAGCTGTCGGGCTTCGAGGACCGGATGCGCACGCGCTTCGAGTCGGGGCTGCTGACCGACGTGCAGCCGCCCGACCTCGAGACCCGCATCGCGATCCTGCGCAAGAAGGCGATCCAGGACCGCATGTCGGTGCCGGACGACGTGCTCGAGTACATCGCGACGAACTTCAGCACCAACATCCGCGAGCTCGAGGGCGCCCTGATCCGCGTCACGGCGTTCAGCAACCTCAACCGTCAGGCCGTCGACCTGCCGCTCGCCGTCATCGTGCTCAAGGACGTGCTGCCCAACGAGACGCCCAACCAGGTGACGGCCGCGACGATCATGGCGGTCACGGCCGCCTACTACGCCGTGACGCTCGAGGACCTGTGTGGCTCGAGCCGCTCGCGCCAGCTCGTCACGGCCCGCCAGATCGCGATGTACCTCTGCCGCGAGATGACCGACCTCAGCCTGCCCAAGATCGGCCAGCACTTCGGCGGTCGCGACCACACGACCGTCATGCACGCCGACCGCAAGATCCGCGAGCTCATGGGTGAGCGTCGCGCCATCTACAACCAGGTCACCGAGCTGACCAACCGGATCCGCCAGCAGTCCCACTGACGCGTAGGCGGCGCCGCTGAGTGACCCGATGGCGTATGCCGTGTCGCTCGGCCCGCGTCAGGCTGCCCTTTCGGCGTGGTCCGCCTTCGCGGCTCGGCGGGCGGCGATGGTCGCCGTCAGGGCGTCGTCCCACGGCGTCGGCTCGAGCCCGAACGTGCGCTGCGTCAGGTCCGAGTCGAGCACGAACGGCCGCTCGAACTGGTGCCGGGTCTCGCGCAGCTCGCGCATGAACGGGACGACGAGGCCGGCGGCGGTGCCGAGCGGACGGGGCAGCACGCGCACCCGGCGGAGCTTGACGCCGGCCACCCGCGCGATGTCGCCGGCCGCCTCGTCGAAGGTGCGCGCCGGAGACGTCGGGACGTGCCAGGCGCGACCCCAGCCCTCGTCCCCGGTCGCCACCCGCGCGGCGAGGCGACCCACGTCGGGGACGTAGGTCCACGAGTGGGCCACGTCCGCCCGCCCGGCCGGCACGAGAGGCGTGCGGCCCGCGAGCAGCGCGTCCATGACCACGTCATTGAGGTAGCTCGTGCGCGTCGTCGTGCCGGGGCCGAAGTAGTCGCTCGAGCGCAGCTCCGTGACGCGCAGGCGGCCGGCCTCGTGGCGGGCCAGGGCCTCGGTCCACATGTCGGCCCGGATGCGCCCCTTGTGGCCGGACGGGTGCATCGGGTCGTCCTCGCGCATGGGCGCCTCGACCTCGCCGTAGCCGTAGAGGTTGCCGATGATGACGAGGCCAGCCCCGGACTCCTCGGCGGCGGTCAGGGTGGCGGCGGCGATCGGCGGCCAGTCGGTGTCCCAGGTCGTGTAGCTCGGCGGGTTGACGGCGTTGACGATGCTCGTGGCGCCCCGGGCCAGCTCGGTGACGGCGCGCGCGTCGCCCGCGTCCAGGGACACGACCTCGACGGAGTCAGGGTGGGTGTCCTGCCACGGCCGCTCCGTGACGCGGCCGGAGCGCGACGCGAGGGTCACGGTGTGCCCGAGCGCGACGAGCTCGGCGGTGGTTGACCGTCCGACGCCTCCGGCGCCGAGGACGAGGTGGTGGGTCATGGGAGATCCTCTCGAGTCAATGGTGAGCACTGCTCACACTTAGAGGATGACACGCGCGCGACCGCCAGGCAAGAGCAGTGCTCACACTTTCTGCAAACTGTGGCAGGCTCGGATCCATGGAGCCCTCGCCCCGCCCTGATCTGCCCCTGCCGCCGCGCGTCGAGGGGCAGCAGGCCGCGACCGCCGGACCGCCGCTCGGAAAGCGCGCGCGCAACCGGCTCGCCGTCGAGGCGGACATCCTGCGCGTCGCACGCCAGCACCTCGCCACGGAGGGCGCCGCCGCACTCAGCCTTCGGGCGGTCGCCCGCGACCTGGGCATGGTGTCCTCCGGCATCTACCGCTACGTCGACAGCCGGGACGAGCTGCTGACCCGCCTCATCATCGACTCGTACTGGTCCCTCGCCGCAGCCGTGCGCTTGGCCCACGACAGCGTCGCGCGGGACGACCTCGAGGCACGGTGGGACACCCTCGGACGGGCCCTGCGCGCCTGGGCGATCGACCGGCCGCACGACTTCGCCCTCATCTACGGCTCGCCGGTCCCGGACTACGAGGCCCCGGCGGAACGTACCCAGGAGGCCGGCACCGCGGTGCTCGCCCTCCTCGTGTCCCTGCTCGACGACGTGCGACGGGCAGGCCGGCTCGCTGCAGGCGACCGCCTCGGACTCGTCGACGAGCGCGCCCACGCCGCGGTCGGTGCCATGCTCGAGACCCCGATGTTCGCCTCGACCCGACTCGACGCCACCTCCCTGGTCCAGGGGATCGCGGCCTGGACGCTGCTCCTGGGCGCCGTGACGAGCGAGGTCTTCGCGCAGCTGGGGCCAGTTCCGGACGGGGAGGCGCTCTTCGAGAGCCTCCTGGCGGTGTCGAGACGGTGCGTCATCGGACCCGTCGATGCGTAGCCGGTGTCCGGCCGAGGGCGCACCAACGCCCGTCGGCGAGCCGGTGCGGTGGGGTCGGGCGATCCACGTCCACATCCATCCACAGGGTTGTCCACACCTGTGTGCACAGCGTGACCTCATCGAGACCTGCGGCGGACTGGCCGGTAAAGACCGTTTTGCCCCAATGTTTTCCACCACCTGTGGACAACTCTGTGGAAGTGGCGGCGGTCGCTATGCACAGGTAACTAGTCAGCAAGCGCTGCAAATCGGACATATGCCGTCGCCTCTTCCACACCTCGCTGTGGACGCGTGTGGACGACGGCCACCAGCCTGCGGACAACCGGCGGCGAGCCTGTGTGGTCGATGTGTACAGCCGAAAACCGTCCACAGCGGGCTGCCCCAGCTGCCATGCCGTCCCCACACGCCATGCACACCCCGGTCGGCGCTCTGACCAGCCACGACGCGGGTTGTCCACAGCATCCACAGCACCTATGACTACGACGAGATCCCAGTCAAGGAGGGAAGCCCCGACAACGAGGGTCTCTCCCACGCCCGGGCGCACCTCCGGTGAGACCTAAGGTGTTGCCCGATTCCGGCGCAGCGCGCATTCGGGGAGTGTCTGTGGTGCCAGTCACCCGCAGGCACTAGTGTCTGAGCCCCAATGTCCTTCCCCGTCGAAGTGAGTGCACCGTGAAGTTTCGGGTAGAGCGAGACGTCCTGGCCGAGGCCGTGACCTGGGTGGCCCGCGGGCTCCCGGCCCGCCCGCCGGTACCCGTGCTCGCGGGCGTGCTCGTCGACGCGAACGAGGACGGCACGCTGACGCTGTCGGCCTTCGACTACGAGGTGTCCGCCCGCATCACCGTCCCGGCCGACGTCGCCGAGGCCGGCCAGGTCCTCGTCCTGGGTCGGCTCCTCGCGGACATCTCGCGCAACCTGCCGAACAAGCCGATCGACGTGAGCACCGACGGGACCAAGGTCAACGTCGCGTGCGGGTCCTCGCGCTTCGCCCTGCGCGAGATGCCCGTCGCCGACTACCCGACGCTCCCCGCCGCACCCGAGACGAGCGGCACGATCGCCGGCGACGTCTTCACGCAGGCGGTCGCCCAGGTCTCGGTCGCAGCCGACAAGGGTGACACCCTGCCGATCCTCACGGGGGTCCGCATGGAGATCGACGGCGACAAGGTGACGCTCCTCGCGACCGACCGGTACCGGCTCGCGATGCGGGAGCTGACGTGGAGCCCCTCGGCCCCCGACGCCAGCCACGTCGCGCTCATCCCGGCCCGTCAGCTCTCCGACACGGCCCGCGCCCTCGGCGCGTCCGGCTCGGTGGAGCTCGCCCTGGGCCAGGGCGGCGACGGCCTCATCGGGTTCGAGGCCGGTCAACGTCGCGCGACGACCCGTCTGCTCGACGGCGAGTACCCCAAGGTCACCTCGATCTTCCCGACCTCCGTCGACACCGAGGCGGTCATCGAGACGGCGGCCCTCGAGGAGGCCGTCAAGCGTGTCGCCCTCGTCGCGGAGCGCAACACGCCCGTGCTGCTGAAGTTCACCGACGGCCAGGTGGCGATCGAGGCCGGAACGGGTGAGGATGCCCAGGCCTCCGAGGCGGTCGAGGCGACCCTCAACGGTCCCGAGATCCAGATCGCCTTCAACCCGCAGTTCCTGCTCGACGGCCTGCACGCGGTCGGCACCGCCTGGAGCCGGCTGTCCTTCACGCAGCCGAGCCGTCCCGCGGTCCTCACCGGCCAGGCCGAGGCCGACTCCGAGCCGGACACCGGCTACCGCTACGTCCTCATGCCCGTCCGCTTCGCCAGCTGAGCCGGCGCCGCACCAGCACCCCAGCACGCACGCCCGGTCCGTCCGGCAGTCCAGACCCGGCCCGCGTGGCCTGATCGGGGGCGCTGCCGGGTAGGGCGTAGCCTCGTAGCGCCTCACCCGATCCCCCCACGCTCCCTGTAGAAAGGCTCGCGACATGCAGCTCGGTCTCATCGGTCTCGGCAAGATGGGCGGCAACATGCGCGAGCGGTTGCGCCGCGCGGGCCACGAGGTGGTCGGTTTCGACCGCAACCCGGACGTCGCGGACGTGCGCACCCTGCCGGCCCTGGTCAAGGCCCTCGCCGCCCCCCGCGTCGTCTGGGTGATGGTCCCCGCCGGTGACCCGACGCGCGAGACCGTCGCCAAGCTCGCCGACCTGCTCGAGCCCGGTGACCTGGTCATCGACGGAGGCAACTCCCGCTTCACCGACGACTTCGAGAACGCCAAGCTGCTCGCCGAGAAGAAGATCGGCTACGTCGACTGCGGTGTGAGCGGCGGCGTCTGGGGCCTCGAGAACGGCTACGGCCTGATGTGCGGCGGTGACAAGAAGTGGGTCAAGGCGGCGATGCCGATCTTCGACGCGCTGCGGCCCGAGGGCCCCCGTGAGGAGGGCTTCGTCCATGCCGGCAAGGTCGGCGCGGGGCACTACACGAAGATGGTCCACAACGGCATCGAGTACGGCCTCATGGCGGCCTACGCCGAGGGCTACGAGCTGCTCGAGAAGAAGGACATCGTCACCGACGTTCCCGGGGCGTTCAAGGCGTGGAGCCGCGGCACCGTGGTGCGGTCCTGGCTGCTCGACCTCATGGTCGACGCGCTCGAGGACAACCCGCACCTCGACGACGTCTCCGACTACACCAACGACTCCGGTGAGGGCCGCTGGACGGTCGAGGAGGCCATCGCCCTGTCTGTGCCGATGCCCGTCATCTCGGCCTCGCTCTTCGCCCGGTTCGCCTCGCGCCAGTCGAGCTCCCCGACGATGCAGGCCGTCGCGGCTCTGCGGGGCCAGTTCGGTGGGCACCAGGTCATGTCGATCGCCGAGGGCGAGAAGCTGCGCCAGGGCGATGTGCCGACGACGGCCAAGCGCTCGGCGAAGAAGGAGTCCCCGACGAAGCAGGCCGCGAAGCGCGGGTCGGCGAAGCAGGCGAGCAAGCGCGCTGCGGGCTCGGCGTCGAAGGCCAACGTCGGCGCGGCCAAGCAGGCGGCGGCCTCCGGTCGGGCCTCGGCGACGCGGGCGACCGACATGGCCGACACGGTTCGCGGCCAGAAGCGTGCCGCGAAGAAGACCGCCAAGAAGGCCTGAGCAGAGCGCCGCACCCTCCTTGCACGTCCGTCACCTGACCCTCAAGGACTTCCGCAGCTATCCCAGCGCCGAGCTCGCGCTGACGCCGGGCGTCACGACGCTCGTCGGCCTCAACGGCCAGGGCAAGACGAACCTCGTCGAGGCGGTCGGCTACCTCGCGACCCTCGGGTCGCACCGGGTCGCGACGGACCAGCCGCTGGTGCGGTTTGGCGCCGCGCAGGCGATCGTGCGTGGAGCGATCATGCGCGACGACCGCGAGACGATGGTCGAGCTCGAGATCACGCCGGGTCGGGCCAACCGGGCGCGGCTGGGCCGCTCCCCCGTGTCGCGGCCGCGTGACGTGCTCGGCACCGTGCGCACCGTGCTCTTCGCCCCCGAGGACCTCGCCCTCGTCAAGGGCGACCCGTCGGAGCGCCGCCGGTTCCTCGACGAGCTGCTCGTCCAGCGCCAGCCGCGCTGGTCGGGGGTGCGCTCGGACTACGACAAGATCCTCAAGCAGCGCAACGCCCTGCTCAAGTCGGCCGCTCCGGTGCTGCGCAAGGGCGCCCGCCGGCCGCCACGGCCGGCACGCGACGGTGACCTCCCGCTCGACGAGGCACGTGAGTCGGCGCTGCACACCCTCGACGTGTGGAACGACCACCTGGCCACGGTCGGCGCGCAGCTGCTCTATGCCCGGCTGCGCCTGCTGCGGGACCTCGCACCCGACCTGTCCGAGTGCTACGACGCCGTGAGCGCAGTCGCGTCGAACGCGCGGGCCACCTACCGCAGCTCGCTCCACGAGGACCTCGCCGCCCGCCTGGCCGCCGGTGAGGTGCCCGAGATCGAGGAGCTGCGCACCGGCATGCTCGAGAGCCTCGCGCAGGTGCGGTCCAACGAGATCGAGCGCGGGATCTCCCTCGTCGGTCCGCACCGCGACGACCTCGTCCTGTCGCTCGGTGAGCTCCCCGCGAAGGGCTATGCCAGTCACGGCGAGTCGTGGAGCTTCGCGCTGGGACTCAAGCTCGCGGCATACCGCCTCCTTCGCCGTGACCTCGGCGACGACCCGGTGCTGGTCCTCGACGACGTCTTCGCCGAGCTCGACTCCGGGCGCCGTGAACGGTTGGCGGCCCTCGTCGCCGACTGCGAGCAGGTGCTCATCACGGCTGCGGTCGGCGCGGACGTGCCCGACGTGCTCCGCCGGAGCGGGACGACGTATGCCGTGGAGCTCGGTCAGGTGCACCCCGCGGTCCCACCCACGGCCGCTCCGGAGAGCGAGACACCCGCTGAGGACCCCGTGTTGAATGAGGCGGTGGCAGAGGTCAAGGTGCCCGAGGGCGACGGCGATGAGTGACGAGACGCCGGACGTCGAGCCCGAGGAGACCCCCGAACCGACCGACGAGGACACCCGGATCGCCGACGCCGCAGCCTCGGCCCTCGCCCGGGCCCGGGCCGGCGCGGCCGAGAAGGGTCTGCGCCCCGGCATGCGGCCGAAGAAGCGCCGGCGCCCCATCGGTCAGGCGCCGGTCCTGTCGGGGTCGTCGCGCGACGGCCGCGATCCGGCGCTGCTGGGCGACCAGCTCGACCGCCTGCTGCTCGACCGCGGGTGGAAGGTCGACGTGGCCGTGGGTTCGGTCATGGGGCGGTGGACCGAGATCGTCGGCCCCGACATCGCCGGGCACGTCGAACCGCTGACCTTCGTCGACGGGGTGCTCACCGTGCGCGCCGACTCGACGGCCTGGGCGACCCAGATGCGTCTGATGGCGTCGTCGATGCTCGCCCGGATCGACGAGGAGATCGGCGCGGGCGCGGTGAGCGAGCTCAAGGTCGTCGGGCCGAGCGCGCCGTCGTGGAACCGGGGCGCCCGGCGCTCCCCCGACTCGCGCGGCCCCCGGGACACCTACGGCTGAGCTCGTCAGGCGGGTGTCAGTGATCGGACGCACACTGTCGTCATGACCTCGACGCAGCGTTGCACGATCGTCCCGCCCTACATCCTCGAGGCGCTGGCTGCCAGCGGCGAGCCGGCCGTCGCCAGACATGCCCGCGAGGCCCTGCGCCAGGACGAGCTCCTGCGTGCGTCCCGGCGCACGCCGACAGCTCGGCCCACGGGGCGCACCGCGCCGCGCCGGCCCGACGCGACGGGGCCGGGAGCTCCTGCGCCACACCGCACGATCTTCGACGCCAAGGGCACGCAGACGACGCCGGGGACGCAGGTGCGCGCCGAAGGTGGCGCTCCCAGCAGCGACGCCGCGGTCAACGAGGCCTACGACGGACTCGGCGCGACCTGGGAGCTGTGGTCGACGGCATACGGCCGCGACTCGCTCGACGGCAAGGGGATGCCGCTGCTCGCGAGCGTGCACTACGGCCGCAACTACGACAACGCCTTCTGGGACGGCACGCAGATGGTGTTCGGCGACGGTGACGGCGTCATCTTCGA
Source organism: Terrabacter sp. 2YAF2 (assembly GCF_052114705.1). Lineage (NCBI taxonomy): Bacteria > Bacillati > Actinomycetota > Actinomycetes > Micrococcales > Intrasporangiaceae > Terrabacter > Terrabacter sp. 2YAF2. Next base: position 23,042 of record NZ_JBFRFG010000026.1, read on the forward strand.
GCCCTTCACCAGGAGCCTCGACGTCATCGGCCACGAGCTCGCGCACGGCGTCACCGAGCACACGGCCGGCCTGATGTACCAGGGGCAGTCGGGCGCGCTCAACGAGTCGATCTCGGACGTCTTCGGGGTCCTGGTCAAGCAGAAGGCGCTCGGCCAGAGCGCGACGCAGGCCGACTGGCTCGTGGGCGCCGAGCTGCTCAACCCCTCGGTCAAGGGGCGGGCGCTGCGCGACATGCGCAACCCCGGCACGGCCTACGACGACCCGCGGCTCGGCAAGGACCCGCAGCCGGCGGACATGGCCCACTACGTCGACACCCAGGACGACAACGGCGGCGTCCACATCAACTCCGGCATCCCCAACCGCGCCTTCGTGCTCGCGGCCGAAGCGATCGGCGGCAACGCGTGGGACGCCCCCGGGGCGATCTGGTATGCCGTCCTGTCGGGTGACGGGATCAAGGCGGACTGTGACTTCGCGACCTTCGCGGGTCTCACCGTGGCCGCGGCCGGGAAGGCGTACGGCGACGGGTCCGCTGAGCAGACAGCGGTGCGCTCGGCGTGGGAGCAGGTCGGCGTGCTGACGGCGGGTGCCGGGGCGCCGGCCTCGACCGGAGGCGGGCAGGGCTCGACGCCCACGACAGGTGGTCGCGACCGCGGGGGCAGCGGCGCGACGCCGGGGGCCGACGCCCAGGTCGTGCTGCGGCGCACCGGCGGCTTCGCGGGCCTCGTGCGCGAACGGAGGATGTCTCTCGGCGAGCTTTCCGAGGGCGACGCCAAAGACTGGCAGCACCTGCTGGCGGCGCCGACGCTCCAGCGCATCGCGGCCTCGACCGAGGGCACCCACCCCGACGCGTACATCTACTCCGTCGTGTGCGACGAGGTCGGCTGCGACGTCATGATCCACGAGCCGCACCTGCCCGAGGCCATCCACTCCCTCTTCGAGCGCACCCTCAGCGAGGGCTGAGCCCCCGCGCGCTCCGGCCGGCTCAGTTCGTCGACAGGAAGTAGGGGTCGTCGCCCTCGGGGATGTCGGACGACCGGGGCAGAGCTGGGGCGACGACCTCGCAGGCGCCGTCCAGCGTGCAGCGCTGCAGGTTGCGCGCCCCCGCTGCCTCGCCGACCTGCACGGTGATCGTCCCGTCGTCACCCATCCGGTAGGTCACCGGTGAGCCGTTGCCGGTTGTGGCGTCTCCCGAGCCTTCGAGCACGATCGCGGCGTCGCTCGTGCGGACGACGACCAGGCCGCCGTAACGGAAGCTGCGGTCCGGGTTCAACTGCGACCCGTCGAGGCCGTCGATCAAACCCGTCGCGAGCAGGTAGGCGCCGTTCGTCGAGAACGACCGAAAGACGAGCGGGCCGCAGAGCCGCCAGCGCTTCGCTCCCGTGAGCAGGTCCCGCAGCTCGTGGCAGGGGCTGGCGGACGAGCCCTCCTGCGCGACGGAGACGACAGTGGTTCCCTGTGCGGGGTCCACCACATCGAGCCGGAAGGGTAGCTGCCGGGTCTGGTCCGTGGTGAGGTCCCAGGCCACGGAACTGTCGGCATCGCCGCGGTTGGCGTAGACCGTCCGGCCCACGACCCCTACGACCTCGTAGCCTGGAAACATCCCGCCGCCGTTCCCCGAGCAGGCGCACGTCGCCGCAGCAAGTGAGCCGAGCTCGTCGCCCCACGAGGCGTAGGCGTGCAGGTTGCCCTTGACGTCGGAGGAGGCGATCAGGGTTCCGTACTGGGAGACACGCGTGGTGCCGGTGATCTCGAAGATGAACGCGCCTTGATCGTCGACAACCGTGGTCACGAGGCTGTCGGCGTCCGTGAGCAGCCAGCGCCCGCCCTCGAGCTGTGCCAGGGCCCCCCACCGGCCCGCCGGCTGCACCCGGAGCGTCTTCGTGCCGTCGTGGATGACGCCGTCGACGACGTAGGGCGCTGACGGCGTCGCCGTCACCGGCCCGGTCGTGAAGCGTGCGGTCACCGGCGCGGGAGCACCACTGGCAGTGAGGGTCGGGATCGCGGTCGGCGTCGCTGTAGTCGTCCGAGGAGCTGTGGGCGACGGCCGGCCGGTCGGTGCGGTCGTCGTCTGCGACGGGCCGACCGGCAGGGGACGAGCGCCCGTGGGACGCAGGGCTCCCCAGCCCACTGGCACGGCGACGGCGAGCACGAGCCCGGCGGCCAGGGCCGCCACCCCGAGCTCGCGGCGTCGGTTGGATCGGTCGCGGGCGATGGCGCGGTCCGCGAGGTCGGCCACGACGCGTACCCCTTCGGTGTGTTCGTCGAGCGCCCGCTTGAGCCGCTGGTCCATGTCGCTCATGCCGTGGCCTCGCTCATGCTCGTGCGCAGCGCGGAGATCGCGCGGCTCGTGTGACTCTTCACGGTGCCGACGGAGCAACCGAGCACCTCGGCGGTCTGTGCCTCGGTCAGGTCCTCGTAGTAGCGCAGCACGACGGCCGACCGCTGCTGGCGCGGGAGGTTCTGCACGTGCCGCCACAGGTCGATCGACGCGGTGGGGTCGAGGCCAGTCACGCCCGGCGGATCGAGCACCTCGAGCACGTGGCTGCTCGGTGTCTCGTGTCGACGGAGCAGCCCTCGCCATCGCGAGTTGTTCTCGTTGACCATGATCCGGCGCACGTACGCGTCGGGCAGCTCGGCGGCCCGCACCCGGTCCCAGTGCCGGTAGACCTTGGCGAGCGCGTTCTGGAGCAGGTCCTCGGCGGCGTCGCGCTCACCGGTGAGGAGGTACGCGAGGCGCGCGAGCGCCTGCTCGCGAGCCCTGACGTAGGCCGTGAAGTCGGCTCCCCGTTCGGCGTCGTCCATGACGGCTGGTCCCCTGTTCGGTCACGTGTCCACCAACGTCCGGCCCGTGCCGGCACCCATCCAGACCACGGATCACCCCGGAAGGTTGTCCGCGCATTCTGCCGGAGCCCCTGTGGACGACGGCGTCCCGGAGAGTGCGGAACGGGGAGAATGGGCGCAGACGGCGGACCCGCGGACCCCGCCGGCACCGCGGCGAGTGAAGGTGCCTGAGGGGCGCTGAGGCCCCCGGGCGTGATCCTCCCCTCGGATCGAGGGGTGAGCGGGCCGGAAAGTGGCCGTTTCGCGCGTCTGAGGGCACGGTTCGCCGCGTCGGACCGTTAGACTGGAGAGGTTGCGGCTCGACGTCCACGTCGGGCCGCCCGCATGAGGTCAGACCACCGAGGAGAGACGTGTCCGACGCCGACGAGCCGATCACCACCAGCACCACCCCCAGTTCCACCGGATCCGACTCCGTGGCAGCACCCGACACCGTGACCCCCGCAGCGGCTACCGCCGTGGCCGTCGACGTCCGTCCGAACGGCGTCGACTACGACGCGAGCGCGATCACCGTCCTCGAGGGCCTCGAGGCGGTGCGCAAGCGCCCCGGCATGTACATCGGGTCGACGGGCCCGCGCGGTCTGCACCACCTCGTCTACGAGATCGTCGACAACGCGGTGGACGAGTCGCTGGCCGGCTACGCCGACACGATCGACGTCACCCTCCTCGCCGACGGCGGCGTGCGGGTCAAGGACAACGGCCGAGGCATCCCCACCGACATCCACCCGGTCGAGAAGATCAGCGCCGTCGAGCTCGTGCTCACCCAGCTGCACGCCGGAGGCAAGTTCGGCGGGGGCGGCTACAAGGTCTCCGGTGGCCTGCACGGCGTCGGCAGCTCGGTCGTCAACGCCCTGTCGACGCGCCTCAAGGCCGCGGTGCGCCAGAAGGGCCACGTCTTCCGGATGAGCTTCACCGACGGCGTGCCCGACGGACCCCTGGAGCGGCAGGAGGCCACCGACGAGACCGGCACGACGATCACCTTCTGGGCCAACGCCGACATCTTCGAGACCGTCCACTACGACTTCGAGACCATCCGGGCCCGGATGCAGCAGATGGCCTTCCTCAACAAGGGCCTGACGATCAACCTCGTCGACGAGCGCATCGAGCAGCCCGCAGGTGAACGCGACGTCGACCTCGACGACCTCGACGAGGACCTCGAGGTCGTCGAGGAGTCGACCGAGGACGACGAGCCCCAGGACGCGGCGGCCGACGCCGGCTCCGGCGAGAAGAAGACGCTCACGGCCAAGCGGGTCAGCTACCGCTACGACAACGGCCTCGTCGACTACGTCAACCACATCAACGGCAGCAAGCGCAGCGACCCGGTGCACCCCGAGGTCATCTCCATCGAGGTCGAGGACGAGGCCCGCTCGCTCAGCCTCGAGCTCGCGATGCAGTGGACCAACGCCTACAGCGAGTCGGTCCACACCTACGCCAACGCGATCAACACCCACGAGGGCGGCACCCACGAGGAGGGCTTCCGCGCGGCGATGACCAAGCTCGTCAACGACTTCGCGCGCCGCCAGAACCTGCTCAAGGAGAAGGACGAGAACCTCACCGGCGACGACGTGCGCGAGGGTCTCACGGCCGTCATCTCGGTCAAGCTCGCCGAGCCGCAGTTCGAGGGCCAGACCAAGACGAAGCTCGGCAACTCCGAGGTCAAGGGCTTTGTCCAGCGCGCCATGACCGAGGAGTTCGGACACTGGCTCGGTGCCCACCCCAACGAGGGCAAGGACATCGTCCGCAAGTCGGTCCAGGCCGCGGCCGCACGGATGGCGGCCCGCAAGGCCCGGGAGGCGACCCGCCGCAAGGGCCTGCTCGAGTCGGGCGGCCTGCCGGGCAAGCTCAAGGACTGCCAGAGCAAGGACCCGAGCATCTCCGAGGTGTTCATCGTCGAGGGCGACAGCGCCGGCGGCTCGGCCACGCAGGCACGCGACCCGCACACCCAGGCGATCCTCCCGATCCGCGGCAAGATCCTCAACGTCGAGAAGGCGCGCATCGACAAGATCCTCGCCAACAACGAGGTCCAGGCCCTCATCTCCGCCTTCGGCACGGGCATCGGCGAGGACTTCGACATCGACAAGGCGCGCTACCACAAGATCGTGCTGATGGCCGATGCCGACGTCGACGGCATGCACATCCGCACCCTCTTGCTGACGCTGCTCTTCCGCTTCATGCGCCCGCTCATCGAGGCCGGCTACGTCTACCTCGCGCAGCCGCCGCTCTTCCGCCTGCGGTGGAGCAACGCCGAGCACCAGTTCGCCTACAGCGACCGCGAGCGCGACGGCCTGCGACTGCTCGGTGAGGGCAAGGGCTGGCGCCTGCCGAAGGACAACCCGATCCAGCGCTACAAGGGCCTCGGTGAGATGAACTACCAGGAGCTCGGCGAGACGACGATGGACCAGAGCACGCGCACGCTGCTGCAGGTCACGCTCGACGACGCCGCCAAGGCCGACGAGGTCTTCGCCGTCCTCATGGGTGAGGACGTCGAGTCGCGCCGGTCGTTCATCCAGAAGAACGCCCGCGACGTGAAGTTCCTCGACATCTGAACGCTCGGGAGCTCACGGCCCTGGCGGGCCTGCGCCCCCGAGTGCCCCCGACCACCGTCACGGACGTTTCACGTGAATCGTGACGACACGGCATACGCAATGAGTGCGACTGAGAGACAAAGGGATCTGACGTGAGCGACGACCTGCCTCCCAACGACGGAGACGACGTCAACGAGACACCCGACGAGAGCATCGACGACATCCTCGGGCCCGACCCGGCTGACGACGACGCCGCCGACGAGGGCGACCCGGACGCCAGCGCGGTCGTCGTGCCGGCCGACATCGGCCAGCACGACCGGGTCGAGCCGATCGACCTCAACACCGAGATGCAGCGCAGCTACATCGAGTACGCGATGTCGGTCATCGTCAGCCGCGCCCTGCCCGACGTGCGCGACGGCCTCAAGCCGGTGCACCGGCGCATCGTCTACGCGATGTACGACGGCGGCTACCGCCCCGACCGCGGCTACAACAAGTGCGCGCGTGTCGTCGGCGACGTCATGGGTCACTACCACCCGCACGGCGACTCGGCGATCTACGACGCCCTGGTGCGCCTCGTGCAGGACTGGTCGCTGCGCTATCCGCTCGTCGACGGCCAGGGCAACTTCGGCTCGCGCGGCAACGACGGCGCCGCGGCCCCGCGATACACCGAGTGCCGGATGGCCTCGATCGCGATGGAGATGGTCCGCGACATCGAGCAGGACACCGTCGACTTCGTCCCGAACTACGACGGCAAGACGCTGCAGCCGGCCGTGCTGCCGAGCCGTTTCCCCAACCTGCTCGTCAACGGCTCCGCCGGCATCGCCGTCGGCATGGCCACCCAGATCCCGGCGCACAACCTGCGCGAGGTCGCGGCCGGTGCGCAGTACTACCTCGACCACCCGGACATCTCGCGCGAGGACCTCCTCGAGGCGCTGCTCGGCATCATCAAGGGCCCGGACTTCCCGACCGGCGCGCTGATCATGGGGCACAAGGGCATCGAGGAGGCCTACCGGACCGGCCGCGGCTCGATCATCATGCGTGCCGTGGTCGAGGTCGAGGAGATCCAGAACCGCCAGTGCCTCGTCGTCACCGAGCTGCCCTACCAGGTCAACCCGGACATGCTGGCGCTCAAGATCGCCGATCTCGTCAAGGACGGCAAGATCTCCGGCATCGCCGACATCCGCGACGAGACCTCGGGCCGCACCGGTCAGCGCCTCGTCATCGTCCTCAAGCGGGACGCCGTCGCCAAGGTCGTGCTCAACAACCTCTACAAGCACACCCAGCTCCAGACGACGTTCGGCGCGAACATGCTCGCCCTCGTCGACGAGGTGCCGCGCACCCTGCCGCTCGACGGCTTCATCCGGCACTGGGTCGACCACCAGGTCGAGGTCATCGTCCGGCGCACGAAGTTCCGCCTGCGCAAGGCCGAGGCCGACATCCACATCCTGCGCGGTCTGCTCAAGGCGCTCGACCGTCTCGACGAGGTCATCGCCCTCATCCGCGGGTCCCGCACGGTCGAGATCGCCCGAGAGGGCCTGATCGAGCTGCTCGAGATCGACGAGATCCAGGCCAACGCGATCCTCAACATGCAGCTGCGCCGCCTCGCGGCTCTCGAGCGCGAGAAGCTCATCGAGGCCCACGACGAGCTGCAGGCCCTCATCGACGAGTACACCGCGATCCTCGCCTCGCCCGTGCGTCAGCGCGAGATCATCAGCGAGGAGCTCGCCGACATCGTCGAGCGCTACGGCGACGAGCGACGCACGACGATCGTCCCCTTCGACGGCGACATGTCGATGGAGGACCTCATCCCCGAGGAGGACGTCGTCGTCACGATCACCCGCGGCGGCTACGCCAAGCGGACGCGGGTTGACCAGTACCGATCGCAGAAGCGCGGCGGCAAGGGCGTGCGTGGCACGTCCCTGCGAGGAGAGGACGTCGTCGAGCACTTCTTCACGACGACGACCCACCACTGGCTGCTCTTCTTCACCAACCTCGGCCGCGTCTACCGGGCCAAGGCCTACGAGCTGCCCGAGGGCTCGCGGGAGAGCAAGGGCCAGCACGTGGCCAACCTGCTCGCCTTCCAGCCCGGCGAGCAGATCGCCCAGGTGCTCGCCATCCGCGACTACGCGAAGGCCGACTACCTCGTCCTCGCCACCCGCGCGGGCCTCGTGAAGAAGACGCGCCTGGCCGACTACGACTCCAACCGCTCCGGCGGCCTCATCGCGATCAACCTGCGCGAGGGCGACGAGCTCGTCGGCGCCGGCCTGGCCTCCAACCGTGACGACCTGCTGCTCGTCTCGCGCAAGGGGCAGTCGGTGCGCTTCACCGCGACCGACGAGGCGCTGCGCCCGATGGGGCGCTCGACCTCGGGTGTCACCGGCATGAAGTTCCGCGACGGCGACGACCTGCTCGCGATGTCGGTCGTCGAGGAGGGCGAGAGCCCCGACGTCTTCGTCGTCTTCGAGAACGGTCTCGCCAAGCGCACGCCCGTCTCTGAGTACCGGCTCCAGGGCCGCGGCGGCCTCGGCATCAAGGTGGCCAAGCTCTCCGACAAGGGCGGCGACCTCGTCGGGGCCCTGACGGTGATCGAGACCGACGAGGTTATGGTGGTCATGGAGAAGGGCAAGATCGTGCGCTCGCGCGTCGACGAGGTGCGCCACACCGGCCGATCCTCGCAGGGCGTGAAGTTCGCGACGCCCGACAAGGGCGACTCGATCGTGGCCGTGGCCCGCAACGCCGAGTCCGAGATCGCGGTCGCCGAGATCGAGGACGGCAACTCGGTGGAGCAGCCGTCCGGCACGGGAGCGCCCGCTACGGTTCCCAGCGCTGATGGCGTACCGTCGGACCAGACGTCGGGTGACGAGGCGAGCTCGTCGGACGCCGACAACGGAGGTGACGAATGAGCGCGACCAGCCCTGAAGGCTCCCTGAGCCGGCCCGGTACGTCGACGCGATCGGGCAGCGGGTCGGGCTCGTCCGACGGCAGTGGCCAGAACGCGTCCTACTACGCCTCGGGCGGCGCGGGCGCATCGACAGGTTCGAGCGGCGCGACCGGGACCACCTCGGGTGCCGCCGGCGCCGACCAAGGCACGCCGCTCTCGCGCGGCGCGGTCACCAACCGCACCGCCCCGACCCAGCGCGTCGGTGCGGGTCAGGCGAACAAGTCGGGCTCAGGCCCGTCGGGCGCCTCCGCGGCAGCTGGCGCGCGCACGGCGACGGCCGCGCGCAAGCACAAGGGCCCACGCCGGGTCCGTCTGGCGGTGGCGCGCGTCGACCCGTGGTCGGTCATGAAGATGAGCTTCCTGCTCTCCGTCGCCCTCGGCATCGCGGGCGTCATCCTCACCGCTGTGCTGTGGATGATCCTGTCGACGATGAACGTCTTCAGCGACATCGAGGGCGTGCTCCAGTCGCTGCAGACGACGACGTCCGACCCGTTCTCGATCAAGGACTACGTCGGCTTCGGCCGCGTCGTGTCGCTCTCGATCGTCATCGGTGTCATCGACGTCATCCTCATGACCGCGATCGCGACCGTCATGGCCTTCCTCTACAACATCTGCTCGGCCCTCGTCGGCGGCGTGCAGCTCACGCTGACCGACGACTGAGCCCGCCCGGCTCAGCCGGCCACACGGCATACGCAAACGGCCCCCACCCTCGCGGGTGGGGGCCGTTTTGTATGAGGTGAGGTGCATCGGGTAACGTTTCCCCTCGCGTCCGGTCAACCTCTCTGACGGGGTGGGACGGCCGCGCGAAGGTGACGATGGGCCTATAGCTCAGACGGTTAGAGCGCTTCCCTGATAAGGAAGAGGTCGGAGGTTCAAGTCCTCCTAGGCCCACCATCACCGCCACCACGGAGAGGATCCCTCGCATGCTGAAGCGTCTCGCCCTCATCGGTGGCGCCGTCGCAGGCGTCGTGTTCCTTCGCAAGAAGGCGAAGCAGCAGCAGGCCGAGCAGGACCTGTGGACCCAGGCCACGGACGACGTGCACGCACCGGTGCCGCCGGCTCCGACTCCGGCTCCCGCGGCGACCGACGAGGACTCTTCCTCGTCCTGACCGCTCCCCCCACTCGGGGCCATGGCGCAATTGGTAGCGCACCTGCTTTGCAAGCAGGGGGTTAGGGGTTCGAGTCCCCTTGGCTCCACCACAGGTCAGAGCCCCTTCCCGGTCACCGGGAAGGGGCTCTTTCGTGTCCGTAGGTGTGAAAAGTGCACGCAAGATGTTCTCCGCCCGCTAGCGTGCATCCAGGGCAATGGGGGCGGCACCTTCCGCCGTCAAGGGGGGAACGATGATGGGACGAATTCTGCTGCCGGTCATGGCGGCTGGCACGTTGACGGTCGCGCTGGCAGGGGCTCCGGTCAGTGCCGCGACGGTGGGGACCTCGGGCCCGGCAACGGTGGCGCTGTGGCATCTCGACGAGCAGCCGGGCGACACGGTGGCGGTGGACAGTTCGGGGCGAGGCCACCACGGTGCGATCGGCGCGGACGTCCTGCCCGGTGTCCCCGGTCAGTTCGGCACGGCCTTCGAGTTCCCCGGCCCCAGCGCGAAGGTCACGGTGCCGTCGGCCGATGACCTGAACCCCTACCTGTCGCCGTTGACGGTCTCGGCCTACCTCTGGGTGCCCAGCAGCCTCACCGGCGGTGACTACAACGTCCTGCAGAAGGGCCAGGCCAACGCGGTCGGCGGCGCGTACAAGCTGGAGATCGTCGGCACCGCGGGGGCGAACAAGTTCGGCTACCCGGACTGCGCGTTCAACTCTCCCGGCGGGGCCAAGAACCGCGTCTATGGACCGAAGCGGATCAACGACGGCTCCTGGCACCAGGTCGAGTGTCACCTCACGGACACCCAGGCCTATGTCACCGTCGACGGAAAGTCAGGCCCCGTCGCGACCCGAGTGGTCGGGAGCATCGCCAACTCGGTCTCGCTGACCATCGGTGGGAAGCCCAACGACACCCACTTCTACCAAGGCCGCGCGGACGAGGTGTCCATCACGATCGGCTGACCCGGAGGAAAGCAGCTGCGACGAGAAGGGCGACGCCTGCGAGGACGAGCCAGGGTATGACGTTGAGGTCGAGCGAGCTGTGGTTGCGGAAGACCCAGTCCGACACCGAGTAGCTGAGGACGCCGACAGCCCAGCCGCCGAGCAGGACCCGCCCCGTGGCGGCGTCGAGGCGCACCGCCGCCATGGTGACGCCCAAGGTCAGCAGGCCCCACACGAGAGCAACGGCTGCCCAGTAGGGCACCTCCGGAGCGAGGAACACGGCGTAGGCGACGAAGAGGGCGGTCGTGACGAGCCCGACGCACAGGGCCACGAGAGAGCCCGGGGCGCGCCGGTCGAACCGGTGGAACAGCACCTGGGCGCTCGTGGCGGCAACCAGTACGGCCGCGAGACCTGCCGCGCCGGCGAGGAGCTGACCGGCGAGCGCCAGCCACCAACCGGCGTCGACGCGATCGAGGCCGGAGTCGCGGACCACACCGATCATGGTCAGCGAACCGGCACCCGCGACGGCGCCGGCGGAGGCGAGGAACGCCACGGACACCGGCGTGCTTACACGGGGCACGAACGCCACCACCCCCGCGGCCAGCGCCAGCAGTGCACGGATGCCGATGGCCGGGATCTGCTCCGGTGCGTTGTCCGAGTAGGTCCCGCCGTCGAACCAGGGCGCAAGCATGCTGAGCAGCAGGATCAGGCCGCCGATGAGCGCCGCGCCGCCCGCGACCCGGCGTCGCCACGGTGCACCCGTGGTCGGGGACGGGGACGGGGACGGGGACGGCGACGGGGACGGGGATGGGGACGGGGATGGGGACGCGACGCGGACGCGCGGTTCGGCGGCCTCGTGCACGGGCGCGGCAGCCTCGGGTGGTGTCTCGACCGGGCGCAGGCGCCGACCGATGAGCGCGCGACCGCCGGGCTCGGAGTCCAGGGTGGGATCCGAGCCGATCGTGGCAGCGGGCTCGACCACGGGCTCGTCCACGGGCTCGTCCACGCGCTCGTCCACGCGCTCGGCCACCGGCGGTGCGGACTCGAGGAAACCGGTCCGGCGGCCCACGGAGGCCGTGACCGGCACGACGACGGACCCGGTCGGGCTCGTCAGGGTGAGGCTGCCGGCATACGGCTGGTCGGTCGGCGAGAAGGTGACGGTCACGACGGGTCCCTCGACGACGGCGCTGAGCGGAGGATCGGCGTCGACGCGCACCTCCCGCGCGAGCGCAACGCCGCTCACGCGCAGCTCACGCTCGACGGCGGCGACGGCCCCGGCAGCGATCTCACCGAAGTCGAGCGTCGCCGGGCTGACCCCGGGGGCCGCCCCCGCGATGACGGCGGCCGCGTCGTCGGCGACGGCCTTCGTGTCGGAGCGGGCGATGCCCTGGAGCGCCTCGAGAGCGCCGAGCGCGACGCCCAGGTCCGGATGCCCGAGCCGGTCGCGCAGCTCGACGACGGCGCCCCGGCGATAGGTGGGGTCGGGCTCACGCAGCGCAGCGACGATCGCCTCGGGGATGGGCAGCGGGCGCACCTTCTTGTGGCGGCTCTTCGCCAGGTAGACCTCGCCGGACATCTCGACGTCACGGCCGGGCGTCTGGCGGGGGTTCTGCTCCTGAACCCGGTCGAAGACGTAGTCGTAGAGCTCACCCAACGACACGAGGCCGTCCTCGTCGCGGTCCGCCTCGCCGGTCTGCAGGCCGTGGACGACGGCTGAGGTGAAGACCGACGGCTGGACCTCGTGGTCACTGGTCAGGGTCGTGCCCTCGAACGCGTACTCCATGGCGCTCGAGGCGCTGATCACCGCGCGCCCGCGCCCGCCGCCGAGGCGACCTGAGGGGAAGCTCTCCATGACGTTGACCGGGCCGGCCGCCCGGACCGCCACTCCCTCGCCGAAGGCGCCGCCATAGCAGCAGTCGAGGAAGAGCACGATGGTGCGTGCTCGGGCGGAGCGCATGCACCGCTGGATGAAATCGGCCGGCACCGCGGTCGATCCCAGCCGGTCCGGCCGCGTGTTCCGAGCCGCGATGAACAGCTCGCCGGAGTCGCTCTTGAGGCCGTGGCCTGAGAAGTGCAGCAGCAGCAGGTCGTCCGGACGGCTGTCCGCGAAGAGGTCGTCGATGTGCGACTGCACCTCGTGCGAGGCGGCGTTGTGCACGATCGACACGTCGAAGCCGCCGATCTCGGGGTCCCCGAGGACGCCGGCCAGGGCCCGCGCGTCGGCCTCGGGAGCGCGCAGCTGGCTGAGGCTCGCGTGGTCGTAGGTGTCGTTGGCGATGATGAGGGCGCGCCTGGCCGGCGCTGCGCCGCCCGTGGCCCCGCTCATGGCGCCCCGCTCATGATGCGCCGCTCATGACGCGTCCACGTCCTCGTGCCGCGACAGGAACAGCGCGACAAGACGGTCATGCTCGTCGTCCGTGACGCCGGTGAGCTCGAGCACGTCCCCCGCGATCTCGATCCGCACCGAGCGGGCGTCCCGCGTGCCCCGTCCCAGCCAGTCCCGCACCGAGGCGACGAGGGCGGTCAGGCCTCCGGACCCGAGCACGGCCACCATCAGGGTGCCGAGGGTCTCGACATCGAGCCCGCGGGTGTTCTCGGGCACCGGCACACCGGGCGCCGCCCCCGGGAGGATCTCCAGGGCACCGACCTCGTGGAGCTGCTGGCGAAGCTGTCGGTGCAGCAGGTCGAGGCGTGCGTCATCGGACCCGCGCTCGTCGAACTGCACCTCAACCGTCGTGCCCATCGGCTCACCTCTCGGCGCCGAACCCCTACCTGATCGATCGTACGCGGGTGCGACCACGGGCGGTCGGCGTTGGAGCGGCGGCCCGCGCGACCATGTACGTGCTGTATCGGGCCCTGAAGGCAAGGTTCAGTTGGGTGGGCCCAACCGGACGGAGCTGACGTTGGGGTGTCGGCGGCTGCGTCAGTGCTCCGGTGGGTGGAGCAGTGACGCAGCGCGCCCTCTAGATCTCGTCATCGACGGGCACACGCACGGCAAGGCGACGGAGGGCTGGCTCGAGGGTGACTCAGCGACGCTGCGCAACCAGCTCGCCGTGGCCGGTGGGGACCGGCGCCGGTCACCCCAGGTGGAAGGTGATGTCCTTCGTCTCGCCTCGCTCGAGGTGCAGTCGGGTTGCCGCGGTCTGGTTCGAAGCACCGTCGTACCACCAGGTGTGACCGGTCTCGAAGTCCCGCATACAGATGGTGAAGTCGCCACTCGGCAGAGCGCTTGCGTGGAGCGCGTGGCCGTCCCACCAGAGCGAGCCCACCGGCTGCCCGTCCGCATCGAAAATGTCACCCTCGAGCCCCGCGGGCGCGGCTTGACCGGAGCTGGTCACGACCTGGCCGGTCACCGTGCCACCGGGTGCGAGCTGGGCATTCATCGTCGCAGTCTTGGCGGCCTTGACGCTGATCGCTGACCCTGAGGAGAGCCTGTCGGCGTCACCGGACCACTCGGGGGCCAGCTCGGGACGGCGCGAGTCGGTGTAGACGACGGGGGTGTACGAGCCGGCGGGCAGACCGATGATGGTGTAGCGGCCGTCGGCGTCCGTCACCGCGTCGTACCGCCCCTCACCCGGTCCAGCCCGGCCGGGCAGACGGCCGCTGGCATCGACCCAGGCGAGGTGAACGTAGCAGCACGAAACCTCATAATTGGGAGGAATACGACGGCAGGTTTCAGCGCACCGCGGCTGCGCGGGCGGGATCCTGGAAGAGACGCACAGCCGATCCACGGGAACTTCCTATGGCGCAGGACCGGCTCGGGTGCCATGCTCGGTGGAGCACCACCTCGCGGCACGCGATGTGATGCAATCTTCATCGAGCCTCTCGCGCAACCAGCCAGACAGGGTCTAGACTGGTTGCAGCGAAGGGTTGGGCACGCACGAACCGCGCCCAGCCCTTCTGCATGTGCTGGCTCGCGCTGTCCCCCTGTCGGTGCGAGCCAGCTCAAGCAGAGAAGGACCCGGATGCCCTCGGCATCCGGGTCCTTCTCTTTGTCCTGCCTCTTTGTCCTGCGCCTGTGTCGCGCGGGGCGTCAGCTCTGGCTGTCGCCCTGCTCCTGGTCCAGCTTGGCCTGGGCCGAACCGCGCGGGGAGTCCGTCGTGGAGGCGCCGTTGATGGTGCCGCCCTCGACCGCCTCGGAGGTGATCGCGTCGGAGTCCGGCGCGGCGTCGACCGCCGTGACCTCACCCTCGCCCTCGGTGGCGACGGCGTCGGTCGCCTCGTCGACGGCTTCGCCGGAGCGGTCCTTCGCGTCGGCGATCGCGGACTGGCCCTTGGCGGCGAGGTCGCCGGCCTTGTCCTTGGCCGCGTCGGCGATCTCGGCGCCCTTCTCCTTGGCCTTGCTCGCGGCGTCGGCGACAGCGTCCTTGGCGTGGCCGACCTGCTCGGCCGCCTTGTCCTTGAGCGTCGCCGCGTCGGAGCCGAGGGTTCCGCCCGCGCCGGTGCGCGTGTCGAGTGGCGTGGCCCACGGGTCGTCGGCCTGCTTCTGCTTGCGGAAAGCAGCAACGGCGGCCACCGCGGCCGCGCTCAGGCCGATGGCGATGAGCCACCTGCCCTTGCCGCGCCGCTGCTTCGCGACCGCGTCGCCCTTGAGCACCGCGTAGGCGTCGTGGGCGCGGTGGCCCCCGACGGCCGCGGACTCCTTGGCCTGGGCGGCGGCACGCTCGAGGTGCGGCTGGGCCGCGTCACGAGCCTGCTCGAGGTGCGGCTGGGCCGCCTCGCGAGCCTGCTCGGCACCGGCGGCGAGAGCCGCGGCGGCCGTCGCGATGGCCGCGCCGACCTTGGGCAGCACGTTCTCGACGAGCGTCGACTGCGCGGCCTCCACCTTCGGCTTGGCGGCCGCCGCCGCGTCGTGGAACCGCTCGCGCGCGGTCTCGGCCGCGTCCTGGAGCGCCGGCGTCGCGGCCTCCCTCGCGGCATACGCGCGGTCCTTCGCGGCTGCGGCGGCATCGCTCGCGGTGTCGGCGGCGCTGACTTTCAGCGAGCCGATCCGGTCGCCTGCCGCGGTGCCGAGGTCGGCCGCCGTGGAGCGTGCCTGGTCAACGGCAGCCTCCGTGCGGGACTGCTTGGTTCCGAACATACGTCCTCCTAGGTCCTGTCGTCCTTACCCATCCTGCCAACTTCGGCCACGTACCGCACGGACACCTCCCGAACGTGACCACCCCGACAGTCTCGGCGTATGCCGTGTCGCCGGGGTCGGGTGTCACATCGTGCCGTCGTGTGGCGGCTGGGTCCCGCGCGGACCCGTGTCGGCGTCCTCCGGGATGGGCGCGTCCTGGTGCCTGGCGGGTGCGGTGGGCAGGTGGTCGAGCCCGAGCACGGTGTCCTCCAGGGTCGTGTCGGCCAGAGCCTCCCGCGTCGGCACGGAAAGGTCGCCGGCCGCCGCGTCGAAACCGCCCTCGTGCACCGGCGCCGGCCCGGACGTGTGGCCCTCGGCGATCTTGTCGACGCCGCGGCCGACCTGCTCCCTGACCTTGGCGACCTTGTCGGCGTACTTGCCCTCGGTCTTCTCGTCGATCTTGGTCGTGGCCGTCTCGACGTAGCCGTCGATCTTCTCGCGGTTCTGCGCGGCGTAGTCGCCCGCCTTCTCACGCGCCTGCTTCGCTGCCTGCGTCGCGGTGTCCTGCAGCTGCTTGGCCCTGGTCTCGAGATCGAGCTCCTCGGCCTTCTTCTTCAGGTTGTCCAGAAACGACATCGGCACTCCGTCCTCGACCGGCTCCGGCCGGCTGCTCATCGGGTCGCGTCCCCAAGCTGCTGTGAGGACGATCCTTCTCCTTGGCCAACGGTGGGTGCACCGTCAGCGGTCCGCGTCACACGGCGCATACCCGCCCGAACGGCATACGTGCTCGGTCGTGCGAGGATTGGCCCCATGAAGGCAACCCTGCACACGAACCACGGTGACATCGTCATCGACCTCTTCGAGCACCAGGCCCCGAAGACGGTGGAGAACTTCGTCGGTCTCGCCAAGGGCGAGAAGGAGTACAAGGACGACGCCGGGCGCACCAACCCGACCCCGTTCTACGACGGCCTGATCTTCCACCGCATCATCCCGAACTTCATGATCCAGGGCGGCTGCCCGATCGGTCAGGGCTTCGGTGGCCCCGGCTACGCGTTCGACGACGAGATCAGCCCCGACAAGGACTTCACCAAGCCCTACATCCTCGCCATGGCCAACGCCGGCAAGCGCATGGGCAAGGGGACCAACGGCTCGCAGTTCTTCATCACCACCGCGCCGACCACCTGGCTCCAGGGCAAGCACACGATCTTCGGCGAGGTCGCCGACCAGGCCTCGCGCGACGTCGTCGACAAGATCGGGGCCGTCGCCACCGGCGCCAACGACAAGCCCCTCGAGGACGTCGTCCTCAACTCGGTCACCATCGAGGACTGACCCTCCAGCACGACAGATCCACAGCAGCAACGCACGACAGCTACACCGCCCACGGACGTGACCGGCAGGGGGACTCCCGTTGTCTGACAACCCGACCAGTGGCCAGCCCGGCCAGCCCCCGCTCGAGCCGGGAGTGCCGCAGCCCGCTGCCGGTCCGTCCGTGTGCCCGCGCCACCCCGACCGCGAGGCCTACGTCCGCTGCCAGCGCTGCGGCCGGCCCGCGTGCCCCGAGTGCCAGCGGCCCGCCGCCGTCGGCATCCAGTGCGTGGACTGCGTACGCGAAGCCGCCCGGACCACGCCCAGCGCTCGCACCGTCTTCGGTGGGCGGGCCACCGACGGCACGCCCGTCGTCACCTACGCGATCATCGGCATCTGTGCGGTCGTCTACCTCGCGCAGCGCGCCAACTCGAGCGTCACGCAGAACTTCGCCTTCGCGCCGTTCCTCGGGTGGACCGAGCCGTGGCGCTTCGTCACCGCGGCCTTCCTGCACTCCCCGCAGACGGTCTTCCACATCCTGCTCAACATGTTCGCGCTGTGGTCCCTCGGGCAGTACCTCGAGCCGATGCTCGGTCGCGCCCGGTTCGCCGCGCTCTACCTGATCAGCGGCATCGGCGGACAGGTGGCCGTGACGCTCATGGCCGGCTCGCCCACGATCGCGGGTCTGCGTGCCGGCCTGGACGACGCCTGGCTGACCCCCGTCGTCGGTGCCTCCGGGGCCATCTTCGGGCTCTTCGGGGCGCTCCTCGTGCTAAACCGGCACCTCGGGCGTTCCTCGGCGGCGATGTACGCGACGATCGCGATCAACGCCGCCTTCGGCTTCTTCTACCCCGGCATCTCGTGGCAGGCCCACCTCGGCGGGCTGGTCACCGGCGTCATCTGCGCCGGCGTCATCGTCGCCTTCCGCCGACAGGGTGTGCGCCACCTCGTGTGGGCCGCCCTCGGAGCCGTCCTCGTGCTGCTCGTCGCGGTCACCGTCGGGAAGTACCTCACCGTCCCCGAGGCCATCCGCGAGCTCAGCATCTTCGGGTGACGGATCCGTGCACCTGATCTGCGTCACCGGCCCGCCGGCCGTGGGCAAGATGACGGTTGGCCGGGCGGTCTGCGACCTGACCGGCTTCCGGCTCTTCCACAACCACATGTCGATCGAGCCGTTGCTCGGCGTCTACGACTTCGGCACGCCCTCGTTCCGGCGGATCAACGCGATGATCCGCCGGGAGGTCATCGCCGAGTCCGTCGTCGCCGGGCTGCCCGGCCTCGTCTTCACCTTCGCCATCGACCTCGACGACCCCAGGGAGCTCGAGCAGCTGCAGGAGCTCGTCGAGTCCGTGGAGCGTGCCGGCGCCCCCGTCGACGTCGTCGAGCTCTGCGCACCCCAGCACGTCCGCCTCGCCCGGGAGGGCGGTGCTGACCGGATGGACCACAAGCGCAGCAAGCGCGACGTCGATTGGGCCCGCGCCCATGTCGTCGACCTCGAGTCCCGTGCCCGGTTCACCACCGACCCCGCGCGGGACGGCGAGCGACTGCTGCCGGGGCACCGTCACCTGCGCCTCGACAACGACCACGCGGACGCCCGCCGGACCGCCGAGCGGATCGTCACCGAGCTCGGTCTGGCGCGGCTCTGAGGCTCCTCGCGGCGAGGCCAGCAGACGGTTATCCACGGGCTGTGGACAAGCCTGTGGATGTAGTTACACAGATGTCATTCATCCCCAGCTGGGGACAACTGTGTGGATAACCGGGGACCTGCGCGCTGGAGGTTGTGCACGGCCGTCATCCACAGGTGTGGACCGACATGCACGACGCCGGCTGTCCACAGGTGTGGACAGCCGGCGTCGGGCGGTCTGTGCAGGGTGAGCCTCGCGGCTCAGCGCCACCGCATCGTCATGATGAACCCGCCCATGAGCAGGACGAAGCCCACGCCGAGGTTCCAGACCCCGATGGACCCGATGGGGTACTTGTACTCGGTCACGTAGTAGACGACGATCCACAGCAGCCCGAGGACGAGCAGCGTGATGAAGACGGGCGCCCACCAGGTGGGGTTGGGCTCGGCGGCCTTGCTCGTGCGGGGCGGGGTGTATGCCGTCGCCTTGTGGTCGCGGCCTTTGGACTCGGGCACTGCGTTCTCCTTGCTCTGAGTTGAGGCAAGGGTAACCAATGACACGCGTGGCGTCCCTGCCTGAGCAGGCACGACGGCCGTCCGGTGTCGAGGAGAACACGGAGATGCCTCCACCGCGCCGCGCCCGCCCGCCGCGCCTGCCCGTACCGCCGGTCCGTCGACGAACCGTGACGAGGCACAATGGTGGCGGCGCGGACGGTCCGCGCGAGCGAGGTCAGCCGTGATGAAGGACGCCGAGACGCCGGAGCAGGGCGTGGGCGAGGACGCCACCGGCATCGTCGACCCTGTCGACCCTGCCGACGTGGCTGACGCGCCCGTCCGTCTGCGGCGACGCCTGACCTGGCGTCTGCTCGTGCCCGTCGTCACGGCAGCGGCCGGCGTGATGTTCGCGCTGAGCTTCCAGACCGCCCAGGGCCGTGACCTGCGGGGTGACCGTGACCTTCCCCAGCTGATCATCGCCGGCGACGCCCGCGTCGCCGCGCAGGCGGGTGTCCTCGACGAGCTGCAGAAGGAGGTCAAGAGGCTGAGCACGACGAGCGCCCCGGCTGACCAGCACCTCTCGAGCCTGACCCGCGCCGCCGACGAGCTGGCCCCGACCGCCGCGACGACCAAGGTCCGTGGCCCGGCGCTCGAGGTCACGCTCGACGACGCCAAGCGCACCGCCGACTCCCTGCCGGACGGCTTCACCGCGGACGACATCGTCGTGCACCAGCAGGACGTCCAGGCCGTCGTCAACGCGCTGTGGACCTCGGGCGCCGAGGCGATGATGATCCAGGACCAGCGGGTCATCGCCACCAGTGCCGTCCGCTGCGTCGGCAACACCCTGATCCTGCAGGGCCGGGTCTACTCCCCGCCCTACCGCATCACCGCCATCGGTGACATCGACCGGATGGAGCGGGGCCTCGACGCCGACCCGTCCGTCACCATCTACAAGCAGTACGTCGACGCGGTCGGTCTCGGCTACGGCCTGCACACCCTGGGCTCGACCGAGTTCCCGGCATACTCGGGTTCGGTCGACTTCCAGTACGCGACCCCGATCCGGCCGACCACCGGCACCCCGTGACCTCTCCCGACAGGCCCGCATGAGCATTCGCATCCTCGTCCGTACCGTCGGCGAGCTGTTGCTGACCGCTGGGCTGCTCGTCGGCCTCTTCGTCGTCTGGCTGCTCGTGTGGCAGGCCCACGTGCAGGATGCGGGTCAGGCCGATGCGGTCAGCGGTCTCGAACGCAGCTTCGCCGCCCCGCCGCCCTCGCCCTCCGCCGGGCACGCACCGGCCGTTACCCCCGCCGAGACGCAGCCGAAGCCGGGTGAGCTCTTCGCGGTGCTGCGCATCCCGCGGCTCGGTGGCGACTGGGCCAAGCCCGTGCGCGAGGGGGTCGGCGCCGACGTCCTCGCCGACGGGATGGGCCGCTACCCCGGCACGGCCCTGCCGGGTGCCGTCGGCAACATCGGCATCGCCGGTCACCGCTCGGGGCACGGCAACCCGCTGCTCGACGTCGACCTCATCCGCCCCGGCGACGTCCTCGTCCTCGAGACGAAGAGTGCCTACAACGTCTACCGCGTCGTCCGGCACGAGATCGTCGCGCCGGACCGCTCCGACGTCGTCGCGCCCGTGCCGGAGCGCCCGGGGGTGAAGCCGACCGAGCGTTGGTTCACGCTGACGACGTGCAGCCCCCGGTGGGGCAACACCTCCCGCTACATCGTCTTCTCCAAGCTCGAGACCACCATCCCGCGCGCCCAGGGCCTGCCTGCCGCCTACCTGACCACGCCGAAGGACCTCTGACCGATGTATGCCGCCCTCTGGCGCCGACTCCCCGGTGGCCGCCTCGCGAAGTCCCTGTCCGCGTTGGTGCTCTTCGCCGCTACCGTGGTGATCCTGTTCGGCTGGGTGTTCCCCGCGGTCGCCCCGCTCCTGCCCTTCGAGGACGTCACGGTCCAGGGTCAGCCCAGCCCGCACACCGTCAGCACGCAGAAGTAGGCCCGCATGACCCGCATCCTCGTCGTCGACAACTACGACAGCTTCGTCTACACCATCGTCGGCTATCTCGAGCAGCTCGGCGCCGACTGCACCGTCGTGCGCAACGACGCCGTCCCCGCGTCGGATGCGGCTGCCTACGACGGGGTGCTCGTCTCCCCCGGACCCGGCGCGCCCGAGGACGCGGGGGTCTCGCTCGAGATCATCGCCGAGTGCGCCCGGCTGGCCAAGCCGATGTTCGGGGTGTGCCTCGGTCACCAGGCCCTGGGCGTCTTCGCTGGTGCCACGGTGGGGCGGGCGCCCGAGCTGCTGCACGGCAAGACCTCGCTCGTGCACCACGACGGCACGGGCGTCCTGGCTGGGCTGCCCAGCCCGTTCACGGCGACGCGCTACCACTCGCTGACGATCGACCCCAAGACCCTCCCGGGCGAGCTGCTCGTCACCGGTCACACCGACTCCGGTCTCGTCATGGCGGTGCGCCACCGCGACCTGCCCCTGCACGGCGTCCAGTTCCACCCCGAGAGCGTCCTCACCGAGGGCGGGCACCGGATGCTCGCGAACTTCCTCGCGATGTGCGGCGACGTCCGCGCCGTCGAGCGGTCGGTCGGGCTCAGCCCGCTCGTGACCGCCGCTGTCTGACCCACCCCGCGACCCGGCACACGACGAAGGGCCCTCCCGGACGGGAGAAACGTTGCAGTAGCCCATCCCCAGCGCAACGGCGAAGTCGTCTGCGAACACGAGACCGGCAGTCAATGCACCAGACGGCCGCGTCAGGCACGATCGCGCTATGCGCGTGCAGCTGACTAGGTTCCCGATCCGGCACGGCAAGAGGGCCCTGGTCGACGAGTGGATGGCCTGGATCGAGGCCAACCACGATGCGGCGCTCGAGACCTTGCAGCCGGAGCGGATGTACGTCGAGTCCATCTTCTGCGACACCGTTGATGGGGTCGACTACCTCTTCTGGTACACCGTGCAAGGGCCCGGCGGTAGGCGCGTCGAGGAGTCCGAGCACTGGATGGACCGTCGCCACCTGGAGTACTTCCGTGAGTGCGTCGACGAGTCCGCAATACCCGTCAGTCTTCGTCCACGTGTCCACCTCGTGCAGGACCAAGTCGCGTCAGCCATGACGCCCGAAGAGGAGACCTAGATGTACCCGGTCACGACGTTGGTGACAGACGGCTGATCGGGGGGAGGCCTTTCAGGGCGGTGTGGCGTCGTCGAGTGTTGTACTCATGCAGCCAGGGTGCAAGGGCGGAGGCTCGCTCGTCGTTGCTGGTGAAGACCTGGCGGTAGGCCC
>NZ_JBFRFG010000027.1:0-42708 GCF_052114705.1 Terrabacter sp. 2YAF2
TGCGAGGAACCGGCCAGGACGGCTGTGATGACAAGACGACGCTTCGACACCACCGACCCTGCCGGATCCGGTTATGCCGATGACCTGCGACACGCCATTCCGATGTCCTGAGACAGCCCATTCCGATGTCCTGAGATCGGACACTGTCAGCCCGACCGATTGGGGCCTGACCTGTTCACGCAGGTCAGGCCCCGTTCTCATGTCGGCTCCGACTCACGGATCCCGCTGGTGCAGTTTCGTCCGTGGGCCCAGTTTGGGCCCACCACATCGAGAAGGCTGTCCCGGCGTGGGTCAGCGCCTCTGAGTCGGGGTGCAGTAGGTAGCGGCCGGTCACTGCCGGTCCTGGTGCCCGGCGACGCACCAGCTCAACGAGCGCCAGCTGGGTCACCACCTGGTCCCACTTGGTCGCCTCGCGAAGCGTGGCTGTCGTCTGACGCCTCCGCGTGGGCCGGTGACCAGTCGCGACTCGGGATCGCGTCCCACGGTGAGGCGGCCAGTATGTGTCTCACCGGCGCGATGATCGGGACGCGACGAGGGCGCCCCTTGGTTGCCTTCGTCACCGGGCCGCCGCGACCCGGATAGGTCTGGCGCTTCACATCGATGAGGCCGGCCGACAGGTCGATGTCACGCATGTGCAGCCCGGACACCTCACCGGGTTTGCGCATGAGCAAGACCCCGCGGTGACCGACTCTGTCGAGCTAGCCCATCCGAGCTCGGGTCGGCTGCTACCCGGGTGAGGTCGAGGAGCGGGCAGTCGCTACGTTTGAACAGTGCAGACACCGAGCCGAGGGGCTGCGCGGGTGGTCCGCGCAGGAATCCTCGGCTCTGCTTCGCTTCTGCTCGCCGCTGGCGCGCACCTGATCGGCGGCGGCCAACTTCCCGGGCTGCCGGTCCTCGCGTTCCTCGTGTTGATGGCCGCCCCGGTCGTTCTCTTCGTCACCGCCCGGCGGTGCCGCCTACCTCGCGTGCTGACTGCGCTCGGAGTCGAGCAGGTTCTGCTGCACGCTGCGCTCTCCGTGACCGCGGGTGCGTCCACGTGCGGTGTGAGCGTGGTCACGGCTTCGGGTCACCACGCGATCGTCGTGACCGGCGGGACGTGCGGCTCGATCAGCGCGACGGGTGCGGCTCATATGCCCCCAGCGGGGTTGCCGCCCGGGTCGATGGCCCACCTGATGGGCTCGTGGCCGATGCTGGCGGCTCACCTCGTGGCGACCCTGCTCACCGCCGCGGTGCTTGCCCGGGGCGAGGCTGCCCTCTGGGCGCTGGCCGACCGGATCGTGCCGCGCTCGTTGCCGTCCGCCCGCCCTCTCGCGGTCGAAGCTCGCCCCGCTGGGCCGGGCGCTGCGGTGCTGGGGCCGGTCCTGTCCTGGTGGGCCGATGGGACGTCGCCGCGCGGGCCGCCGGCGCGCGTCGTGCCGGGCCTGGCCTGACCCCGTCGCCTCGTTGTGGCGTCGGGTCGGGTGCGGCGTCCGGTTCTGGACGCACCCACCCTTGGTGCTTCGCCGACCGTGCGGAGCCCTCCCAACGGAATACGAGGAAACCCATGACCACCCGTGCGCGCTTTGCGCTTCCCACCCCTGCCCGCCGCTCCACCCGCCGCTCAGGGCACCGCCTCGTCGCGACCCTGAGCCTGGCTGCCGCGCTCGTCGCCGGCTCCGCAGCGGCCGCCCAAGCCCACGTCCACGTCGATTCGGACAGCACCGCCTCCGGGTCCTTCAGTGAGCTGGCTTTCCGGGTCCCCAACGAGTCCGCGACCGCAAGCACCGTCAAGGTCTCGGTCGAGCTACCGACCGACAAGCCGTTCCTGTCGGTCTCCGCAAGGCCGCTGCCGGGCTGGGACGTCTCCCTGACCAAGGCACCGCTGCCGAAGCCGATGACGGTCGACGGGACCACCGTCACCAAAGCCGTGCGCACCGTGACCTGGACCGCGCGCCCCGGCACCCAGATCGGGCCCGACCAGTACCAGGAGTTCGACCTCTCGGTGGGCCCGCTGCCCGCTCCCGGGCTCGTCCTGATGCCTGCCACCCAAACGATGTCGGACGGGTCGGTCGTGCACTGGGACCAGCCGACGCCGGCCTCCGGCGTCGAGCCGGAGCATCCGGCTCCCTCCTTCACCGTGACGGCTGCGACGGTTGCGTCTGGACACGACAGCGCCGCACCCGCCTCGTCGACGGGTGCCACAGGTCAGGACAGCGCCGGCGGCGACACCCTCGCCCGCACGCTGGGGGGCATCGCCGTCGTCCTGGCGCTCGGCGCCGCGGGAATCGCGGTGGCCGGTCGTCGGCGTCAGGTGACAGGGACCCGGCCGTGACAGTCCGGCTCGCGGGCGCGACCGGGCATGTGGGGACTTGGCGCCCAGTTGCCGCCCTCACCTCCGCGCTGCTCGTCCTCCTCGGTTCGGCGGTCACCCTCGTGGTGGCCGCCGGCCCGGCCGCGGCCCACGACGTCCTCGTCTCCACCGCACCCGCGAACGGCTCCACGGTCGCGCAGACTCCGAGCAAGATCGTGCTCACCTTCACCGACCCGGCGCTGTCGATCGGGACCCAGATGGTCGTGACCGGCCCTGCCGGATCGGTGGCCATCCCCAAGCCACGCCTCGTGGACAACACCGTCGTGCAGGACCTGCCCGGATCCTCCCCGGCGGGGCGCTACACGGTCCTGTGGCGAGTGACCTCGGCCGACGGTCACCCCGTCTCGGGTCAGATCTCCTTCACCTCACGCGCGGCCAGCGCCCCCAAGGCGCCCGAGACGACAGGGACCGCACCGGTCGTTGAGCACGCGACAGCGTCGGGATCAGGACTGCCCGTCGGGGCCCTCCTGGTCGTGCTCATCGTGCTCGCCATCCTCGCCGCGACGGGCTGGGAGGTTCAGCGGCGCAGGGCACGAGGCACCAAGGGCATGTGAAACGGGGCCGGCCGCGGGATGGCCGGGGTTGGCGGCGGAAGCCCGAACTTGCCATGCCCCAAACGCGTTCGTGCCACCGGCCTGAGGCGGCCTGCGTGCGACACCTGGCAAGTATCCGGTCGAGTCTCAACTGGCGAAGAGCAGCAGCAGCCCACCGCACGTGTAGATGACCATCAGGGCGAGCATGGGTAGCTGCCCGAGCAGCGCGCCGCGCCGGTCGAAGCGCGCGACGGCTCGCTCGTGGGCGTGGACGATGCCGAGGAGGTGGCCCAGCACGATCGCGGCCGCCTGCAACGTCGCCACGAGGGTGGGGGCGATGAGGTCGGAGTTGGGCATGAGGAGCCGGGTCCCGAGGTAGTCCGCGCCGGTACCGAGGGGGTCGGACAGCAGGGTGAGCGTGTGCTGGCCGGCGTAGACGCCGAGGGACCAGTAGTGCGCGACGGCGTAGCCGGCGGCAATCGGCACCAGGGACGGCGCGAACACGGTGGCCATGCCTCGGGCGTCCGTACCTGAAAGGACCGCACCGGCCCAGCCGGCGAGCGAGACGGTGCCGATCACGAAGAGGGTCATGGCGCCCAGTCCGGCGGTCTGGGTGAGCACCGGAACCGGCGATGCCTGGGAGAAGGTGAACCAGGCCGGGTTGGCCGAGAACCCGTCGTAGGCGGTGCTGCCGAGCATGACCGCGACGGTGCCCAGCAGGCCGGTTCGGACCTGGATCTGCTCGAGACCGGCCAGAGGACTGCGCAGCACCCAGCGCCTTTCGGACCGGTGTCCGAGCATGCTGAGCGCCCCGTAGAGCCGCGACAGGACCTCGAACGGGTCGGCCCACCGGAACCAGGTCCGCCCGAACACGAACGCCCCGAGCAGGTCCAGGACGACGAAGAGCGCCACGGCCGATCCGAGCACTGCCTGTGAGGTGCGGTTCGGGGCGACGAGCTCGAGCCACGTGAACGCGAACAGCCCGAGCGCGGCGGGCCAGTAGCCCAGCCGGTAGCGCAGGATGGCGGCGTCCGGGTCCACCCGGGCCATGCGGCATACGGCCAGGTGGATCCAGCGGATCGGGTTCAACACGACCCACACCGGCCCGAACAGGAGCGACAGGGCCAGGACCCCCACCCACAGCCAGACGAACACCAGGTAGGGGGCCGGGTTGTTGGCATCGTCCACGCCGAAGGCCAACGCGGCGACCGTCACCGCGAACAACAGCAGCGACACCGCGGCGGCAACCGCCCGCACCACCCGCGAATCGAGGAACGCGGCCACGAAACGGGGCAGGAGCACGCCGTGGTGGTCCCGCACCCGAGGCTCACGCCAGAACACGACCAGGGCGACGAACGAGAGGACCAGCACGACCGCAGCCCCGACGATCAGGTACCCGAACGGAAGAGGTAGGTCCTTCCGGCTGCCCACCCCATGCGCAGGGATCAAAGCAGGTGCGCTCGTCAACAGCGAGTGAGACGAAAGAGCCAGACTCGTCACGGCGTCAGCTGACCGCGATCTGCAGCAGCGTCAGCGCCGGGTGGTGCATCTCGACCTCGTAGACGCCAGGAACGTCGCCCTTGAGCTGCAGGGTCACGGGAACGCCGGCCTTGATCTCCTTCTCGACTTCGAACCCGTGCGCATGAACCTCGTCGTCGTGGTCGCTAGTCACCACCACGTTGATCGTCTCGCCCACCTTCAAGGGGATCGTCGCCGGCGCCGGCGTGATCGTGCTGCCCTTGACGGTCACCTCGACCGTCCGGCCCGAGGCCGTCGTGCTCGGCGTGGCACCCACCGGGGCGGAGCTCGTAGCGGTCGTGGAGCCTTGCGCGGATGTTGCCGCCCCGGCCGATGGAGACGCCGTGGAGCAGGAGCCGAGCGCGAAGGCGACGGCCAAGGACGTGATGGAGGCCAAAGAGGCACTCAACGGACGGCTGATCGGCATACGTGCGCCTTTCCAGGTATGGGTTGGGCCGCGCAGACGAGCGACACCAAAAAGGTAGACGGATAATCCGGGTGAAAGTAGCGAAAACCAGACCGGCGCGCCTTCCCACCGGACCAGCTCAGACATCGACCGTTCTTGAGCGCCGCCGTAGCTCGACCACGACGACGAATATGAGTAGACCGAAGGCCACGATCACGGCGCCCATCAGGATGACCCCGACGTGGCTCCTTGCCGTGGTGGGACGCTCGAGGCTGTTGGGTAGCGCAGCGACGACGGTCAGCTTCGACACCTCGCCCGCGCCGCTGAGAGTGAAGTGAACGGTGCGCACCCCGCGCGTGTACGTCACGGCGTCGACTTCAAGGTCCCACTGTCCCTCGTCCAGCGGGATGTCTGTGACGTACTGCCCCGGGGCCCCGCTCGCCCCGAACTTGAGCTGAGTCGTCTGACCCGAAGAGCTGTCTCTGACAAGCCCAAGGACGTCTTCGTCGACGACCGGGTCGCCGTCGTCGTAGCGGACCTCAGCCTGCACCCTCACCCCGCCCGGGGCGGGGACGACGGCCACGTTGATCAGCGAGTTCTTGTTGTGGGCGGGCGCGATCGCTGGCCCTGCATAAGCGCTGACCTCGCCGACCGCACCCACCAGCGCCAGTGTCACCAGCACCACGGCGCACACCCTCGCATAAGCGATGGGAAACCACGTGGCAAGGGACATGCCCTCCGTCCGCCGGATCATTGGCAGAAGGGCAGCAGGCGGCCGCGGCGAAGATGGACGACCACGAACCCCGTCATCGTGCGAGCGGTCATAGATCGTCCTCCCCGTCGAGCAGCCAGGCGCGAACCGCCGCGCGCCTTCCTGAAACGACGGTAGGGACGAAAGGGGTGCATGGGCGCCGAATGTGGGAATGTCGCTGGTTTTGTCATCTTCCGGTCATGATCGCTACCCGGTCCGGGTTCGTCGTGGCCTTGTCCGTTGCCGGGAAGCCAGTGCCATTGACCTGCAGCTCGCCCCACCCGCAGCAGACGAGGCCTACGCCAGCTCGACCCGACCAGGCAGCAGCACTACAACCCCCATGGGCCCGTCTCCCAAGTTCATGCGCGGGGCACTCGGCGTGCTTCTTCGTCCAGCGCAGCCGAGGGTGCATGAACTGCTCGCACCGGGGGCGAACGGCGGCTGGCACATCCACGGCCGAGGCTCGGACCGCAAAACGGGCCGTCGACCGGGCCAAGAGCGCCGGCGCCCGCGCCGGGTACACCTACCTGCACTCCGCCATCGACGGATTCTCCCGGTCGGCTACACCGAGCCTCTGACCGATGAGACCGCCGCCTCCGCGGTCGCGTTCCTGTCCCGGGCGCGGGTGTTCTTCGCCGCCCACGGCATCACGAAACTCACCCGCGTCGTGACCGACAACGGTTCCTGCTACCGGTCCCACGCCTTCGGACGCGCCGTGAAAGGGCTCGGCGCGAGGCACCAGCGGATCAAGCCCTACACGCCCAAGCACAACGGGAAGGTCGAGCGGTACCAGCGGACCCTCGCCTCAGAGCTGCTGTACGCCCGCCCATGGGAGTCCGAGCAGCAGCGCAACGACGCGATCAGCACCTGGCTGATCCACTACACCTACCATCGGCCCCACACCGCCACCCGGGACCAGCCCCCAGCCTCACGCCTCGAGACCGGTGTCACCAACGTCATGAGCAACTACACCTAGTCCGGACGTCCTTCGCCGCTCAGAACGCGCAGGGACTGCACGCTCGCCAGGTCCGTGATCTCCTCGACGAGGTCGCTGACGAGCTGAGGGGTCGCCTCGAGCTGAACAATCGCGCGCACCGTCGTCTCGGCACCCTCCTGCCGTAAGGTCTTCGCGTCGAGAACGGTGGCCGTAACGCCGTGCTCAGCAGCCAACCCCAGGGCGACCGGCAGCGCCCCTTGACCTGCCGTGTACCGCATGAGCAGCGTCGTGCTCACCGGGTCTGCCTGCATCCGTCGCCCCAGCTTCCCCAGGACGGTCACCGTGAGCAGGTGGCAGCCGGTGGCCATGACAGCGAGCGCCGGCATGCCTGCGCCACAGGCCATCCCGACAGCGGCCGTCAACCATATCGAGGCCGCGGTCGTCAGCCCGGACACGCTTCCTCGGCGCACGAAGATGACCCCGGCTCCTAGAAAGCCAATGCCCGACACGATCTGCGCCGCGATCCGCGATGGGTCGACTGCTGCGCCCCGGCCTGTGACGTCCGCGAACCCGTAGGCGGACACCAGCGTGAAGACCGCCGAGCCGACGCCGACGAGCGTATGCGTTCGCAGACCTGCGCTCTTGAAGCGCCGGTGGCGCTCAAGGCCGATGATCGCCGACAGCACGAACGCCAGCCCGAGCAAGGCCGTCTCGGTCCAGGTCGTGGCGCTGACCCACCTCATACTCTCTGCGTACCCACGAGGGAGCCGCGATGAACGAGCGCCTTCTGCACTCGCAACCAACCCTGCGAGGGCCGGCCTCGCCAGCCATGCGCGCGAGAACGAGTGAAGGCGGCGGCGCTGAGCCAGTGTGACGGGCACGCACCCTAGCGCGATGTCCGGCAGGCCCCGCTTTGGGCTGGATCCCAGGCCGTGAGGGTAGTGGGCCGCTCGGAGCATGGGTTCTCGCGCCAGCGACGAATAGGCGGCAAGAGAGGGATGTGGCGACGCGCCCGGTTGCCGCGGAAGGACGCACTTGCCTGCGCCACCCTGCAGAGGTCGCGCCGTGAGTCTCGACGCGGTGCTTGCAACGCCACGGTGCCGCTTCGAAGGCGCCGCTTCGGATCGCTAGGGATTTGAGTTCTAAAGGCCCAGGGACACCGTCGGCATCGTCGCCAATGTTGCGCTGGAATCGTTCGACTGCGGCTAGGGTCGCGGTTCCGTAGGAGCCGTCAACGTACTTGCGATTAAGGAGTCCCAGGAGCGCCAAGGCGTTCTCGAAAGTCTCAACAGAGTCCGTGCTGCCTGAAATCCCTTCGCCCTGAGATCGTGAAGGATCCAGAGCGGCCGCGCGCTTGGTCTCGGCCAAGGACACCCTGGGTCGCTTGTTCACTGACTCTCCCGAGCTGGCATGGCCTCCACCCCCTGGTGGCTGCGACTCTCCCGAATCCGAACTCGGGGAACTTGCCGTTGACTGAGAGACGACTGGTCCCGGATTTGCCAGTGCCCGTGCTTGTGGTCAGCCGTACCGTGCTCCCGCGAGTGTGCAGGGCAAGACGCGCCGGTGCTCCTTCCCTCACGCACCAGGTTGGTGGAAGGCGTAGGCCGGGTGATGCGCGTTCGGTCGCGGGCCCAACTTGGGCCCAACGCTGTGCACGCCGTGCCCATATCGGCACTCAAGAAGCGGTCGCTGGCCCTCATCGCGAGCGCGCGTGATGACCTCAACCGATCTGGGGTCAAGGGGTCGCAGGTACAAATCGTGTCAGCCCGACCGTTTGGGGCCTGACCTGTTCACGCAGGTCAGGCCCCGTTTTCATGCCGGCCCGGCTCTCGGAGGCGCGGCTGCACCATGCGACGCAACGCGAGCCCTCAGCCGTGCGATCCGGTGACATCTGGCCAGGGCGTCGACCTGCTCGCCATGGGATCATCGGGCCATGGCGAGTGAGTCCAAGAGCGCGTGGAGGCCGCCCGAGATGACGACGGCCAGCGCGACCCGCGTCGAGTCCGCCGCTTCCGTGAAGTGCGGGGCGGCCTTCCTCCGAGGCCGTGTGACGCCCAACGGTCGGCCCGTTGACTCATGACGTACGTCTGGGTCGCCGTCGTCGTGGTGCTCGTGCTCGGCGTCGGGCTCATCGTCTGGGGCTCGCTGTCGGGGCCGGCACCTTCGGGGCGAGATGTGTCCGCCCGGCGAACCGTCCAGACCCAGGTCGGTGCGGTGATGGTCGGCCTCTCGCTGTGCGTGCTGGTGATCGCCTACCTCAGGGCCAACTCGTCCTAGGCCGTGACAGAGGTCGCGCGCCCGACGTGCCCTCTTGCGCATGGAGGCCGATTCCACTCGTCCATCAAGGATCCGAGGGAAGCGGGCGCTGCCGGGCCTCGAGATCCGGGATAATGCGCGCATGCACGACGATGCCGGCGACCTCTCCTCGGCCGTTGCGTTCGCCAGCCTGGCGCGCGACCTGACCGAGACCCCCGGATTTCTCCCCAAGCTGCAGCTGATCACGGCTGCCGCCACAGAGGTTGCCCCGTGCCGGTGGGCGTCGATCGCGGTCACGCCGCATCTGTCCTCGCTGCCCGCCAAACGGTCGGCCTCCACGGACCCGGCTCTCGGGGCAGTCATCGCCGCCATCGCGGGCAGCACTGGCTCGAGCCCGGGCATCGACGCCTTCCAGCGCGGGGTGACCGTCGACTGTCCAGACCTGGCACGTGAGCCGCGCTTCCCCGAGTACGCCGCCCGCATGCTCGCGGAGACCCCTGTCAGGTCCGTGCTCTCCACGGCCATCCGGATCCACGACGTCACCGCCGGCGTGCTCACCTTCTATGCCGCTGAGGCTGGCGCGTTCGACGACATGGCGCTGGAACGCGCCCTCCTGCTGACCGAGCACGCCGCGGTGGCGATCGCGGCCGAGCTCAGCGAGGACCGCGCCGACAACCTGGAGGCGGCCCTCGCGAACAGCCGAATGATCGGCACAGCTGTGGGCATCCTCACGGAGCGGTTCCGTATCCCGCCGGGCCACGCGTTCGCGAAGCTGCGGGAGGCGAGTCAGCACACGAACCGCAAGCTCCGCGACATCGCCGCCGAAGTCGTCGAGACGGGCACCCTCGCGGGCGACGCGGGGGCGGCACTCGAGGTTCCCTGACGTCGCAGCTCGGCCGGCGCCCGGTGCGACGTGGCCGGCGCCCGGTGCGACGTGGCCGGCGTCTACTCCTCTGCCCTCAGGCTGCCCCCAAGCTGCCGGCACAGAGGGCAGCCTGAGGGCAGAGGAGTAGGCGCCGCTGCGCTGGGTACGGCCCCTGAGACAGACCAGTTCCTCACCCCACGGAGACGCACCGTGTCCGACATCGCCCGCCACGCTGAACAGCTCACACGCCAGGACGACCAGGGTGGCTTTCCTGCCCAGCAGCAGGAGCCACCGGGGCTCACCCGTGAGATGCACCCGGTGCCTGACCACGGGGAGAAGAGCTACGTCGGCCACGGTCGACTTCAGGGGCTTCGCGCCCTGGTCACGGGTGGGGACTCTGGCATCGGGCGCGCGATCTCCATCGCCTACGCCAGAGAGGGCGCCGACGTCGCGATCTGCTACCAGCCGCCGGAACAGTCAGACGCCGAGGACACCGCCAGGCTCGTCGAAGAAGCCGGCCGCGCGTGCGTCCTGCTCCCCGTCGACCTCGTCGACCGGCAGGCGTGCCTGCAGGTCGTCGCGGACGCTGTGCGGGGTCTCGGCGGGCTCGACGTGCTGGTCAACAATGCCGGCTACCACTGGGACCGTGGCCCCGCTGGTCTGGAGAGCCTGCAGCCCGAGCATGTCGAGCGCGTGCTGCGCACCAACCTGCACGCCGTGATCTGGCTCTGTCAGGCGGCCCTTGCCCACCTCGGTCCCGGCTCGTCCATCATCAACACGACGTCCATCCAGGCCTACGACCCGTCGCCGACGCTGCTCGACTACGCCGCGACCAAGGCCGCAATCAACAATCTCACCGTCAATCTCGCTGCGGCACTGGGCCCTAGAGGGATTCGCGTGAACGCCGTCGCCCCGGGGCCCATCTGGACGCCTCTCCAACCGGCGACACGGGACGAGAAGAAGATCGCCTCGTTCGGGTCCGACACGCCCCTCGGCCGGGCCGGCCAGCCGGGTGAGGTCGCCCCGGCCTACGTCTTCCTCGCCTCGCCGTCCGATGCGAGCTACATCTCGGGCACGGTGCTCGGCGTCACCGGCGGGGGAGCCGTCTTCTGACGATACGGAGGGTGGCGTCGACGCAGCCGGCGATTCCGCCACAACGGTCTTCCAGCACGCGGTGCATGGCACGGCCCTTGGGTAAGCACCGTAGGACAGCGCGAACCCGAAGGAGGCTTCATGCCACGCAACAGCCCCGGCCCCTCGGTCAAGGACAAGAAGATGTACGAGTCTCTGCGCGACGAGGGAGCCAGCAAGGAGAAGGCCGCCCGGATCTCGAATGCTGCCGCGGCGAGCTCGCGGTCGAAGGTCGGGCGCAAGGGTGGCCACGCCAAGGACTACGACAACATGACGAAGGACCAGCTCATGCAGCGGGCCCGCGAGATCGGCATCAAAGGACGATCGACGATGAGCAAGTCCCAGCTCATCTCCGCCCTGCGCGATCACTGACGCCTCTGGCGTCGAGGCAAAGGCCTCGCCACCCCATCCGCCCCGAATGACGGAACGAGGACCGCACCCGAATCGCCGAACGAGAGGTTGCACGATGACTTTGACCGCCGTCGCCCTCAACTGCACGCTGAGCCCCTCGCCCGCCGAGTCGAGCACCGAGCTGCTCGCCCAGCAGGTGCTCGACTCCCTCGCCGAGCACCGCGTCACCGGAGCGATGGTCCGCGTCGTCGACCATGACGTCCGGCCCGGCGTCAAGCTCGACATGGGTGAGGGCGACGAGTGGCCCGGCATCCGTGAGCAGGTCATGGCCAGCGACATCCTCGTCCTGGCCACCCCGACGTGGCTGGGCCAACACAGCAGCGTCTGCCAGCGCGTTCTCGAGCGCCTCGACGCCGAGCTCTCCGAGAAGGACGAACAGGGCCGACCACTGACCTACGGCAAGGTCGCCGTCATCGTGGTCGTCGGCAACGAGGACGGCGCCCACCACATCAGCGCCGTCTGTTTCCAGAGCCTGAACGACGTCGGCTTCACCATCCCCGCTGGCGGGGTGACGTATTGGAACGGCGAGGCCATGCACGGCACCGACTACGTGGATCTGCCCGAGACGCCGAAGACGGTCGCAAGCACCACGAAGACCCTGGCCGCCAATGCGGCTCACCTTGCGAGGCTCCTCTCGGCCGACGCGTACCCGCCGTCGGACGACGGGTGATGCGGGAGCGTCGAGGGCCGGGCCTACCCGCCCCAGCCCAGGGCATAGAGGTCGGCGGCGGCGAGCCCTCCTGCGGCCCGGGCGAACTCGCGCAGTGCGGTGACGAGGCTGCGGCGGTCGTCCGCATCCATGCGGGCCAGGATCGGCCGGATCTGCTCTGCCCGCCCGTGCATGACCTCGTCGACGACCTCGCGACCGGCTGGTGTGAGGCGCAGGAGGAGTTGCCGGCGGTTGTCAGGGTCGTCCGTACGGTCGACGAACCCACGAGCCACCAGCCGGTCGCACAACCTACTGGCGCGGGTGAGGTGGATGCCGACCGCCTGCGCCAGCGCACCGAGCGACAGGGGCGGGCCGCTCGCCAGCACCACGAGCGCGCGCAGGTGGAGCAGGTCCGTGACGTCACTCGTGGCAGCCATCGACCTCGCGGTGATCGCGACGAGCACCCGGCAGGCGTCGAGGACGGCTTCGACCTCCGGGTCTCGGGGTCGGCGACTGTCAGCAGCCTCGCTGCGGTCCGGTTCAGGCACCACCCAAGTCTCCGCGCAACTCTTGCAATCCGCAACTGTTGCGCGTAGAAAGAATACAGGTCTTCCTGTCAGACGCCGCTGGCGGAGGGCTCGCACGTGGCGAGCCGTGGGTCGGACCGGGTCCGGAGCCTCGCTCGTCGACGACGACGAAGGAGATCGAGATGGCCCAGCAGGTTGCCGACGTGGTTCTCGCCCGACTGCGCGAATGGGACGTGCGTCAGGTCTTCGGCTTTCCGGGTGATGGGATCAACGGCCTGCTCGCCGCCTGGGGGAGGGCCGAGGACAACCCGCAGTTCGTCCAGGCCCGCCACGAGGAGATGGCCGCCTTCGAGGCGGTCGGCTACGCCAAGTTCTCGGGTCGGGTCGGGGTCTGTGCTGCCACGAGCGGGCCCGGCGCGATCCACCTGCTCAACGGGCTGTACGACGCCAAGCTCGACCACGTTCCGGTCGTGGCGATCGTCGGACAGACGGCACGCAGCGCGATGGGCGGGTCGTACCAGCAGGAGGTCGACCTGATGACCCTCTTCAAGGACGTCTGCTCCGACTACGTGCAGATGTGCACCGTGCCCGAGCAGCTGCCCAACCTCATCGACCGCGCGATCCGGATCGCCCAGGCCCGCAGTGCCCCGACGTGCATCATCTTCCCCTCCGACGTGCTCGAGCTCGACTACACCCCGCCCGGCCATGCGTTCAAGATGGTGCCCTCGAGCGTCGGCACCGCACGCGCCACCGCGTGTCCCGACGACCAGGCCGTGCGCCGCGCCGCCGACCTGCTCAACGCCGGCGGGAAGGTCGCCATGCTCGTCGGCCAAGGCGCGCGCGGCTGCGAGGCCGAGCTGACCGAGGTGGCCGACCTGCTCGGGGCGGGTGCGGCCAAGGCGCTTCTCGGCAAGGACGTGCTGCCTGACACGCTGCCGTGGGTCACCGGGTCCATCGGCCTGCTCGGCACCACCGCGTCGTGGGACCTGATGATGGGCTGCGACACGCTGCTGACCGTCGGCTCCAACTTCCCCTACACACAGTTCATGCCACCGCTCGACCAGGCCCGGGCCGTACAGATCGACCGCTCCGAGGCCTGGATCGGGATGCGCTATCCCTACGAGCTCAACCTCGTCGGCGACGCCAGGGCCACCCTCCAGGCTCTCATCCCGCTGCTGCACAGCAAGGAGGACCGCTCCTGGCGCGAGGAGATCGAGGGGAGTGTCGCCGACTGGTGGCAGACGGTCGACCAGTGGGCGATGAACGACGCCGAGCCGGTCAACCCGATGCGGATCTTCTCCGAGCTCTCCAGTCGTCTGCCCGGAGACGCCATGCTCGCCGCCGACTCCGGCAGCGCCGCCAACTGGTACGCCCGCAACCTGCGCTTCCACAGTGACATCCGCGGCTCGCTCTCCGGGACGCTCGCCACGATGGGCCCCGGCGTGCCCTACGTCATCGGCGCCAAGTGGGCCCACCCGGACCGCCCGGCGATCGCCCTCGTCGGCGACGGCGCCATGCAGATGAACGGCATGGCCGAGCTGATCACGGTCGCGCACTACTGGCAGCAGTGGACCGACCCGCGGCTCGTCGTGGCCGTGCTCCACAACAACGACCTGAACCAGGTGACGTGGGAGATGCGCGCCATGGAGGGATCGCCGAAGTTCGCCGAGTCTCAGACGCTCCCCGACGTCGACTACGCCGCCTTCGCCCGGAGCCTCGGGCTCGTCGGGGTCAACATCGACGACCCCGACCAGCTCGGCCCGGCCTGGGACGCCGCCCTGTCCGCCCAGCGGCCCACGGTGCTCGACGTGCGCTGCGACCCCGACGTGCCGCCGATCCCGCCGCACGCCACGATGGAGCAGGCCAAGGCGACCGCGGCTGCGGTCCTCCACGGCGACGAGGACCGGTGGGGCTTCATCAAGCAGGGCGTCAAGATGAAGGCGCAGCAGGTGGTCCCCGGCCTCAAGGGCGGTGAGTGACCATGGCTCGAGGTGCCCAAGCCGCCACCTGGCTCGACCGGGCCCTCGTCGACGTCCGGACCGGACGGTTCGAGCGCGCCCTCGCCGGCCTGACCGCCGCCGGAGCCGGCATCACGACGGCCGAGATCTACCTTGCCCACGACGGCGCCAGCTTCGGCAACAAGCTCATGTGGTGGCCTGTCGCGATCCTGCCCGCGGCCGTCCCGGCTGGCGTCGCCGGCGTCTTCTCCAAGCGTGCCGCCCACACCGTGCTCCCGGCCGCCTCCGCCCTCATCATCGCCAACGGCCTGCAGGGGACGTGGCTGCACTGGCGCGGCGTCTCCCAGCGCCCCGGCGGCGTCACGCGCTACAACCTCGAGGCCGGCCCCCCGCTCTTCGCGCCGCTGCTGGCCACCCTCGTGGGGGGCATGGGCCTGCTGGCCGCGGTCCTGCGACGGGAGGATGACCCGCCAGCGCGTCCGCGTCATTGGGTCCGAGCCCGGCTGACGAGGGCCTGATGCCGTACCAGTCACCGAGCCGTCGCGCCGTCACCCCGCAGGGCCGCGGCCGCTTCCCCGGCTTCGACGTGCTCGACTCGGTCGACGCCTGGGACGACGTGACGGCCGGCGTCGTCCTCGGCCGCCTCGCGCACCCCTCCGACCTCGCCTTCTTCACCCCGCACGAGGTGTCGGTCGCGGCGCCGCTGCTCGACCTGCTCCTCGCGCAGGACGGCGAGCCGCGGGTGCCGGTGCTCGAGCTGCTCGACGCCCGCCTCGCGGTGGGTGAGACCGACGGCTGGCACTACGACGAGCTGCCCGAGGACGGCGACGCGTGGCGCCACACGCTGTCCTGGCTCGACGAAGACGCGGGGGAGCACTTCGACGGTGCCCGCTTCGCCGAGCTCGACGCGAGCCGGCAGGCCGCACTGGTTCAGGACGTCCAAGAGCTCTCCTCGACCGGCAAACCGTGGCACGGAGTGTCCGCCGAGCACGTGTGGAGCCTGTGGACGCGATATGCGTGCACGGCCTTCTACTCCCACCCCTGGGCCTGGAACGAGATCGGCTTCCCTGGCCCGGCCTACCCGCGCGGCTACGTCGACCTGGGGGTGGGCGCCCGCGACCACTGGGAGGTCGCCGATGCGGTCGACCGGCGGCCCACCCCCTTCGCCGAACGCGTCGAGGCGGCTCGCCGTGAGCACGCCGCCCTGCTCGAGCGCCACGGCCGAGAGGAGGGTATGCGTTGAGCCGGCTCCAGAGTCCCCGAAGCGAGCGCGAGCTGCGCGCCCGCAACGACTCCGCCTGGCTGCTGCCGACCGACGGCACGCGGACGAACCACCGCCTGCGCAACGACATGCGCCGCTTCGACGACACCGACGAGGTGGACCTCGTCGTCGTCGGTGCCGGGGCGGGCGGCAGCGTCCTGACCCAGCGCCTCGCCCGCGCGGGCTGGCGCGTGGTGTGCCTCGACGCCGGCCCGTTCTGGGACCCCGACGCCGACTGGGTCTCGGACGAGCGCGGCTCGCACACCCTCTACTGGACCGACCCGCGCCAGATCGGTGGCAGTGACCCCGTGCCGATGGGCTCGAACAACTCGGGTCGCGGCGTCGGCGGCTCGATGGTGCACTACGCCGGCTACACCCCGCGCTTCCACCCCAGCGACTTCTCCGTGCTGACCGACGACGGGGTGGGCGCGGACTGGCCGATCGCCTACTCCGACCTGCGCCCCTTCTACGAGCAGATCGAGCAGGAGCTGCCCGTCGCCGGGCAGGAGTGGCCGTGGGGCGACCCGCACTCCTACCCACACTCAGCCCACCGGGTGGGCGGCAACGGGGAGATCTTCCAGCGTGGCGCGCTCGCCGCCGGCATCGAGACGCGTGTCGGGCCGGTCGCCATCGCCAACGGCCGCTTCGGCCACCGGCTGCACTGCATCTACCGCGGCTTCTGCCTGCAGGGCTGCAAGGTCAACGCCAAGGCCAGCCCACTCATCACGCACGTCCCGGACGCCCTCGCCCACGGCGCGGAGATCCGGCCCGACAGCATGGTCACGAGGGTCGCAGTCGACGACGACTCGGGCCGGGCGACCGGTGTCACCTACCTGCGACGGGGGCGCGAGCACTTCCAGCGGGCCGGGGCGGTCGCCGTCGCCGGCTACTCCATCGAGACCCCGCGCCTGCTCCTGCTGTCGGCCACCGAGCGGTATGCCGCGGGGCTGGGCAACGACACCGACCAGCTCGGGCGCTACCTCATGGTCCAGGGGGCCCCGCAGGTCTCAGGCCGGTTCGAGGAAGAGGTCCGCGCCTACAAGGCCCCGCCGCCGGAGGTCTCCTCGGAGCAGTTCTACGAGACCGACCCGACCAAGCCCTACCGTCGCGGCTGGTCCATCCAGAACGTCAGCCCACTGCCCATCACGTGGGCCGAACACGTTGTCGCGCAAGGCCACTGGGGTGCTCCGCTGCGCGAGTACCTCCGCGACTTCGTGCACTGGGCCACCATCGGGGCGCTGTGCGAGTTCCTCCCACAGCCCGACAACCGGGTCACCCTGGCCGACGAGAAGGACCGGCACGGCCTGCCGATCGCGCACTTCTCCTACTCCCAGTGCGACAACGACCACATGCTGACCCAGGCCGCGACAGAGTCGATGGAGACGATCCTCACGGCGGCCGGCGCCAGCGAGGTCATGACGATCGACCGCTACGCCCACCTCGTCGGAGGTGCCCGGATGGCAGCCCGGGCCGAGGACGGCGTCGTCGACGCCGACCACCGCGTCTTCGGGATCCCCAACCTCTACGTCGTCGACGGCAGCGTGCTGCCGACCCAGGGGTCGGCCAACCCGGCCCTGACGATCATGGCGCTGGCCGCCCGGGCAGCGGATCGCCTTGCGGCGCAAGCGCGGCAGGGTCTGACCGAGCAGCAGGCGGTGCGGCCGTGACTGCGAGAGCCAGGGACGCGGCATACGCCCGCGACGACAGCGCCATCACCGGAGTCGAGGCGGCGGTCTACCGCTTCCCGACGCCCGAGCCCGAAGCCGACGGCACGCTCAAGTGGCACGCGACGACGGCCGTCACCGTCACACTCGAGGCGGGCGGCTGCACCGGCCTCGGCTGGACCTACTCGAGCCGCGCGGCGGCCGCGGTGGTCGAGGACGAGCTGGTTCCGCACGTGCTCGGCCGCAGCGCCCTCGACGTGACCGACGGCTGGTCGGCGATGCGCCGCGCCGTCCGCAACCTCGGCAGCAGCGGCCTGGCCATGCAGGCCATCAGTGCCGTCGACGTGGCGTGGTGGGACCTCAAGGCCCGGCTGCTGGGCGTGCCGCTCGGCGACCTGCTCGGCCGGTGCCGCGAGCAGGTGCCCGTCTACGGCTCGGGTGGTTTCACGACGCTCGACGACACCCAGCTCGCCGAACAGGTCGAGGCCTGGACCGAGGCTGGCTGCACGGCGATGAAGATCAAGATCGGCGAGAGCTGGGGTGCCGACCCCGAGCGCGACCTCCAGCGCGCCCGGCAGCTGCGCCGGCTCGCTCCCGAGGGCACGCAGCTCATGGTCGACGCCAACGGCGGCTACACCGTCGGCGAGGCCATCCGGGTCGGCGACCGTCTCGACGACCTGGGCGTCGGGTGGTTCGAGGAGCCGGTCTCCAGCGACGACACCGCGGGCCTTGCCGCCGTCCGTGAGGCGCTCACCTGCGACGTCGCGGCGGGGGAGTACGCCGCGACCCCCGACGACGTCACGGCGCTGCTGCCCGTTGTCGACTGCCTCCAGCTCGACGCCACCCGGTGCGGTGGCTACACCGGCTGGCTCCGGGGCGCGACCCTGGCCGAGGCGGCCCACCTGCAGGTCTCGGCGCACTGCGTCCCATCGCTGCACGCGGTCGTCGCGGCCGCGGTGCCCAACCTGCGGCACGTCGAGTGGTTCGTCGACCACGCGCGGCTCGAGCCACAGCTGCTCGACGGGATACCGGAGGTGGGCGACGGAGCCCTGCGCCCGCGGCACGACGGGACGGGTCACGGCATGACGGTGGGCGGGGGTGCACAGCAGTGGCGGGTCGCGTGAAGCTCCCGGCGGGTCTGCCGCTGCACGTCCTGCGGGAGTATGCCGTCCTCGCCGACGGCGAGCGTGCGGCCCTCGTCGGCCCGCGCGGCGAGATCGCCTGGCTGTGCGCGCCACGGTGGCACGACGACCCCGTCTTCGGCTCGCTCATCGGCGGCCCCGGGACGTATGCCGTCACCCCGCTCGAGGAGCGCTACGTCTGGGGCGGCTACTACGAGGAAGGCACGCTCGTCTGGCGGGGCCGGTGGACTGCCCAGGACTGCGTCATGGAGTGCCGTCAGGCCCTGGCGTTCCCCGGCGACAAGGGCCACGTCGTGCTGCTCCACCGCCTCGAGGCACAGCGGGGCGACGCCCGGTTCGCCGCGGTGCTCTCGCTCGGCGCCGGGTTCGGCACCGAGCCGATGGTCGACGTGCACCGCTCGGGCGGCGTGTGGACCGCCCGCGCCGGCCGGCACGTCATGCGCTGGACCGGCGCGCGGGACGCGCACTGGGTCGGGTCGGACAACCGCCTCGAGCTCGTCGTCGAGCTCGGCGAGGGCCAGAGCCACGACCTCGTCCTCGAGGTCGGCCGCGACCGCCTACCCGAGCGTCCACCGGAGCCGGACGCGACGTGGTCGGCGACCATGAGCTCGTGGGCCGACGCGGTGCCGAGCTTCGAGCAGACCATCGCGCCCACCGACGCCCGGCAGTCGTATGCCGTCCTGCGCGGCCTCACGAGCGCCACCGGGGGGATGGTGGCGGCCGCCACGATGTCGCTGCCCGAGCACGGTGGCCGTAGCCGCAACTACGACTACCGCTACGCCTGGATCCGCGACCAGTGCTATGCCGGCCAGGCGGTCGCGGCGTGCGGCCCCCACCCGCTGCTCGGCTCCGCGGTCACGTTCGTGTCCGGCGCGCTGCTCGCGCACGGCAACGACCTGCGCCCGGCCTACACCGTCGACGGCGGCCTCGTCCCGGACGAGCGGCAGCTGGACCTGCCCGGCTACCCCGGCGGCAAGGACGTCGTCGGCAACTGGGTCAACGAGCAGTTCCAGCTCGACACCCTCGGGGAGTCGCTCCTGCTCTTCGCCGCCGCCGAGCGCCACGGGATGCTCGACCTCGACGGGTGGCGGGCCGTGGAGACGTGCATCGACGTCATGCGGAAGCGCTGGAAGAAGCCGGACGCCGGCATCTGGGAGCTGGACGACCGCCGCTGGGCGCACTCGCGGCTCATCTGCGCTGCGGGCCTGCGTGCGATCGCCGCGGTCGCGCCGACCGCGCAGGCGGCGGAGTGGGCCGGCTTCGCCGACACCATCGTCGCCGACGCCACCTCCGACTGCCTCCACCCGAGCGGGCGCTGGCAGCAGAGCCCGCAGGACGAGCGGGTCGACGCCTCCCTGCTGCTCGCGGCCGTACGCGGTGCGGTGCCGCCCGAGGACCCGCGCAGCATCGCGACCCTCGCAGCGGTCCGGAACGAGCTCTCCGACGAGGGCTACCTCTACCGCTTCCGCCACGACGAGCGCCCCCTCGCGGAGGCGGAGGGTGTCTTCCTGCTCTGCGGTTTCCACATGGCGCTCGCCACCCACCAGCAGGGGGGTCCCGCGGAGGCGCTGCGGTGGTTCGAGCGCGGCCGGGCGGCGTGCACGACGCCGGGCCTGTTCACCGAGGAGTTCGACGTCCGCCAGCGCCAGCTGCGCGGCAACCTCCCGCAGGCCTTCGTCCACGCCGGGATGCTCGAGGCGAGCGCCCGACTGGCCGACGGACCCGGCACCCACCTGCACACCTGACCCAGCCCGCGCCACCGGCGCCCCACCAAGGTCCGACCGACGTCCCACCGACCCTGTCCGGCACGACGAGAGGAAGCCCATGAACGACGCACGCAACCATCGCCACCAGGTCGTCGCAGTGACCGGTGCCAGCGGCGGCATCGGCCGTGCCACGGCGGTCGCCTTCGGTGCGCGCGGTGCCAAGGTGGCGCTGCTGGCCCGCGGCTCCGCGGGGCTGGAGGCGGCCGCCGACGAGGTGCGGGCGGCCGGCGGCCACCCGCTGGTCGTCGAGGTCGACGTGGCGGACGCCGATGCCGTGACCGCCGCCGTCGACACCGTCGAGCGTGAGCTCGGACCGGTCGACGTCTGGGTCAACGTGGCCTTCACCTCGGTCTTCGCACCGTTCGACGAGATCGACCCCGAGGAGTACCGGCGGGTCACAGAGGTCTCCTACCTCGGCTACGTCTACGCGACGATGGCGATCCTGCCGCGGATGAAGAGGCGCGGCCACGGCACGATCGTGCAGGTCGGCTCCGCGCTGGCCTACCGCGGCATCCCCCTGCAGACCGCCTACTGCGGCGCCAAGCACGCCATCCAGGGCTTCCACGAAGCGCTGCGGTGCGAGCTGCTCCACGAGAAGAGCCCCGTGCACGTGACGATGGTGCAGATGCCTGCCGTCAACACCCCACAGTTCCAGTGGGTGCGCTCGCGGCTGCCGAAGAAGCCGCAGCCCGTTCCGCCGATCTACGAGCCGCACGTCGCCGCAGGCGCGGTCGTGCATGCCGCAGCCCACCCGGAGCGCCGCGAGTACTGGGTCGGG
The DNA here is from genome assembly GCF_052114705.1 of Terrabacter sp. 2YAF2. Classification (NCBI taxonomy): domain Bacteria; kingdom Bacillati; phylum Actinomycetota; class Actinomycetes; order Micrococcales; family Intrasporangiaceae; genus Terrabacter; species Terrabacter sp. 2YAF2. Next base: position 20,904 of record NZ_JBFRFG010000027.1, read on the forward strand.
GGCAGCACCGTCGGCACCCTCGCGGCCAACGCGATCGCTCCCGGTCTCCTCGACCGCTACCTGGCCCGCACCGGCTTCTCCTCGCAGCAGACAGACCAGCCGAGCAACCCGGAACGCCCCGACAACCTCGATAGCCCCGCCGACGAGCACCACGACTACGGCACGCGCGGCCCCTTCGACGCCCGGTCGATCGACCGCTCGCCGCAGCTCTGGGCTTCGCAGCACCACGGCCTGCTCGGTGCGGTCGGGGGGATCGCCGTGGCCGCACTGACCGCGGCCGTGACGACGCGGCGCTCGCGGTGAGGGGAGCGAACGCTGCCGGCGTCGCGCTCGAGGTCGGCAGGGCGGCCTACGGGATCAGTGGCCTGGTCGCCCCGGCGCGGCTGGCGAGTAGGGAGTTCGGAGGCGTGCCGGGCCGCGCCACGGTGGGCGTCGCCCGGGTGCTCGGGGTCCGTCAGCTGGCGCAGGCCGTGGCCGTGGTCGTCGCGGGTGTGCCGGCCGCGCACCGCGCGGGCGCCGTGGTCGACGGACTCCATGCGGTGAGCATGGTGCTATGGGCTGCGGCGACCCGCCGCGACCGCCGCTACTACGTCACGAGCGCCGCGCTGGCCACCTCGCTCGCCGTGCTCGAGTCGCAGGTCGGCCGCCGCCGTCACAGGGTCGGGTGAGCCGGTGCAGCCCTCGACGGCGGCGCGCCACTTCCCTCAGCCGTGTGGTTTCAGCTGGATCTTGATGTGGCCGTCCCTCTTCTCCTGGAAGGCCTTGTACGCCTCGGGTGCCTGCTCCAGGGGGAGTCGGTGAGTGGCGAAGTCGTCGACTCCCAGAGGATCGTCGTCTGACAGGAGCGGCATGATCTCGTCGACCCATCTCTTGACGTTGCACTGGCCCATGCGCAGCTGGATCTGCTTGTCGAAGAGGGTCAACATCGGTATCGGGTCCGCCGCGCCGCCATAGACGCCGCTGAGCGAGATCGTGCCACCGCGACGGACGATGTCGATCGCGGAGTAGAGCGCTCCGAGACGGTCGACCCCCGCCACCTCCTGGATGGGCGCGGCTATGAACCGGGGGAGGAGCCCGGCCGCCTTCTGCACGGCCTTGGTGGCCGGAGAGCCGTGGGCCTCCATGCCGACGGCATCGACGACCGCGTCCGGCCCCCGGCCGTCCGTCAGGTCGCGGATGACGTCGCCGAGGTCGTCCCCGTGCTCGGTGAGGTCGAGAACCTCGATTCCACGGTCGCCCACGCGCTTCAGTCGCTCCGGCACGAGGTCGACGCCGATGACGCGGTACCCCTTGAACGCCCCGATACGGCAGGCGAAGTCACCGACGGGGCCCAGGCCAAGGACCACCAGCGTGCCTCCGTCTGGCACGTCCGCATACTCCACGGCCTGCCAGGCCGTCGGGAGGATGTCGGACAGGTAGGCGAACCGGTCGTCCGGCGGGCCCTCGGGCAGCTTGATGTGGGTGAACTGCGCCTGCGGCACCCGCAGGTACTCCGCCTGGGCGCCGGGTACCTGACCGTAGAGCTTCGTGTATCCGAACAGCGCAGCGCCCGTGCCCTGCTCGCGGACCTGAGTGGTCTCGCACTGCGTGTACAGCCCGGCCGAGCACATCCAGCAGTGCCCGCACGAGATCTGGAAGGGGATGGCAACCCGGTCGCCCACTCTCAGGTCGCCGGTATCGCCGCCCACGGCCTCGACGATCCCCATGGGCTCGTGACCGATGATGTCGCCCGGGGTCATGAAGGCCGCCAACGGCTCGTAGAGGTGAAGGTCCGAACCGCAGATGTTGGTCGTCGTCATGCGCACGATCGCATCGGTCGGTTCTTCGATGCGGGGGTCCGGCACGTCCTCGACGCGCACGTCCTGCTTTCCCTGCCAGGTCACTGCTCTCATGTGATTGCTCCGTAGGTCTAGCGGTTGATGGTTCTCTCGTGCCCACAACTGGGCCGCCATAACCGACGAGCCGGCACCCATCCTGGCGCGGCGCGTGTCGAAAGCGATGAGAGCTGATCCGGGACGGCGTTCCGTCTCGGGGGTAAGGGAAGCGCGACGGGTCGACGACCGGGTCGGCTCATGACGCCGCTTCACCGACGGCTCCACCCGAGGAGGAGACCGCTGTGTCGACCGAAGACCGAATCGCCCGGATCTGGGGCGACCGCACGCCCTACGCCAGAGGTGGCACGTGGCCCCAGCGGGTGGATCAGCACCTCGCCTCCGGGACCGTCGAGGCTGACATCGATGGGTGGGTGCGGACGGCGTCGACCTTGCACTCGAACGGCGACGCGTTCGACGTGGCCGTTCGGGAGGGGCGCATCGTGGGGGTCCGTGGCCGGGCCGAGGACCGGGTCAACCACGGGCGGCTGGGTCCCAAAGACCTCTTCGGCTGGCAGGCGACCCACTCTCCGGACCGGCTGACACGCCCCTTGGTGCGGCGGGACGGCGAGCTCGTCGCGTGTTCGTGGGACGAGGCCATGGATGCCGTCGTGCAGCGCAGCCAGCAGCTCCTCGAGGAGCAGGGCCCGAGCGCCATCGGTTTCTACACGACCGGACAGCTCTTCCTCGAGGAGTACTACACCCTGGCCCTCGTGGCACACGGCGGGATCCGCACCAACCACGTCGACGGCAACACCCGGCTCTGCACGGCCACGGCCGCTGAGGCACTCAAGGAGTCCTTCGGCAGCGACGGCCAACCCGGCTCCTACACCGACGTCGACCACGCCGACGTCATCGCCCTCTTCGGCCACAACGTCGCCGAGACGCAGACCGTCCTGTGGATGAGGATGCTCGACCGTCTCGACGGCGACGACCCGCCCGCGATCATCTGCGTCGACCCGCGTCGGACGCCGGTCGCCGAGCGGGCCACGGTGCACCTGGCCCCTCGACCGGGCACCAACGTCGCCCTGATGAACGGGCTGCTGCACGAGATCATCGCCAACGGACACGTCGACCAGGCATGGGTGCAGTCGCACACCGTGGGTTACGACGACCTGGAGGAGCTCGTCGCCCGTTACACCCCCGAGCTGGTGGGCACGATCTGCGACGTGCCCGCGGACGACCTCCGGCTCGCAGCCCGGCTCCTGGGGGAGGCAGAGGCGCTCCTGTCGACCGTGCTCCAGGGCTTCTACCAGTCCCACCAGGCGACGGCTGCTGCCGTCCAGGTCAACAACCTGCACCTCCTGCGCGGCATGATCGGACGGCCCGGCTGCGGCATCCTGCAGATGAACGGGCAGCCGACGGCGGAGAACACCCGTGAGTGCGGGGCCGACGGGGACATGGCCGGGTTTCGCAACTGGAGCAACCAGGCGCACGTCGACGATCTGGCGAAGGTCAGGAACCTCGACCCGAAGAAGATCCCGCACGCGACACCACCGACCCACGCGATGCAGATCATGCGATACGTCGAGGACGGGTCGATCCGCCTGCTCTGGGTCTCGGGTACCAATCCCGCGGTGTCGATGCCGGAGCTGGCGCGGATGCGCTCGATCCTGTCGCAGGACCGCCTCTTCCTCGTCGTGCAGGACATCTTCCTCACCGAGACCGCGCAGCTGGCCGACGTCGTGCTCCCCGCCGCGGCGTCGAACGAGAAGACTGGCACCCTGACCAACGTCGACCGCACCGTGCACCTGTCGGAGAAGGCCGTCGAGCCGCCGGGGGAGTCGCTGCCGGACCTCGACATCTTCGTGGAATTCTCCCGTCGAATGGGACTGCAGGACAAGGACGGTGAGCCGCTCGTCAAGTGGACGACGCCGGAGGAGGCCTTTGACGCCTGGCGCGAGTGCAGCCGCGGACGACCGTGTGACTACAGCGCCCTGAGCTACGAGAAGCTGCGCGGACCGAGTGGCGTCCAGTGGCCGTGCACCGACGCGGCACCGGAAGGGACCGAGCGCCTCTACGAAGGCGGGGTCTTCTGGGCGGCCCCGGACGAGTGCGAGACTTACGGCCGCGACCTCGAGACCGGCGCACCGCTGGAGGAGGGGGAGTACCGCGCCCTCAACCCCTTCGGGCGAGCCGTCATCAAGGCGGCCGACTACCGGCCGGCCCACGAGCTGCCGGACGAGGACCACCCGCTGCAGCTCATCACCGGCCGAACGGTCTACCACTTCCACACCCGCACCCGCACGGCGCGGGCCCCCGAGCTGCAAGCCGCCGCGCCCGAGGTCTGGGTCGAGGTGTCGGCCCACGACGCGCGTACCCACAGCCTCAAGGAGGGCGACGTCGCGGAGGTCCGCACCCGCAGGGGAGAGGTGCACGCGCGGGTCCGGGTGAGTGGGATCCGTCCGGGAGTCGTCTTCCTTCCGTTCCACTACGGCTACTGGGACACCGACACCGGTTGGCGCCCCGCAGAGCACGGACGGGCGGCGAACGAGCTGACTCCCACCGTGTGGGACCCCGCTTCGAAACAACCCATTTTCAAGACTGCCGCGTGTGCGATCCGCAAGGTCGCGGACGGTGACGGGACACCCGCTCCTGCACCGGACACGACCGCATCCGCACGCGTGTCCGTCGATCTCACGGAAGGGGCGTCACGGTGAGGATCGGGACCGTCCTGAAGGACCTGCACCACGACGAGAACGAGCTGCGCCGGGCGCTCCTGCGCGTCGCGGACGAGCACCGTGCGGACCACGAGGTCTACTACGTAGGCCGTGACCTTGCCGACTGGAGCGCCCGACACGTGCGCGAGATCGCTGCCATCGCAAGCGAGTTCGACCAGGACCTCGATCCGTCACCCGACGGCGCGCCCTCGGTCGTCGACCAGGCACGTCGATGGATGTCGGAGCGCAGCGCCCGATCATCGGAGATGGAGCTCGTCATGGTGCGCGACCTGCGGGAGATCTACCTGCGCGCCTCGAGCGTGCTCACCGACTGGGAGATGATCGGCCAGGCGGCCCAGGCCATCGTGCACGACGACCTGCTCGCACTTGCGACGAAGTGCCAGGCAGAGACGAAACGTCAAGCCACCTGGGCGAACTCGAAAATCAAGGAGTCGTCGACTCAGGCGTTGGTCGTATGAACAGCAATGCGCGACCGGGACGTGGCGAAGCATGGTCGAGCACGCAGCCCGAGCTGCGGGTCGTGGTGCGTCCCCTCGGAAACCCGTTGCCGCTGGGCTTCCTCGCCCTCATGGTGGCGACGGTCGCCACCGCCATGCTCCAGCTGCACGTGCTCGAACCCTCGCAGGGGCGAGTCGTCGCCACCGGCATCCTCGTGCTGACAGTGCCGCTCCAGCTCGTCGCCTGCGTCCTCGGCTTCCTCGCGCGCGATCCGGTGGCCGGGACCGGCATGGGCATCCTGGCCGGCACCTGGGCCGGGATGGGCTTCGCGCTCCTGCTGTCACCACCCGGTGCGACGTCGTCGGCGCTCGGCGTGCTGCTGCTGTGCTCGGCGGTGGCCATGTGCGTGCCCACGGCGGCGTCGACCGGCAAGCTCGCGGCCCTGGCGGTGATGGGGCTCAGCGCGATGCGGTTCGCAGTGACGGGGATCGGCGAGCTCACCGGTTCCCAGACCTGGCTCTCCACTGCCGGCTGGGTAGGTCTGCTGCTCGGTCTCGTGGCGGCGTATGCCGCTCTCTCCTTCGAGCTCGAGGACGTGCGGCACGCGCCCGTGCTGCCCACCGGTCGCCGCGCCCAGGGAGCCGACACCATGACCGCTTCGGCCGCCGCGGGCCTGGCTTCGGTCCCGCACGAGGGTGGAGTCCGCAAGCAGCTCTGACGGACGTGATCGACGGGGCGGGTCAGCCTCCTCCGGCGCCGCTTCTTCTGGGGCAGCCGAGCTCAGGGCGGCGTCGACGGCCCTGGCAAGGTCTCGGTTGTCGTGCCGACCTTCTCGCCGATGGCGAGGTGACCGCCCAGGTAGGCCGACACCCCGGACACCGAGAGGCCGCCGAGCGCCAGTGCCTTGCCCAGACCCTGCCGACGTGGTCGCGCCGCCCACGAGGCGGCATACAACGCGAGCGATGCCACGTTGAGGGCAGCGTGGACGGCCGCCACGCGGCGCGGGCGGGCACCGAGGCCGTCGTACTCGGCCAGCCCGGTGAGTGYCGCCGCTGGCGCGGAGGCGAGCCCAGCCGCGACGAGTCGCCGAGCGGCGACCGCTGCGCCGGGGCCGCCGACGACGTCGAGCAGCGAGGCGGAGGCCCAGAAGCCGATCGGGAGATCGGTCAGGAACGGGTGCGCGGCATGGCCGATCGCCTCGCCGGTGACGACTCGCCTCCACGCCCCGGTGCCCCGGGCCTGCCGGGCCAGCGGCGAGAGCGCAGCAGCAGGGCCGTCGAGGGAGCTGCGCCCCTCGACGAGTCGCTCGAGCAGGCGGGCGGCAGCGGGGGAGCGGGTCGCGGAGCTGTCGGTGACGTCCATGCCCGCCCTCTACCCGCTCACCGAGCCGATGAACCCCTCGACGCACCCGGCATACGACAGGTGTACTGGGCCGGACGAACGGTCAGGTCGCCGCACGGAGGAAGGGACTCGCCTCCGAAGGGCGAGTCGGGTCGGTGAGGTCGAGTCGCTCGCCGGGCCCGACCGGACGCACGGTGCCCAGGCCGGCATCGCCCGCAGCTCGCAGGAAGTCCTGCAGTGGCGAACGGAAGACGCCGTAGTCCGAGTGGTGCACCGGGACCGCTTGGCCCGGGGTGACGCGCCGCAGGAAGTCCACGCCCTGCTCGGCGTCCATGGTCACGGTGTGCATGAGGACACGCGTGCCACCCAGGTGGACGACTGCCGTGTCGATCTCGGGGAAGCGCGACCGGATGTCGTCGAGGTGGTCTCCCGTGAGGGTGTCGCCGCTGACGTAGAGGCGGTGCCGGAGCAGCCCGGCGACGCGGTGCTCGACGACCGATCCCATGACAGGCGGCAGGGCTGCGCGAAGCAGCCCGCGCGCATGGATTCCGGGGACCGAGGTGATGGTGAGGCGTTCGTCATCGTGGGCCAGCTCGACCTGGTCCCACGGGGACAGCCCCTGCGTCCTGAAGCCCCAGCGGCTCAGCCGGCGGGCTGCCTGCGGGGTCGTCACGACGGGGAGCCCCCGAGACAGTCCCTTGCGGGCGACCCGGTCGAAGTGGTCGCCGTGCAGGTGGGAGAGCAGCACTGCGTCCACCGGCGGGACCGCGTCGACCGTGAGGGCCGGGTCGGTGAGGCGGCGGGACCACAGACCCTTGCCGAGGTAGGCCCGCTGCCCCCGGTGCAGGAAGTTGGGGTCGGTGAGGAGCGTGAACGAGCCGAGCTCGATCAGCGTCGTGGCCGTCCCGATGAAGGTGAGCGCAGCGCGGTGGGTCGACGCGTCGTCCATCGGATCTCCTTCGGGATGTGGGCGCGGGCCGCTCTGAGGGGCCGCATGCCATCTCTCTACCCAGCCGCAGGTTCACGTACCGACGAACGCCGAGCCGAGATCTCGACCCAGACCCCGTTACGTGTCCCGTGAATCGTGCTGTCAGGCAAGGAGTCCGGTAGTCATCTGCAAGAACTCCCGTGGAACCGCAAGCAATCCGCAAGGTATGCGAAATGTTCGCCGAGGCGCCCCTTTTTTGCCGTTTTGAGTGTCAATGTTTCGCCAGCAGCACACCAAGAAACGGTAAAGCCACTCGAGGGGAAAGGTCATGGACGACTCCATGCGCACTCACAAGACGAGCTCCAAGAACGCCAAGAACTCGAAGAAGAAGAGGTCCGCCGCCCTCCTCGCCGCTGGAGTCATCGGACTCGCGACGGCCGGCGGCGCCTACGCCTACTGGACGAGCAACGGTGGCGGCACCGGAACGGCCACGACTGCGACTGGTACGTCGACCGCTCTCGTCGTCTCGGGCAACGCCACCAGCCCGATGTTCCCCGGCGACTCCGCGCAGACGGTCACCGCGACGGTCAAGAACAGCGGCAGCGAGAGCTACAAGCTCCAGGGCCTCAAGGCCTACGTCACGACGGGCGCGACCGACTGTGACAGCACCGACTACAAGCTCAACGGTGCGCCGGCTCCATCCACCGAGGCCACCGCGGTCTCCATCACCGTGACTCCGATCGACCTTGCGCCGAACGCGACGACGACGGGCACCTTCACCATGCAGTTCAACAACAAGACCACGAACCAGGACGCCTGCAAGGGCGCCGCGGTGACGATCCACTACGTCGCCAGCTGAGACCCGGGCGGGGTGGGAGCCGACTGGACCCCGGCGCCCACCCCGTTCGGCTTGACCGGGGGCCATGAGGGCAGCACTCGACACCGTTCGGACCGCGGAGGAACACGTGAAGACGCCGATCACCGCCAGGCATGCTGCCCTGGGGCTGTTCGTCGTCTTCGTCGCGGTCCTGGTGGTGCTGCTCGGGATGACGCGCATCGCGCCCGGCACGACGGTCGAGGCGCCGGTCCTGACGTCGGTTCCTGCCGACCCGACCTCGGCGACGACGAACACGGCCGCGTGGGTCGACGACCAGCCGGGCGTCCGGTTCCGGTGCTCCGTGGACGACGGCTCGTGGTTCGACTGCGCGTCGCCGCTGACCTGGGAGCTCGACCCCGCCAGGACGGACCGCCACCGGCTGTCCGTCCTGGCGGTCGACGGTTCCAGCCGTGAGTCGGCCACCACGGCGTACTCCTTCTCCTACCGGGACGCGCCGCTGGCATACGGCCTGCGGTTCGCGGTGGCAGGGGACATCAGCGAGCTCGCGCCCGGGCTCTGGCGCGAGGTGCCGGTCCAGGTCAGCAACCCGAACGGGATCCCGATCCGCCTGACCGGTCTCACGCTGTCGGTGGCCCCGGACAGCACTCCGCCAGGTTGCGCGACAGCGACCAACGTCGAGGTCCGGCAGCCCCGGTTCGTCGCCGGCCTCGTCGTGCCGGTCCCTTCTCGGGCCACGGTCACGCTCCCCACCGAGGGCGTCTCCGCCGCTGCGATCCGCCTCCGAGACCTGCCGGACGTCAACCAGGACGTCTGCAAGAACAAGGCCTTCACCCTCACGTGGTCCGCGGTGGCCGAGCAGTGATGCACCGCCGCACCACCCCGAAGCCGCGCGCACGCCGTGCCGCCCCGAACCGCGGCGTGCGCGCTCTCGGCATCCTCGTGGTCCTCGCGATGCTCATGGGTGTGTCCGGCACCGCATGGGCCTTCTGGACGACGGGAGGTCGTGGCACCGGGACCGCCTCGACGAGCACGCTGGTCGCGCCGTCCGGTGTCTCTGCGACGTCTTCTGCCGGCAGCTCGAGCGCTGTCGTCTCGTGGACGGCCCCCGCGAGCGGCGTCGTCCCTGCCGGGTACTGGGTCGAGCGGACCGACACCGCCACGGGGTCGAAGGCAGCAGCCTGCGCGAGCTCCGCCTCTGCGCTGCTGACCGCGACGTCCTGCTCCGACGGCTCGGTGCCTGACGGCACCTACAGCTACACCGTGTATGCGGTCCGCTCGGGGTGGACGGCAGTCAGCGCGCCGAGCGCCACCGTGACCGTCTTGCGCATCATCGCGACCAGCATCTCGCTCACGTCATCGCCCAACCCGTCCGTCGTGGACCAGTCCGTCACTCTCACGGCGACGGTCACCGCCGCGTCCGGCACCCCGACCGGAACCGTGGTCTTCCGCGACGGCGGCACGGCGATCACGTGCTCCAGCGGCAGCCAGACGCTCAGCTCTGGCACGGCGACGTGCCTCTTCGCCTGGGCCTCCACCGGGACGCGCACCCTCACGGCCACGTATGCCGGGTCGGCGCCGTACGCCGCGGCGTCCTCTGCCGCGGTGTCGCAGTCCGTGGTCAAGCGGTCGCAGACGATCTCGTTCACCTCGATCGCCCCCGCCTCGGCCACGGTCGGGGGCGCGGCCTACACCGTCACAGCCACCGCGACCTCCGGCCTGGCCGTCACCTTCTCGAGCACCACGACGGGCGTCTGCACCGTCTCAGGGCCCACCGTCTCCGTCTCCTTCGTCGCCGCCGGCACGTGCACCATCGCCGCCGACCAGGCCGGCGACGCCACGTATGCCGCAGCCGTCCGGGTGACGCAGTCGTTCACCGTGTCCAAGTCCGCGCAGTCGATCACGTTCACCTCGTCCGCTCCGGCGTCCGCGATGCTCGGGGACGCGCCCTACGCCGTGGCCGCGTCGGCGAGCTCGGGACTGGTCGTGACCTTCACGAGCGCCACCCCATCGGTGTGCACCGTCAGCGGGACCAGCGTCAGCTACGTCGCCGCCGGCACGTGCTCCGTCAACGCCGACCAGGCCGGCAACGCGACCTGGGCCGCAGCCCCACAGGCCACCCAGTCCTTCCTTGTGACCCCGACCCCGACGGCGCCGACCGGACTGGCCGTCGACGCCAGCGGGAACAGCGGAACCGCGACGTGGACCAGCGTCCCCGGCTACACCTACGAGTGCCAGATCACGAACGGCAGCAGCCCGCCCGGCACGTCTAGCTGGGCGCCATGCGCCGCGCCGTTCATGATCCCCCCTGGCAACGGCAAGCAGACCGTCTACGTCCGCGCGCTCCGTGGGGCGGTGGTGAGCACGCCCGCCTCTCAGTCCTTCAAGTAGTCAAGGACCCAACACCCGGGGTGCCGGGCCCCGCGGCGTTGGTCCGTGTCCGCATCGTGGCCGAGCGGGCGCATCGAGCCCTCCGGCAGCCGGTTAGGCTTGCCGCCGTGGAGATCGAGAAGGTGGGGGAGCCCCAGCACGTCGTGTCGGAGCGCCTGCTGACGATCCCCAACGTCCTGTCGATCCTGCGACTGCTCGGCGTGCCGGTCTTCCTCTGGGCGATCCTGTCCGGCCGCGACGGGCTCGCGCTGCTCCTGCTGCTCCTCTCCGGCGTCACGGACTACCTGGACGGCAAGATCGCTCGGCAGTTCAACATGGAGAGCCGGCTCGGCGGGTTCCTCGACCCGATCGCCGACCGCCTCTACATCCTGGCGACGCTCTTCGGACTCATGTGGCGCGACATCATCCCCGTCTGGCTCGTCGTCGTGCTCCTCGCCCGCGAGCTCGTCATGGCGATGATGCTGCTCTACCTGCGCAGCCGCGGCCAGGTCGGACTGCCCGTCCACTTCGTCGGCAAGGCCGCGACCTTCAACCTGCTCTACGCCTTTCCCCTGCTGCTGCTCGCGCACCGGGACGACTGGATCGGTGACCTCGCCCGACCCGTCGGGTGGGGTTTCGCGTGGTGGGGCGTCGTGCTCTACTGGCTGGCCGCCGTGCTGTATGCCGTCCACGCACGGATCGTGCTGACCCAGGGTGCCCGGACGGTGACACCGTGACAGCACCCCGGCGACCCGACGAGTCGATGACGTTGCTGACCACGATGATGGAGCGGCCGCTCGACCCGGGCTACCAGGAGGCCGCGTCCCGCCGCGCCGCCGCGGGCCTGCCGCGGGCGACGTCGACCCGGACCGTGCTCGTCATCGTGCTGGCGATCCTCATCGGGTTCCTCTTCGCCGTCGCAGCGCAGTCCCTGCGCCCCAAGCCCACGGCGGCTGCCGCCCTGAAGAAGGAGCTCGTCACCCGCATCGAGGCGCTGCAGAAGCACGGGAGTGACCAGGAGGCCAAGGTTGCCGTCCTCGCCAAGCAGGTCCGTGACTTCGAGGCCCTGTCCCTGCAGCAGTCCGGCGGCCCGGACCTCACCTCCTCGATCAAGAACCTCGAGGTGCAGGCCGGCGCGGTGCCGCTGAGGGGCCCGGGCCTGACCCTGACTCTCGACGACGCGGCCTCGACCGAGACCGACGCCAACGCCGGCACACGTCCCAGCGGCGGCTTCCAGCAGGGGCGGGTCACCTCCGGCGACCTGCAGATCATCGTCAACGGGCTCTGGGGAGCCGGCGCCGAGGCGATCTCCATCAACGGCCACCGGCTCAGCTCGACCGCGGCCATCCGTTTCGCCGGCCAGGCGATCATCGTCGACTTCAGGCCCCTGACACGGCCTTATGTCATCACGGCCCTGGGCGACTCCCAGGGCATGCAGCAGCTCTTCGAGCCGTCATTTGCCGGGCTCTACCTCTCGCAGTTGACGGACCAGTACAAGATCCGGTCGGTCATGGCCGGCCACGACTCGCTGACCGTGCCGGGAGACTCCGCCGCACGTCTCGAGGTCGCGCAACCGGTCGGCCCGCCCGTAGGCTCGCCCCCCACGAGCACGTCGACCCCGGGATCGCCCTCGGGCACCCCCAACCGAAGCGCCACCCCGGGCACCGGGAACCCGGCGACACCGAGCAGTCAGGAGAAGCCCTCGTGATCCCAGTTCTCGGCCTGTTGGCCGGACTCGCGGTGGGGCTCTTCCTCAATCCCTCGGTGCCGGTGTGGATCCAGCCCTACCTGCCCATCGCCGTCATCGCGGCCCTGGACGCCGTGTTCGGCGCCATCCGAGCGATCCTCGACGGCATCTTCAACGACAAGGTCTTCGTCGTCTCGTTCCTGTCCAACGTCGTCGTCGCGGCCTTCATCGTCTTCCTGGGCGACCAGCTGGGAGTCGGCTCGCAGCTCTCGACCGGAGTCGTCGTCGTCCTCGGCGTCCGGATCTTCTCCAACGTCGCCTCCATCCGGCGGCACCTGTTCAAGGCCTGAGCATGGCAAAGCGCAAGAAGGGTCGCCCGGGACCGCCCCCCGCCATCGAGGAGGACGCCCCTGACCTGGCCGTCGATGCCGACGCCCAGGGGAGCGACGAGACCTCCACAGCCGTGCCGGTCTTCGGCACCAGTGTCGACGACGGCGCCGAGGTCGACTTCACGTCGTCCGAGGCGCGCGGGACCGGGACGAGCCGGGTCCCGGTCGAGGGCCGGGCTGCGTGGAAGCGCCTCCTGAGGATGAGCTGGCCACGCGCGACCCGGGCCAACGCACTGGGCGCCTTGCTCGCGTTGCTCCTCGGAGCCGGCATCGCGGCCCAGGTCCAGCTGACGAACCAGCGCGGCCTAGACGAGCTCAGCCAGACCGACCTCGTCCGCGTGCTGGACGACATCTCGCTGCGTTCGTCACGCCTCGACCAGCAGGTCCGCGAGCTGGAGTCCACCCGCGACCGTCTCAAGAACGGCACCGGCACCGCGGCCGAGGCGCTCGAGCAGGCGCAGAAGCGCGTCGACACCCTCGGCATCCTCGCCGGGACCATCGCTGCGAAGGGTCCCGGGATCACGATGCGCATCACCGACCCGACCAATGCCGTGACGGGACCCATCGTCCTCGACATCATCCAGGAGCTGCGCGACGCGGGTGCGGAGTCCATCGACGTCGGGGGCGTCCGCGTGGTCGCCTCCTCGTTCGTGGGGGACCGCAACGGACAGATCCAGATCGACGGCGTGACGGTGCCGCGCCCCCTCGTCATCAAGGTGATCGGCGACTCGAAGACCCTGTCGTCAGCCATGACGATTCCCGGCGGCATCGTCGAGTCCGTGCGGCAGAAGGGCGCCGAGGCGGCGGTCACGGAGTCCAGCCTCATCGAGATCAACTCGCTGCACCAACCCACCAAGATGACCCACGCCAAGCCGGTCGAGTGACGCAGGGAGCCGTGCGTCGCGCACCGGGACACGCAGTGGGACCCACTTCCTGCGCGCTGGGCGCTGGCATGGCATCCTCTCAGGTGCCGCCGCATCGTCTGCGGCGTCCACGCACAGCAGCACGCGCGGCCACGACCTCCCGCCCTGGGCCGCGCATCGACGAAGGAGTGACATGAGCGAGCTGGACTACCCCTCTGACCTGCGCTACACCAGCGACCACGAGTGGGTCCGCGTCGGCGACGACGGGGTGGTTCGCATCGGCATCACCTCGTTCGCGCAGGACGCCCTCGGTGACGTCGTCTACGTCTCCCTTCCGGCCGTGGGCGACACGGTCACCCCCGGCGACTCGTGCGGGGAGGTCGAGTCGACGAAGTCGGTCAGCGACGTCTACGCCCCCCTCGAGGGCGAGGTGACCGCCACCAACGCCGCGCTCGACGCGTCGCCCGAGCTCATCAACTCGGACCCCTACGGCGAGGGCTGGATGTTCGAGCTGCGACTGGCCGACGCCTCGGCCGTCGACGGACTCATGGACGCGTCGACCTACACCGCGTCCCTGCCCTGATCCCTGCCTGGTTCCAGACTGATCTCTGCCTGACCCGTGCCGCCCGCCGGGCAGCCGCGCGCCCGTGACGCACGGCACGCTGTGACCTGCCCGGGTCAACTAGAGTGGCTGCACCCCGAATCCGCCCGCACCACAGAGGAGGACCGCATGTCGAGCGACCTGCCCGACCCCGACGACATGAACGTCGAACCCCGCACCATGCGGTTCCAGGGCGTGCCGTCGCAGGACAGCGACCACGTCGACACCGTCACGCCGCGTGGCCTCACGGCCGAGGACCATGCCACCATCGAGGCCCTGCGTCCCGGCACGGCGCTGCTCGTCGTGCTCCGAGGACCCAACACGGGTGCCCGCTTCCTGCTCGACGACCAGCAGGTGGCAGCAGGCCGTCATCCCGACTCGGACATCTTCCTCGACGACGTGACCGTCTCGCGCAAGCACGCGCTGTTCGTCGCCCAGGGCGGTGGTTACGTCGTGCGCGACGCCGGCTCGCTCAACGGCACCTACGTCAACCGGGAACGCATCGACGAGGCACCCCTGCACCTCGGTGACGAGGTCCAGATCGGCAAGTTCCGCCTCGTGTACTACTCGTCCGGAGCTGCCCAGCACGCAGGCGCATGACCGCTGGCACGGTCGCGGGCGACGGCACCGCACCCGCTCCACGACGCCTCACGATCGGCAAGGTGCTGGCAGCACTGTCCGAGGACTTCCCCGACGTCACCGCGTCGAAGATCCGCTTCCTCGAGGCGGAGGGCCTGGTGCTGCCGCACCGCACCGCGTCCGGCTACCGGACCTACACGGAGGACGACGTCCGCCGGCTGCACTACGTCCTCACCGCGCAGCGCGACCGCTACTGGCCGCTCAAGGTGATCCGTGACGCCCTCGACGCCCTCGACCGGGGTCTGGCCGAGCCGGTCGACAACGCCGGCGGCCGACCCCAGCCGCCCGCGCCGAGCGACGACCCGGAGGTGCCGCAGCCGCACGAGCTCCTGCCGCGACGTGACATCTCCCTGACCGGTCCCGAGCTGCGCGAGGCCACCGGCATCGACCGCGAGACGATGCACGCCCTGGAGACCTACGGGCTGCTCCAGCCCGACGGCCGCGGCCACTTCGGGCACGAGGCGCTGGCCATCGCGGCCGCTGCGCGCACGCTCGCCGCCCACGGTCTCGAGGCGCGCCACCTCCGGCCCTTCCGCACCGCAGCCGACCGCGAGATCGGACTCGTGGACCAGGTCCTCGCGACCCGGCGGGGGAGCGGCACCCGAGAGGACCGCGCGGCCGAGATCGCCTCTGCCTGCATCGCCCTGCACGTCGCGCTCGTCCGCGCGGGACTCGCTCGCTGAGGGCCGTCCCCGTCGTCGACAGGCCGGGGTACGGTGGAGGAGTGAGAGAGGTCGATGTCCTGGGCGTCCGCGTCGAGATGCCCACGAACCAACCGATCGTGCTGCTCCGGGAGCGGGACGGCGGACGCTACCTGCCGATCTGGATCGGGGCCGCCGAGGCTGCCGCGATCACCTACGCCCAGCAGGGTGTCGTGCCTCCGAGACCGCTGACGCACGACCTGATGCGAGACGTCCTGGCGGTGCTCGGCCACGAGCTGACCGAGGTGCGCATCGTTGCTCTCAAGGACTCCGTCTTCCACGCCGCGCTCATCATCGACGGCAAGGCCGAGGTGAGCTCCCGCGCCAGTGACGCCATCGCGCTCGCCCTGCGCACGGGCGCCAAGGTTCTCGTCGAGCCCGCCATCCTCGACGAGGCCGCGATCGTCGTGTCGTCCGAGGAGGACGACGAGGTCGAGCGCTTCAAGGAGTTCCTCGACCACGTGTCGGCCGAGGACTTCGAAGGGCCGGCTCCAGAGTCGCAGGAGCCGGGCGACCGTCCGGATCTGCCCGATCACCCCGACTGACGCCACCAGAGTTTAACCTTCACGTAGACGTCGAAGGATGCGCTGCGTCCCGACACGCCGCGCCATGCGGACCCCGGGTGATTGACCGGACCGGGTTCGCGGCCTACCTTCAGTAGAACGACGTGACTGTAGTTATCTGGTTGTCGTCTGCGCGACCGCACCACCGCGGCCCGCAGCATGAGCAGGAGGAGGACGGCATGGCCGCCATCGAGGACGCGCGCGACTCCGCGCGGGCCGTGCCCGTCGGGTCCCAGGGCCTGCTGTTCACCGACGACCTGCCCGAGCTCAACGAGGACAGCGGCTACCGCGGCCCGACGGCCTGCAGGGCCGCCGGCATCACCTACCGCCAGCTCGACTACTGGGCCCGCACCGGACTCGTGGAGCCGTCGGTGCGCAGCGCCACGGGATCGGGCACCCAGCGACTCTACGGTTTCCGCGACATCCTCGTCCTCAAGGTCGTCAAGCGCCTGCTCGACACCGGGGTCTCCCTCCAGCAGATCCGCGTCGCCATCAGCCACCTCCGCGAGCGCGGTGTCGAGGACCTGGCCCAGATCACCCTCATGAGCGACGGCGCCTCCGTCTACGAGTGCACCTCCGCCGACGAGGTCATCGACCTCGTCCAGGGTGGACAGGGTGTCTTCGGCATCGCCGTCGGACGCGTGTGGCGCGAGGTCGAGGGCGAGCTGGCCCTGCTGCCCAGCGAGCGCGTCGACGACGAGGCCGCGCTCGACCACCCGGACGACGAGCTCACCGCTCGCCGCCAGGCCCGCCGGCTGGCCTGAGCGCCGCGGCAACGCCCCCTGCGACACGGCCGGAGACGGCCGGAGACGGCTGCCCGCGGCCCGACCGGACACCCCGGCCGGGCCGTTCGCATGACCGAACGGCCCGCGCCTGCTGGTAGATTCGGGAGTGCCGATCGACCCTGCGTGGGAGAGTCCTCGGGGTGCGCTGCACCTGCGAGGCGCCGAAGGGGCAACATCCCCGGAACCTCTCAGGCGCCAGGACCACGCGGGCGAGGCAACTCTGGAGGCACGTCACCGTGCTCGACAGACGGGGAGCGTGTGTCGTCCGCTCGAACCCGTCAGGAGCCCGCATGTCGATCGACCACCTCGTGCCCGTCACCACCGGAACGTCCACCGAGACGGTGATGGCCGACTTCGTCAGCCGCCACGTCGGCCCGGGCGGTGACGACGTGCGCCACATGCTCGAGGTGGTGGGGCAGCCCAGCCTCGATGCCATGTGCGACCGCGCCATCCCGGGCGCCATCCGGTCGGAGTCGCCGCTCCGGATCGACGCGGCCGCCAGCGAGAGCGCCGTCATCGAGGAGCTGCGCGGGTTCGCCTCGCGCAACTCGGTTCTCACCTCGCTCATCGGCCTGGGCTACTACGGCACCGTGACGCCGCCGGTCGTGCGCCGCAACGTCCTGGAGAACCCCGCCTGGTACACCGCCTACACGCCCTACCAGCCCGAGATCTCCCAGGGACGCCTCGAGGCCCTGCTCAACTTCCAGACGGTCATCACCGACCTCACCGGGCTCGACGTCGCAGGCTCGTCCCTCCTCGACGAGTCGACCGCCGCGGCAGAGGCGATGTCGCTGATGCGCCGGGCCAGCAAGGCACCTGCCGACGCCGTCGTGCTCGTCGACGAGCGGCTCTTCCCGCAGACCATCGCCGTGATGCGCACGCGCGCCGACGCGCTCGGACTGCCCTTGCGCGTCACCGACCTGCGCGGCGTCACCGACGCCGACTCCCTGGCCGCCGCCGCCGACGGCAAGCCTGTGGTCGGCGCACTGGTGCAGTACCCCGACGCCACCGGCGAGATCGTCGACTGGACGGCTCTGACGGCGGCCGTCCACGAGGCCAAGGGCCTCGTCACCGCCTGCGCCGACCTGCTCGCGCTCACCCTGGCCAGCGCCCCGGGTGAGTGGGGCGCCGACATCGCCGTCGGCAGCGCGCAGCGCTTCGGCGTCCCGATGGGCTTCGGCGGTCCGCACGCCGGCTACATGGCCGTGCACCGGGGGCTCGAGCGACAGATCCCCGGCCGCCTCGTCGGCGTCTCCGTCGACGCCGAGGGGCACCAGGCCTACCGCCTGGCCCTGCAGACGCGCGAGCAGCACATCCGCCGCGAGAAGGCGACCTCCAACATCTGCACCGCGCAGGTGCTGCTCGCCGTCATGGCGAGCATGTATGCCGTGTGGCACGGTCCCGCCGGGCTCGTGGCCATCGCGAAGCGCGTAGGCACCCTCACCGCCGCCCTGCGCGGCGCCCTCATCGACGGTGGCCTCGACGTCGAGACGACGGCGTTCTTCGACACGCTCACGGTCGTCGTGCCGGGTCGTGCGGACGAGGTCACGGCCGCCTTCGCAGACCGGGGCATCAACGTCTGGCGCGTCGACGCCGACCGCGTCTCGCTCAGCCTCGACGAGACGTCCACGTCCGCAACGGTGCACGCGGTCCTCGATGCCTTCGGCGTGAACCCGACTGACGACGTGACGTCCGGCATGAGCGGGACGGGAGCACACGGCATACCCGAGGGTCTGGCCCGCTCGTCCGAGTTCCTCACCCACCCGGTCTTCCACGCGCACCACTCCGAGACGGCGATGCTGCGCTACCTGCGCCGGCTCTCCGACCGCGACTTCGCGCTCGACCGCGGCATGATCCCGCTCGGCTCGTGCACGATGAAGCTCAACGCCACCACCGAGATGGAGGCGGTCACCTGGCCGGAGTTCGCCAACCTCCACCCGTTCGCGCCGGCGCAGCAGACCGAGGGTATCCGCGCCCTCATCGACGACCTGTCGTCGTGGCTGTGCGAGATCACCGGCTACGACGCCGTCTCCCTCCAGCCCAACGCCGGCTCGCAGGGTGAGTTCGCGGGCCTGCTCGCGATCCACGCCTACCACCAGGCGCGCGGCGAGGGCCACCGTCGGGTCTGCCTCATCCCCGCGAGCGCCCACGGCACCAACGCCGCCTCCGCGGTCATGGCGGGGCTCAAGGTCGTCGTCGTCAAGACCGCCGCCGACGGCACCATCGACATGGACGACCTCCGCGCCAAGATCGAGGCCCACCGCGACGACCTCGCCGCGATCATGGTGACCTACCCGTCCACGCACGGCGTCTACGAGGACACCATCACCGAGCTGTGCGAGCTCGTCCACGAGGCGGGCGGACAGGTCTACGTCGACGGCGCCAACCTCAACGCCCTCGTCGGGCTCGCCCAGCCCGGGAAGTTCGGCGCGGACGTCAGCCACCTCAACCTCCACAAGACCTTCTGCATCCCGCACGGCGGCGGCGGTCCCGGTGTCGGCCCGGTCGCGGTGCGCGCCCACCTCGCGCCGCACCTGCCCAACCACCCGCTCGCCGCGGAGGCCGGGCCCGAGACCGGCGTCGGCCCCGTGTCCGCCGCGCCCTACGGGTCGGCGAGCATCCTGCCGATCTCGTGGGCCTACGTCCGGCTCATGGGCGGCGAGGGCCTGCGCCACGCCACCCAGATGGCCGTGCTCGGTGCCAACTACATCGCGGCCCGGCTGCGCGAGCACTACCCCGTGCTCTACTCCGGCCACGATGACCTCGTCGCGCACGAGTGCATCCTCGACGTCCGGCAGATCACAGCCGAGACCGGTGTCACGGTCGACGACATCGCCAAGCGCCTCGTCGACTACGGCTTCCACGCACCGACGATGAGCTTCCCCGTCGCGGGAACCCTCATGGTCGAGCCGACCGAGTCCGAGAACCTCTACGAGCTCGACCGCTTCTGCGACGCGATGATCGCGATCCGCGGCGAGATCGAGGCGATCCGCGCCGGCGAGGTCGCCGTGGCCGACAGCATGCTGCGACACGCCCCGCACACGGCGCTCAACATCGCGGGGGAGTGGAACCACCCCTACGACCGCACCGAGGCCGCCTTCCCGGTCGGGGTGCACGCCGCCGACAAGTACTGGCCGCCGGTCAGCCGCATCGACGGTGCCTACGGCGACCGTAACCTCGTCTGCTCCTGCCCGCCGCCGGAGGCCTTCGAGGGCTGAGCCCCCGACGCCGCAGCGGTCACCACCTGCCGGGACCCGAGCCCAGGTGGTGGCCGCTGCGTGCGTGCCACTCGCGTCGAGACCGCGAGTGTGGTTGTCTCCTCACGTGGGAGCCGACGTCGAGCAGGCCAGGTACACGCGCGAGCAGCGGCAGGAGTACCGCGAGAAGGTGCGCCGTGACCTCGACGTGTTCGAGCGCATGCTCGGCAAGAGCGAGTTCGAGTTCGACCGACCGATGACCGGTCTCGAGATCGAGCTCAACCTCGTCAACGAGGACCTCGGGCCCAAGCTCGACAACAAGACGGTGCTCGAGCAGATCGCCGACGAGGACTACCAGACCGAGCTGGCGCGCTACAACATCGAGCTCAACGTCCACCCTCGCCCGCTCCCGGGCGACTCGGCCATCGAGCTCGAGCAGCTGCTGCGCGAGTCCCTCAACCGGGCCTCCGCCAAGGCCGCCGAGGCCCATGCCGGCATCGTGGCCATCGGCATCCTGCCGACGGTCATGCCGGAGCACTTCGAGGGCGACTGGATCAGCGAGAACATCCGTTATGCCGCCCTCAACAACGCGGTGCTCGATGCGCGCGGTGAGGATGTCTGGCTCGAGCTGGAGGGCCCGACGGGGGAGCGCATCGCGCGTTACTCCGACAGCCTGGCCCCCGAGTCGGCGTGCACCTCGATCCAGCTGCACCTGCAGGTCCAGCCCGAGCGCTTCGCCGACCACTGGAACGCCGCGCAGGTCCTTGCCGGCCCGCAGCTCGCGCTCGGGGCCAACTCGCCGTTCTTCCTCGGGCAGCGGCTGTGGGCCGAGACCCGGATCCCGCTCTTCACCCAGGCGACCGACACCCGGTCGGTCGAGCTGAAGAACCAGGGCGTGCGCCCTCGGGTGTGGTTCGGCGAGCGGTGGATCACCTCGATCTTCGACCTCTTCGAGGAGAACGTCCGCTACTTCCCGGCGCTGCTGCCCGAGCTCTACGACGAGGAGCCCGAGGAGGTCTTCGAGCGCGGCGAGGTGCCCGAGCTCAAGGAGCTGCGCCTGCACAACGGCACGGTCTACCGCTGGAACCGCCCGATCTACGACATCGTCGGCGGCCGGCCGCATCTGCGCGTCGAGAACCGCGTCCTGCCGGCCGGCCCGAGCATCGCCGACGTCATGGCCAACGCCGCCTTCTACTACGGCACCATGCGCATCCTCGCCGAGGAGGACCGCCCGGTCTGGACCCGGATGAGCTTCTCGGCCGCGGAGGCCAACTTCGAGGAGGGCGCCCGCCTCGGGATCGACGCCAGCACCTACTGGCCCGGCTTCGGTGACGTGCCGGCCACCGAGCTCGTGCTGCGACGACTGCTGCCCATGGCGCACGAGGGTCTCGAGCGCTGGGGCGTCTCGGCGGCCGTTCGCGACCGCTTCCTGACGATCATCGAGCAGCGGTGCCTCCTCGGCGTCAACGGGGCTTCGTGGCAGACCGAGTGCGTCGCCCGGCTCGAGGCCCGGGGCCTGCCCCGCGACCGGGCGCTGCGCGAGATGCTCCGCCACTACATCGAGGGGATGATGGCCAACGAGCCGGTGCACACCTGGGAGCTGCCTCGCGTCTGACGGCAGGACCCCGTCGTCTGCCCGACCCCGAGTTCCCGTATGCCGGTTGCCCCGACCCCGTCGAGTGCCCAGTTCCCGACGCGCACCGGCGTAGGAAGTTGAGCACTCGACGCTCGAGTGCGCACTTCGCAGCGGACACCGGCGGGGGCGGTCTCAAGTCGTCTGCGCAACGGTGAGTAGTTCGTTGAGCCTAACGGCGGGGGTGTGGAAGCCGAGGGTGGCTCGGGGTCGGGTGTTGAGCAGGTGTTCGACGTGGGCGACGCGTTCGTCGGTGACAGTGGTGAAGTCGATGCCTTTGGGG
>NZ_JBFRFG010000028.1:0-43270 GCF_052114705.1 Terrabacter sp. 2YAF2
TAACTGGCTCTTCACAATCGACGGTGTAAGGCACGGTGCGGTGGTCGGCGCGTCGGTGACTGGATAGGGGTCGAGGTCTCCCGAGGATGAAGGTTCCTACACGCCTCATCCGGAAGACCTCGACGTGCCTGACGCTACCGCGCCGGCGGGCTTCGCCCGTCCTGACCTGACCTCGTTCTGCCGTCTCGAGGAGCTCGGGCTGGAGGTGACCGGTCAACGCCTTGAGCCTGACCGGGCCGTGCTGGCCTGCCGGGTTCTCGAGCTGGATCGGTGGTGCCGGCGCTGCGGGTGCGAGGGGGCGCCCCGGGACACCCTGACCAGGGAGTTGGCGCATGAGCCGTTCGGCTGGCGGCCCACGACGTTGCTCGTGACGCTCCGCCGCTACCGGTGCACCGGGTGCGGGCACGTGTGGCGCCAGGACACGACGGCGGCGGCGCAGCCGCGGGCCAAGCTCTCCCGTCGCGGGCTACGGTGGGCGCTGGAGGCGATCGTGTGTCAGCACCTGAGCGTGGCCCGGGTCGCTGAAGGGCTCGGGGTCGCGTGGAACACCGCGAACGACGCGGTCCTGGCCGAGGGCCAGCGTGTCCTGATCGCGGACCCGGCCCGATTCGAGGGCGTGAGGGCCGTCGGGGTCGATGAGCACGTGTGGCGCCACACCAGGCGCGGCGACAAATACGTCACCGTGGTCATCGACCTGACTGGGATCCGTGATGGGACCGGGCCGGCACGGCTGCTCGACATGGTCCTGGGCCGCTCGAAGCAGGCGTTCAAGCAGTGGCTGACCGACCGGCCACAGGCTTGGCGTGACCGGGTGGAGGTCGTCGCGATGGACGGGTTCACCGGGTTCAAGACCGCCACCAGCGAGGAGCTGCCCGACGCGGTCGCCGTGATGGACCCCTTCCACGTCGTCCGGTTGGCCGGTGACGCCYTGGACCGGTGCCGCCGCCGGGTCCAGCAAGAGCTTCATGGTCACCGCGGCCGCTCCGGTGACCCGCTCTACGCCGCCCGGCGGACCCTGCACACCGGGTCCGGTCTGCTCACCGACAAACAGCAGGACCGGCTCTCAGCGCTGTTCGCGGTCGCGGAGCACGTCGAGGTCGAGGCCACGTGGGGCATCTACCAGCGGATGATCGGTGCCTACCGCGAGCCCGACCGGACCCGAGGACGCGAGCTCATGACCGCACTGATCGCATCCCTCAGCGCCGGCGTTCCCGCCGCGCTGACCGAGCTGATCACCCTCGGGCGGACCTTGAGGAAGAGAGCCGCCGACGTGCTGGCCTACTTCGACCGGCCCGGCACCAGCAACGGCCCGACCGAGGCCATCAACGGCCGCCTCGAACACCTCCGCGGCTCAGCCCTGGGGTTCCGCAACCTCACCAACTACATCGCCCGATGCCTCCTAGAAGCAGGCGGATTCAGACGCCGACTACACCCTGAATTGTGATGAGCCATTCTCCCCTGAATTCTTTTTGATGCGACCCTGAAAAGGCTTGCCGTTCGCGGCGCGCCATCGTGACAGCCACGGCTCGCAGTAGGCATGAGACGCGCCGTTCAGAACTAGAAGAACTCCCATCGTCGAACCACAGGCACAGGGAATGGTCCGATCCATCCGAGGCGGGACTGCCTGCAGGTCTGGATCAGCTGCACGGCAGAATGTGTGGCTCGGTCCGTCGTCGACGACAAGGAGAACAACCCAGTGAGCATGGAGGTGAGCGGGCTGGTGAAGGCGCCGTCGATCGAGCACCGCATCGCGGAGGAGCTCGGCGTCCGGGACGGGCAGGTGACCGCCGCCGTCGGACTGCTCGACAGCGGGTCGACCGTCCCCTTCGTGGCGCGCTATCGCAAGGAGGTCACTGGCGGCCTCGACGACGCGCAGCTGCGCACCCTCGAGGAGCGCCTCGGCTACCTCCGCGAGCTCGAGGAGCGGCGCGCGGCCGTGCTGGCATCCGTCGAGGAGCAGGGCAAGCTCGACGACGCGCTCCGTGCGCAGATCCTCGCCGCCGAGACGAGGGCACGCCTCGAGGACATCTACCTGCCGTTCAAGCCGAAGCGCCGGACCAAGGCCCAGATCGCCCGGGAGGCAGGCCTCGAGCCGCTCGCAGACCTTCTCCTCGGCTCACCCGACACCGAACCAGCAGCTGCCGCAGCCGGATTCGTCGACGCCGGCCGCGAGGTGGCAGACGTTGCCGCCGCGCTCGACGGAGCCCGCGCCATTCTTGTCGAGCGCTTCGCCGAGGACGCCGACCTCATCGGCGACCTGCGTGAGCGCGTCTGGAGGCAGGGGCACATCGGCTCCCACGTGCGCTCCGGGAAGGAGGAGGAGGGCGCGAAGTTCTCCGACTACTTCGACTTCTCCGAGCCGCTCTCCAAGCTCCCGTCCCACCGCATCCTCGCCCTCTTCCGAGGGGAGAAGGAGGACGTCCTCTCCCTCGAGATCGTCCCCGACGACCCGGCGGCCGCGCAGCAGCCCGGCCCCACGGCATACGAGCGCGCCATCGCGCGCCGCTTCGGCATCGAGAACGCCGGGCGCCCCGCCGACCAGTGGTTGGCCGACACCGTGCGCTGGGCGTGGCGCACGAAGATCCTCGTCCACCTCGGCATCGACGCCCGTATGCAGCTGCGCCGCGCCGCCGAGGAGGAGGCGGTACGCGTGTTCGCCGCCAACCTGCGCGACCTGCTGCTCGCTGCCCCCGCCGGCGCACGCGCCACGATGGGCCTCGACCCGGGCTTCCGCACCGGAGTCAAGGTCGCGCTCGTCGACGGGACGGGCCGCGTCGTCGCGACCGAGGTCATCTACCCGCACGTCCCGCAGCACCAGTGGGACCGCTCGCTCGCCACACTGGCCCGCCTGGCCAAGGAGCACTCGGTCGACCTCATCGCCATCGGCAACGGCACCGCCTCGCGCGAGACCGACCGCCTCGCCGCCGACCTCATCAAGGCCCACCCGGAGCTCAAGCTGACGTCGGCCGTCGTCTCGGAGGCGGGCGCCTCGGTCTACTCCGCGTCGGCGTTCGCCTCCCAGGAGCTACCGGGGATGGACGTGTCGCTGCGCGGCGCCGTCTCGATCGCCCGGCGCCTGCAGGACCCGCTCGCCGAGCTCGTCAAGATCGACCCGAAGTCGATCGGCGTCGGGCAGTACCAGCACGACATCAGCCAGACCGCCCTCTCGCGTTCCCTCGACGCCGTCGTCGAGGACTGCGTCAACGCGGTCGGCGTCGACGTCAACACCGCCTCTGCTCCCCTGCTGACCCGCGTCTCGGGCATCACCCCGGGTCTCGCCGACAGCATCGTCGCGCACCGCGACGCGGTCGGGCCCTTCCGCACGCGCAAGGCGCTCAAGGACGTGCCGCGCCTCGGACCCAAGGCGTTCGAGCTTGCCGCCGGCTTCCTGCGCATCCCGGGAGGCGAGGACCCCCTCGACGCGTCAGCCGTGCACCCGGAGGCCTACCCCGTGGTGCGTCGGATGCTCGAGTCGACCGGGCAGAAGCTCACGTCGCTCATCGGCAACACGACTGCCCTGCAGGCCATTCGGCCGACCGACTACGTCGATGACACCTTCGGCCTACCCACGGTGACCGACATCATCAGCGAGCTCGACAAGCCGGGGCGCGACCCGCGACCGACCTTCAAGACAGCCACCTTCAAGGAGGGCGTCGAGGAGATCAAGCACCTCAAGCCGGGCATGACGCTCGAGGGCGTCGTCACCAACGTCGCAGCATTCGGGGCCTTCATCGACATCGGCGTGCACCAGGACGGGCTGGCCCACGTGTCGGCACTGTCGAGGAACTTCGTGCGTGACCCGCGGGAGGTGGTCAAGCCCGGCGACGTCGTCATGGTGAAGGTGCTCGACGTCGACATCCCGCGCAAGCGCATCTCCCTCACCCTGCGTCTGGACGACGAGGTGACGTCGGGTGGGCCCAAGGAGCGCGGCGGACAGGGTGCACCGGGTGGGCGGTCCCGGGGAGGCCAGTCCCGGGGCGGTCAGGCACGTGGCGGCCAGTCTCGCGGGAGCCAGGGCTCAGCGGGCCAGGGCAACCGCGCCGGCCGAGTCGAGGCGCCCGCCAGCGGCGCCATGGCCGAGGCTCTCCGACGAGCGGGCTACCAGGGGTGACGACACCGGCGGCCTACTCCGGGGACGACTTCTACTGCGACGTGGCCCTCACGGACATCGCGGCCCTCGACGTCGTCGTCGAGACGCCGACGGTGCTGCGCTGACGGGCCGGCACCTCCCGCTCTGCGGCGGGAGTCAGTCGTCGGGGCCGGCCCGGTGGAAGACTGCTTCGACGTTGTTGCCGTCGGGGTCGCGCACGAAGGCGCCGTAGTAGCCGGGGTGGTACTCCGGCCACAGCCGCGGCTCGTGCAGCGACTCGGCGCCGAGCTCGAGCGCCTTGGCGTGGAAGGCCCGCACCGCCTCGACGCTCTCGGCCTGGAAGGCGCAGTGCATCTCGCGGTTGGGTCCGCCCCCCTCCCACCGGGTGATCCAGAAGTCGGGGTGCCCGTCGGACCCGTATCCGATGGCCATCCCGACGTCCATCTGCCGGCTGTAGCCGAGGACACCGAGCACCGCGTCGTAGAAGCGGGCACTGGCGTCGAAGTCCGCACAGTTGATGCCGAAGTGGTCGATCATCATCCGAGCGTAGGCGGGAAGAGGTCGCGCCGAGGCATTGTCATCCGGGCCAGTCTTTGGTCGACTGTCTGTGGTGGGTCCGGCCCATCAGGGGCCGGTCCGCACGACCCGGAGGTGCCCATGAGCAGTTCAACGCAGTCGATCCCCGAGAACGCAGAGGACGCCGAGCTCGAGGGGTCTCCTGCGGGTGTGCACTCGACGCTGACCGTCGGTGCGCCGGTCGACCAGGTCTGGCGTCACCTGATCAGCCCCCGCGGCACGGAAGCCCTCCTCGGCCCCGGCGTCACCCTGGGCAGCAAGGGTGAGTCGTGGCACAGCACCGACGGAACGCACGGGGTCGTCCGCAGCTACCACCCGATGGAACAGGTACGCGTGTCGTGGCACCCCCATGAGGACGGTCCGCTCAGCATCCTCGACCTCCAGCTCAGGCCCGACGGAGACGGCACCCGCGTCGACCTCTACCACGAGGGTGAGGGCATCGCGGAGGACGGCGCCGGCGACAAGTCGCGCTGGGACGCCGCCCTCGGACGCTTTGCCCAGACGCTTGCCTGATTCCTTGGCTCCCTGGTGAGTTCGTCTCTCCTCACAGGGCTCTCGTCAGCAGAAACCGTGGTCAGCGCACGACCATGACCGGGCACTCTGCGTCGTGGATGACGCGGTGGCTGACGGACCCGAGCAGCATGCCGGTGAAGCCGCCGTGCCCGCGGGATCCGACGACGATCAGCCCTGCCGTCGCCCCGAGGTCGGCGAGCGACTGTCCCGGGGACCCGTAGAGCACCTCGGTCGTGACGATCACCTTCGGGTGCAGCGCCCGGACGCGATTGGCCGCGCGCGTCACCGACTGCTCGGCGTGGTCCCGGATCGCGTGGGTCTCCTCCGTGCCACCCTTGGCGGTCTCGGCGTAGGTCCAGGCCTCCATCGACGGCGAGTGGGCGACGCGGACGATGTGCAGCACGGCACCTTCGCGTTCGGCGACCTCGACGGCGGCGTCGACGGCCCGAACCGAGGCATCCGAGTCGTCGACGCCGACGACGACGTCGTGCCCGCGACCGGGCCGCGGCGGGATGGGCACGTCGTCGGGCGTCTCACCCCCCGGCCCACGCACGACCACGACGGGGCACTGGGCGTGCGCCGCGACGGCATACGACGTGGAGCCGAGCAGCCCCGCGAGCAGGCGGCCGCGTCCGCGACTGCCGACGACGAGGAGCTCGGCGTCCCGCGACGCATCGACGAGCTGGGCTGCGGCGCTCCCGAGCCAGTACTGCGTCTCGACCTGCGAGGCGTCGAGCGTCGTGCTGGCACGCTCCGCACCCTCATCCACGAGCGCCTTGGCGGCATGCTCGAGTGAGGGTTCGAGCTCGGAGAAGTCCATCGCCGGGAACCCCGGAGTGCCGGCCAGGTTGACGCTGTGCACGAGGGTCAGGTGCTTGCCCTGCTGACGTGCCGTCTCTGCGGCCCACCCGACGGCGAGCTGTGACGCCACCGAACCGTCGTAGCCGACGACGATGCCGTACGTGGTCGGTGCCTGGGCGTTCATCGTGCACCCCTTCACTGGGTCCCGGGACCGGGCCACTGCTCCGGCCATCTCCATCCTCCCGCCAGGGGGAACGTGACGGGGTCGGTTTGTGAGCACTCAGACAGGGGCCCGACGGCGTCG
Organism: Terrabacter sp. 2YAF2; assembly: GCF_052114705.1. Lineage (NCBI taxonomy): Bacteria > Bacillati > Actinomycetota > Actinomycetes > Micrococcales > Intrasporangiaceae > Terrabacter > Terrabacter sp. 2YAF2. The sequence goes on from NZ_JBFRFG010000028.1 coordinate 6,285, forward strand.
TGGCTCGTGGCCGCTAGGCGTCGTTCTTCCGCGCTGCAGCGGTGGCCCTGTCGTTCGCCTTCTGGATCGCCTCGACGAGCTCGCCCTTGGTCATCCGCGAGCGCCCGCGCACGTCCAGCCGTTTCGCGACGTCGAGCAGGTGGGCTTTCGACGCGTTCGCGTCGACACCTCCCGCAGAGTCACCGTCGCCTCCGGCGCGCGCCGCCGCTCCCCTACGGGCTGCCTGCGGGTCGCTCGGGCCCTTGTGGTCCTTCTCCTCCCAGTGGTCTCCGACCTTCTCGAAGGAGTGCTTGAGGGAGGCGAAGGCCGTCCGATGGGCACGCTCGCCCTCGCCGTACTCCTCGACCGCGGAGTCATGCGTGGCCAGCCACGTCTCCTGCGCCTTCTTCGACGACCGCTCGAGGGTGGACAACAGCTCGGTCCTCGACGGCGTGGTCGAACGCTTCTGTGCAGGCATGACGAGCCTCCTCGGCTTCTCGCGCGGCACCCATTCGCCGCGCGTGCAGTGGCAACGTACCCACGGTGAAGCCCGACAACGTCTGATTGCTCCCGATGTGTTGCGCGTCGTGCCCGAGGGGGTACGAGTTCACGCGGTGAGGACGTGACGCACGAGGACGTGAGCCACGCAGCACGCCCTGACCCGACGGTTCACAAGCGATTCGGATCGAAGGAGTTGGGATGAGCGAAGCTGTCGCACAACGCACGGACGGCGCCATCAGGAGTCTGGTGCCCGCCCGCATGGACCGGCTCCCGTGGACGAAGTTCCACTGGTCGGTCGTCTTCGGGCTCGGGGTGTCCTGGATCCTCGACGGGCTCGAGATCCAGATCGTGTCCGAGTCCGGCTTCCAGAAGTCGCTCGGCATGTCGGCCGCCCAGGTGGGACTCACCGGCACCGTCTACCTCGTCGGCCAGGTCGTCGGAGCGCTGACGTTCGGTCGGCTCACCGACCGGCTCGGGCGCCGCAAGCTCTTCATCATCACGTTGGTCATCTACCTGGTGGGCTCGGGCCTGGCCGGTCTGTCCCCGAACATGTGGTTCCTCTGGGTGTGCCGGTTCGTCGCCGGCATGGGTATCGGCGGCGAGTACACCGCGATCAACTCGGCCATCGACGAGCTCATCCCGGCGCACTTCCGTGGCCGCGTCGACATCGCGATCAACGGCACCTACTGGTTGGGCGCGTTCTTCGGCGCCCTCGCCAACCTCTACCTGCTCAACCCCGACAACGTCGCCGAGAACATCGGCTGGCGTCTGGCCTTCTTCATCGGCCCGCTGCTCGGTCTGTCGATCATCTGGCTGCGCCGGCACATCCCGGAGAGCCCGCGCTGGCTGCTCACCCACGGGCGCGGCGACGAGGCGGAGCGCACCGTCGACGAGATCGAGGAGCGCGTGCGCCGCGAGGGCGGCGAGATCCCGGAGGTCGACGAGAGCAAGGCGATCCTCGTCAAGGCCGAGGACCGGATGGGCGCCAAGGTGCTGTGGGACGTCTTCGTGCACCGGTACGGTCGCCGCACGGTGCTCGGCCTCACGATGATGGTGACGCAGTCGTTCCTCTACAACGCGATCTTCTTCACCTACGCGCTCGTCCTGACGAACTTCTACGGCATCAGCAAGGCCAACACCTCGCTCTACTTCCTGCCGTTTGCGCTCGGCAACCTGCTCGGGCCGCTGCTGCTGGGCCACTTCTTCGACACGATCGGTCGTCGCAAGATGATCTTCGGCACGTACACGATCGCCGGGGTCGTGCTGCTCGCGTCGGCCTGGGCGTTCCACGCCGAGATCCTCAACGCGACGACGCACACCATTTTCTGGTGCGTGGCGTTCTTCTTCGCCTCGGCCGGCGCGTCCGCGGCGTACCTCACGGTGAGCGAGATCTTCCCGCTCGAGGTACGCGGCCAGGCGATCAGCTACTTCTTCGTCGTCGCCCAGTGCGCGGGGGCGATCGCGCCCGTGCTCTACGGCGCCCTCATCGGGGACGGCAAGGACCGGGTGCCGCTGACCTGGGGCTACGTCGCCGGGGCCGTCATCATGATCTTCGGCGGCATCGTGGCCCTGGTGATCGGCATCGACGCTGAACGCAAGTCGCTCGAGGACGTCGCGGACCCGCTGAGCAAGGTCTCGGAGGAGTCGGGGGCGGTGGCGTGAACGTCGCGGACCTCGGCCGGGCCCACACCATCGTCGTCGGGGTGAGTCCCACCAGCGGCTCCCCCGGCGCCCTGCGCTGGGCGGTCGAAGAGGCGTCCCTGCGCGGTGGGCGCGTGGTGGCGGTGCGTGCCTGGCGGCCGCACGCCCCCGAGACCGCCACCGGCGGTCGGGTGCCGTCCGTCGTCTCGGACGACAGCGCTCGGGGCGTCGAGGAGTCGAGGCTCGCCGAGGACGTCGCGCACGTGCTCGGCCACGACCACCTCGTCCAGACGCGCGTCGTCGCGGGAAAGCGGCGCGCGGTCCTTGCCGAAGAGAGCCGTTCGGCCGATCTCATCGTCATCGATGCCGGCCGGTCCACCGAGGTCGGGGCGCGCTGGCTCGGCAGCCGGCTCGCGCGGGCCTCGCACTGTCCCGTCGTCGTCGTGCCGCCTGCGCTGGGGGGCCGAAGCTCGAGCGCATTCGGCGCAGCCGCCAGTCGGTTGGGTCATTCGGTCGAGCGCGCCGCGGGAACCGCAGGAAGACCGGGCTTCCAGCACCCGCCGTCGCCCTGACGCTCCGCTCCGCGCACCGCGGTCGTATGCCGTGTGGCCCGGTCTCGGGACCCGAATCCCCTGCGAGCTGCCGCGGATTCGGCCCGAGACCCGACCGGGCGTGGATCACGGGTGTGAGTCATCGGGCGCGGGTCAGTGGACGAGCATGACCGGGCAGGTCGCGTCGTGGACGATCCGGTACGGCGCGGTCCCGACCAGGACAGCGCCGACCCAGCCCCGGTGGGGAGCCCCGATGACGAGCAGCCCGCAGTCGCGGCTCGTCCCGGTGAGCGCGTCGACCGGGTCGCCGTACAGCGTCTGTGTCGCAACGGCCAGGTCCGGGTGCGTCAGGCCCAAGGCGGCGACGGCATACGGACTCGTCGGGGGCTCGGCGCCGTCCGAGGGACCGGCTGCGTCCGGCGGCAGGACGGTCACGAGGCGTAGCCGCGCGGAGCAACCAGCAGCGATCCTCGCTGCGGCAGAGACGATCCGCTCCATCCGGTTCGCGTGGGCCTCGCCCGTGCCCTGGGTCAGGGCGCAGACGACTTCGCACTCCGGCCCCGGCACCGGGACGTCGCGGCGAGTCCCGGGAGCCGAGTGCCCGAGGTCGTGGAGCACGACCACCGGGGAGTAGGCGCGGGCGGCCACCCCGGACGAGACCGAGCCGATGAGAGCGCTTCGGGCCCGGCCCCGTCCCCGGGTGCCGAGGACGACGAGGTCCGCTGTCATCGACGCGTCGACCAGCTCGCCCACCGGACCACCGAAGGCGTGTACCGCGCGGACCTGCGATCGAGCCAGTGGTCGACCGGGCCACGTCGACGGACCGCCGACCATCGTCTCCGCCACCATCTCGAGCGACGGGCTCAACGGTCGCGGCGCGGAGCCTCGACGTCTGCGCACGACGTCCAGGTCGACGGCGTGAACGATCTTGAGGCCGTCACCGAGGGCGTGGGAGACGGCTGCGGCCCAGACGAGGGCTCGCTGGGAGGCGGCCGAACCGTCGTAGCCCACGACCATCTGACCACCGGCGGAGCTCGGAGTGTGCATCGCAAACCTTGTGGGGCCAGTCGAATCGGGCCCAGCTCGAGATCAGTGGATGACCATGACCGGGCACGGAGCGTCGTGCACCACACGATGGCTGACCGACCCGAGGAGCATCCCCGTGAAGCCGCCGTGCCCGCGCGAGCCCATCACGACGAGGCCGGCCCTGACGTCGACCGCGTAGGCAGCGATTGCCACGCCGGCCCCGCCGCCGAGGACGTTCGTGTGCACGTCGAGACCGGGGTGTGCGCGCCGTGCGTCGTCGGCGACGTTTCGCAGCGTCTGACCGACGTGACGGTGCATCTCGTCGATCATCTCCTCACGTCCCACAATCGTGTCGGACTCCGGCCACGCCTCCAGACCACCGACGTTGTCGACCGCCACCACGTGCAGCGGCGCCTGCGCGGCGGCAGCGACCTGGATGGCGGTCTCCAGCGCCTTCTGGGAGCTCTTCGAGTCGTCGAAGGCCATGACGATCGGATGCGAAGGACCCGCGTGGACGACCGTGTCGCCACGGACGACGACCGCGGGGCATCGGGCGTGGGCGGTCACGGCATACGAGGTCGAGCCGAGCAGGCCACCGGAGATGGCGCCGTGCCCGCGGGAGCCGGTCACGACGAGATCAGCCTGGGACGACGCGCCGACGAGCTCCGCGGCTGCGCTCCCGATGACGCTGAGCGGGCGGACGTCGTCGCGGTCCAACGTCTTCGCAGCGATGTCGACGGCCTCGGCCAGGACGCCGCGCGCCATCTCGTCGTACGCGTGCGCCTGCACTCCCGGGTCGTAGGCGCGGAAGGTCGGGGTCATGTTCAGGCCGACGCAGTGGAGCAGGGTGAGCGGGCGTTCGTCGCGCTTCGCGGTCTCGATGGCCCAGTCGAGGGCCAGCCGCGACCCCGGGGACCCGTCGTAGCCCACGACGATCCCGTGGCTCGTGGTCTCGTTCGCCCCGCTGACTGCGGCGTTCATCGCTCTCCCCTTCCCGTGCGGTCGGGGCCGCATGTACCGGGCCCCTTCCATCGTCCCGCGCCAGGGCGCATTCGGGGGCGACTTGTGACAGCCCAGACAGCCTGCCCGGACAGCCCGTTCGGAGAGGCCGATGGCGGGGCCGGGTCCGGCCCCGCCATCGGTCTGATGTCAGGTGGGGTGTCAGGTGGGGTGTCAGGTCGAACGTCGGGCAGGCGTCACTTGCCGATGAGCACGCTCACTGACGTGTTGTCGGTGCACTCGGGGATCTCGCGGATGGCCCATCGGCCGCGGAGCCCGTTGCCGGCGAAGTTGGACTCGGCGTCGCGGTGCTCGACCTCACCCTCCGAGGCCGTCCACCCGCGGGTCGAGTAGGCGCGCTGCATGTCGGCGAGCGTCTGCGTGAACGGCTTGGAGGAGACGGCGGTGACGACGGTCCGCCCAGCGCTCCGGGCCTCGACACCGGTCACGACGTACCCGTCAGGCACCGTGGCCTGCACCGGGAAGGAGGCCGGCAGGTCCACCGGCTTCGCATCCTTGGCGCACACCACAGCCGCCGACGTCGCGCTCGAGCCGGGCGCCGCCATCGCAGCCTCCATCTCGTCCGTGCCGCACCCGCCGAGAGCGACACAGGCCCCGAGCGCGGTCACGGCGAGGAGAGCCGCACGTGGTGCGGCTCCCCGGCTCGGGCCGCTCACCGGACCACCTGCGTCTGCCGACGGTTGTCGGACTCGTTCGACTCGCGGATGCGTCCGTCCGGGTCGGCGACGACGACCACCGTGTGAGTGCCCTTGCCGAGCCGCACCCCCGGGAAGGCGACAGCCGTCGACCCGCCGGCCGCGACGTCGACCGGCGCAGCCGTGGCGACGTTGACGCCGTCGACGAGGAGTCGGGTCGTGACCCCTCGCGCCGACGCCTTGCCGGTGTTCGCCACCGTCGTCGACGTGGCGTACAGCCCGCCCGACCGGGTGACAGACACCGTCGTCGGGGTCAGGTTGGGCAGGGCGTCGTAGGCGGCATACAGCGTGTTGCCCGACTGCTGACGGGCGATGGTGGCGTACGCGTCGAAGTTCTGGGCACCGCCGGGCTGGGTGCAGGCGCCGGTGCAGCCGTCGGCGTAGCCGACCTCGACCCGACCGGTCCGGTCGACGGTGGCGTCCATGAAGTCGAGCAGGTTGCGGTCGTTGCCGCACGTCGTGCCGCCCGTGCAGATGGAGCCGCGCTGGACCGGGTCGCTCGGCGTCGTGTCGACCGTGGCCCAACTCTTGCCACCGTCGTAGGTCGTCGAGACGTAGAGGTGCCAGACGCCCTTGAAGTTCGTCGCGTCCTGGTAGTTGCCGGGCGTCGTCGTCCCGATGAAGGCGAACGAGGCGCGGTCGTCGTCACCGGCCACGACGACCGGGAACACGGTGTTGTGCACGCCGAGGCTCGCACCGACGTTCTGGTCGTCCGTCCACGTCTTGCCCTTGTCGCGGCTCACGGCGACGCGGGGCGTGCCGTCCGCGGCCTGGTAGCCCATGTAGACGGTGCCCTTGGCGCCGACGCCGACGCTCGGGTCGGAGTCACCCGCCGTGCTGGCCGGGTCCTTGCGGACGGACCAGGTCGTGCCACCGTCCTCCGAGACGGCGACGGCCTGCTTGCCGCCGCACGACTTGTTGGGGACGTAGACGGTGCCGTCGTTCGGGGCGACCTTGACGTGCCCGTGCAGCCCACCGCAGTCGAGGAGGGAGTACATCGGGATGGCTGGTCCGAAGGTCACGCCGCCGTCGTGGCTCGATGCGCAGTTGGCGTCGGCGATGTCCTGGCTGCAGTAGTAGACGGCGTTCGGGTAGGTCGACGTGGGAAGAGCGCCGACGCCGTTGGGCGAGTAGCGGCCGCCGCCGACCGTCTGGTGGTCGACGCCGGAGTTGAGGCCGCCGCCCTGGCTGGGTGACCACGTCTTGCCCTCGTCGTCCGAGTAGCACATGAGTGAGATCTTGCCCGCGAGCTGGCTCTCGAAGACGCGACCGGTCTTGGCATCGGTGAACCCGATGGGGTCCAGTGACGTCGAGCCGCCCGTGGCGCAGCCGTTGGCGGGCTTGGCCGAGACGTCGGACCACGTGACCTTCGACGGGGTGACGCTGTCGTCCCACGTGGCCTTGTACGTGTCGTAGAGAGCCTGGTAGAAGGTCGACCCCGTCGAGTGGCTGCTGCCGATCGACGGCTCACCCGCGTCGTGGGCGCGGGCGAACGACGACGGTGCGCCGTACTGGCTGAACGTGGGCGGCGTCGCGGTGCTCGGAGCGGGGTTCGCGGGCACGTCCGTGAGGGTGGCGGTCCCGGTGATGGACTCCCCGAGTGGGGCGTAGGGCACGACCCGCACGGTGAAGTCACCGCTCGTCGGGGCGGTGACGATGACCTCGGGGTCCGAGCTCGAGGCGGACGACGCGACGACCGCGCCGGTCGGGTCCAGGAGGTAGACGTCGAAGTCGGCCGCCGCGTTCTGCCAGCCGACCTTGATCGTCAGCTGATGCGTGTCGCCGTAGCCGGCCGGGGTCGCGACGTGCAGCGCGAAGTCGTCGCACAGGTCGGGGCCGCACGTGACGCCCCCCGTCGCCCCCGTGACGTTGGGGGCCACGAAGGGACCCGCGCCCCATTGGACGGAGGTACTCGTGTCGGACACCGTCCCCGAGGTCGGCGTCGCAGCGAGGGCGGGAGCTGCCACTCCGACAGCCGCCACCAGGGCGGTCGCGGTGAGGAGCGGGAGAGCTCGTGAACGGGTTCTTCTCAACAAGGTCGGCAGCATGTGCGCAACTCCTGGATCCGGTACAGCAGGACACCCCGAGACATCGGGTCGAATGACCGTCGAGCGACGACAGGCGTCCTCGCTCGACGGCTCAACGAGTCGGGTCCGGGGTGGGCTACGGACCGGAAGGTCAAGAGTCGGTCAGGAGAGGCTGGGAGTCGGCTGGATGGTGCCTGAGCCCGTGGCGCCAAGTCCGCCGCAAGCCGGCCCGCGCGGGCGAGCAACCGCCTAGCGTCGAACCATGGAGACGCGGTCTCGGAGCCCTGGACGGGTTCGGGCCGGCGGTGTCGAGCGGGCCACTCCGAACGATCTCACCACCCTGGCCAGCGACCGAGGGGCCGTGCCGATGAACATCGCCGCGGTCCTCGTCGTCGACGGTGGGTCGCTCCTGGACAAGGCTGAGGTGGCCCGAGCGATCGACGTCGGCGCGGCAGCGGTGCCACGGCTGAGAGAGCGCCTGCGTCCTGCGCCGTTCCTCTGCGGCCGGCCGTACTGGGTCCGCGATGACGACTATCGCGTCGACCGGCACCTGGGCTTCAGCCGGGTCGACACCGATGACGCGCTCTGGCAGCTGGCGGGAGACCTGGTGTGCCGCAGGCTCCCCCGCGACCGTCCGCTCTGGGGCGCTCACTGGGTCACCGGCCTGGCGGCTGACCGGGCAGCCCTCGTCCTGGTGGCTCACCACGTCCTCGCCGACGGGATCGGCGGCCTCGCGGCGCTGGCCGCGATCACGGACGCCACGAGTGGGCTGACCCGTCCAAACCCGCTGCCGACCAGCACCGCCCACACGCGACGCGCCCTGGCCGCCGAGGCCTGGGGCTCGCACCTGGCCGCCGTGACTTCCGTGCCGTCCCTGGTCGCGCGCGCCCGCTCGGCCCGGGCCGGGATGCGCGACCTGGGCCTACGCGGCACCCGCCCCCGCCTCTGCGCGAGGACGTCCCTCAACCGCCCCACCGGACCGCATCGGCGGCTCTCCCTGGTCGAGGTGCCCGTGACCACTGTGGTCCGCGCCGCCCACCGGCGCGGCGTCACCGTCAACGACATCGTCCTGACGGCCGTTTCCGAGGCGATGGGCGCCACCCTCGCCGAGCGCGACGAACACGTCGACTCGCTGGTCCTGTCGGTGCCCTACTCGGCGCGCTCGTCGGCGCAGGCCACTCGGCTCGGCAACGAGAGCGGAGTCGTCCCGTTCCGCATCCCGCTCGACGTGGACGTGCAGACCCGGCTCGACACGGTTGCACGCCTGTCGCGCGATCAGCGCTCGCGTCCGCGCGCAGCCTCGGCCGCTCCGCTCGGTGTCGCCTTCCGGGGCCTCGCCAGGCTCGGCGCCCTCCAGTGGTTCGTGAACCACCAGAGACTCGTCAACTCGTTCGTCACGAACGTCCGCGGCCCTGCGACGCCGTGGCGCTTCTGCGGGTGCACCGTCAGCCGGCTGGTCCCGGTCGCCGTGACCCCCGGAAACGTCGCCGTCACCTTCGACGTCCTTTCGTATGCCGGGACGCTGGGCATCACCGTCGTCACCGATCCCGAGGTGGTGCCCGACGACACACCGCTCATCGCACACCTTCGGGAAGGGCTGGCCTCACTCGTCGAGTGAGCCGTCCGGCGGTCAGCCGGCGGACTGCTCCACAGCAGTGGCCGCGGCGAGGATCGCGGCGGCGGCGACGTCGATGTCGGACTCGGTGGTCGTGGCGTTCGACACCGAGATGCGGATCAGCCGGCGGCCGTGCCAGGTCGTGCCTCCGACCCAGCACGTGCCGTCGCGCTGGACGGCGTCGATCACCCCATCGATGCGTGCCGGGTCCCCGATGCTGACGAGGACCTGGTTGAGGACGACGTCGTTGTGGATCGTCGCGCCACCGGACTCGAGCCGACGGGCCATCCGACGGGCAAGGTCACAGCAACGGTCCACGAGCTCGGTAAGGCCGTCCGAACCGAGCTCACGCAGCGCGGCCCACACCGCGAATCCCCTTGCCCTCCTGGATGACTCGGGCGTGAGGTCGCCCAGAACAGGGTCGGAGACGGAGCCGGACCCGGTGAGGTACGCCGCGGCATACGACATCGTTGCGGCATGCAGCGACGCGTCCGCGCAGAACGCGAGGCCGCAGTCGTAGGGGACGTTGAGCCACTTGTGGGCGTCCGTGCCCCAGGAGTCGGCGAGCTCGATGCCGGCGACGAGATGGGCGGTCCGAGGGCTCGCCGCCGCCCACAGTCCGAAGGCGCCGTCGACATGGACCCACGCTCCGTGCTCGTGGGCCAGCGTCGTGGCCGTCCGGAGGTCGTCACAGGCGCCGGTGTTCACGTTGCCCGCCTGGAGACAGACGATGACGGGCCCGGAGAGGGAGTCGAGAGCTGTACGGAGCCGGTCCACGTCGATGGCGCCCTGCGCGGTGGCTGCGACGGGTTCGATGCTGCGCGTGCCGAAGCCGAGCAGCCGGGCTGCGCGGTCGATCGTCGCATGCCGATCCTCGCTCGCGACGATCGCGACTCGTGGTGCCCCGAAGAGACCGTCGCGCGCGACGTCCCATCCGACGTTAGCGAGCACGCGCTGACGTCCGACCGCGAGGCCGACCGTGTTGGCAGCCTGGGCGCCCGTGACGAAGCCGACGGATGCCGACCCGGGTAGCCCCAGCAGCTGCTTCGTCCACGTTGCTGCGGCTCGCTCCGCGGCCGCGGCAGCCGGTGACAGGACCTCGTTGTACGCACACTGGTCCCAGCCGGCGGCGAGCATGTCGGCCGCGGTCGCAGCGGGCGATGCGCCTCCGATGACGAAGCCGAAGAACCGCGGCCCGACGGTGCCGACGAGACCAGGACTCGCCGCAGCGATGAGGGCGCCGACGACGCGATCGGGGTGGGTCGGCCCAGTCGGTAGCGGGCCGCCGAAGGCCGCATCGAGCGATCCCTGATCGGGCGAAGGGTGCACCGGCCGGTCTGCCACCGCGGCTCGGTGGCGGGCGGCCTCGGCGGCAGCGCGAGTGAAGAGCTGGTGCAGGTCAACGTCCATCTCCCGCACGCTCCTCCGCAGCTCCGGGCAGACGCAAGAGGCGGGCGCGCCTTGAGGCTGGGAGGGTCGTCCCGTTCGCCGCCCAGACCGGGCCGCGAATCTACCTGGGAACGCTTGACCATTTAGTCGAACATGTGTTCTACAATGGATTATGGACGGGACAGGGGAAGTGGCGGGCATGGCGTCGCTCGGCGCCGCCCACACGGGCGAGGCAGTCGTCGATCTCGACCGTCTCGCCGGCCTGTTCCGGATCCGCGCAGAGAGTCGCACCCCGGTTCGGCAGCGCGACCTCCCGCTGCTCGAGCGCACCCTGCGCAAGCAGGTGGCCGAGTCCCTGCTCACCCACGTGATGCCGGCGCTCGTGAGCGAGCTGCTCGAGGCCGTCGCCGACGACCTGACATCCGTTGCCCCGGACGAGGCTCGATCAGAGCTCGAGGCCGAGGCTGATGCCGAGCTGCGAGTCGTCGAGTCGGTCGAGCGGTGCAAGGCGGTCCTGGACGCCGTCGGCCTGGAGGCCCTGGCTCGCCTGCGCTCGACCATCGAGTCGAGCGAGCTGGCGCGCTTCGCCGATCTCGGTCGGACGAAACCGCCCGGATGGATCGACGCCGACGAGCTGACGGCCATGGAGGTCTGCACGGCGACCGGGCTCGGCACGCATGACGTGCGCGCGCGCCTGGCCCTCGCCACCGCGGGCACGCCGGGTGCCGCATCGTTGCGGAGTCGTCTTCAGCGAGGTGCGGTGACTCTCCACCGCGCCTGCACGATCCAGTCCGAGATCGCCGCGTTGCCCGTCGAGTGCGGCCCTGACGTCGTCGACGCCGTCCTTCGGCCCAAGGACGGTGCGCCGCCCTCCCCCACTCTCTTCCGTCAGCGACTGACCCGCGCATGCCTGGCTGCCGACCGCGAGGCTGCCGACCGCCGACGCAGGGCGCGGCGCCGGCGTGGTGCTCACGCGCAGATCGACCGCGACGGCTTCGGGGTGCTCAACCTCGTCAACGACGCGGACAAGGTCATCGCCGCGATGGAGCGCGTCGACGCCATTGCCCGCGCCGCCCGACAGGCAGGTGATCCCCGCGACCTCGACTCGCTCCGCGCCGACGTCATCACCGACATCCTCATGTTCGGCTGGCCCGAGAGCGCCGCCGTCCCCGGTGCGGCTCCGGGTTCGCCGGCCGGGCCCGACCACGCGTCCCAACGCGTCAGTGAGTGGTTCACCCGTCTGGGGCGGCGGCCGGCGGCCGCCATCACGCTCGTCATCCCGTGGACGACGGCCGTCGGCCTCACCGGTGCGCCTTGCGAGGTCGTCGGCCACGGATGGGTCACAGCCGACCATGCCCGTCAGATCATGCTCAACGACGACTCGACGTGGCGCCGCCTCCGCGTCGACGCCGAGACTGGAGCCGCCCTGCACCTCCAGACGCGCGCCTACCGGCCGACTGCGGCGATGCGGGCGCACGTCGAGGCGGTCGACGGCACCTGCCGCGCGCCAGGCTGCACGGTCCCAGCCGCTCGGTGCGACCTCGACCACGACATCCCATGGCCACACGGCCCGACAGAGGTCGCGAACCTCACCAGCAAGCACCGGGCGCACCACAACCTGCACACCAACGGGCACTGGTTCGTGGGGCGCGACGGCGATCGAGTTCGATGGCGCACCAAGGCCGCCCGCATCTACGACACCTGCCCGAAGGATTGGCTCGAGGCGGTCCGCGACGAAGCAAGGGCGCCCTCCACCCGGAAGGGCAGTACCTCATCGTCGAGGTCTCTGGGGAACGATCACCCGCCTTTCTGACCATCCCCTTCGGCGTCAGGAAACCGCCGAGAGCGGTTCGGGGAGCCTGAAGACGCCATCGGCCGTCGCGAGGTAGTAGCCGAGCAGGTCGACGTCATGGTCGGCACACCGGTCGATCGCCATCTGGTGCCACGCTCGATCGGTGTCGTTCGGCGCGGTCCCATGCGGTCGCCCTCGGCCGATGAGGACCGCGCCGTCGTTCCCGGCCACGAGCGGCAGCAGCATGTCGAGCAGCTGGGCGAAGCCGCCGGCCTCGGCATCGGGCGGCACGTCATGCAGCACGACCGGCTGGATGCCTCGGTCCTCGGAGTCGCAGATCATGACGGCGACGCACCCGGCTGCCCGGTCCGCGTCGCTGATGATGAGGTCGATGACGTCCGCTGCGACGCGTCGGTTGGTCAGAGGGATCTCGTTGGCCCGAGGGGGCAGGTCTTCGAAGGTCATGGCCGCCATGGTCGTCCGGTGGGCCGCCGGCCCGTCGAAGTTGTCCCCAGCCTGTTCAGGCTTCGACGACGAAGATCAGCAGATGCCGAGTCGGTGCGCCACCTGGTCGCCGCCGATCTCGCGGATGAAGCCGGGCTCGCCGACCACGACGAGCTCGTCCGTGGCACGGGACATGCCGACGTAGAGCATCTCGCGTGCGCGATCGGTGTTCTTCGCGTTGACGCAGAGCACGACGGCCCGACGCTCGAGGCCCTTGCAGCCGAGGACGTGGCCGTAGAAGACATCGTCGTTGTCCCAGAAGGAGCGCCAGTAGCCGACGTGTCCGTCGGCCTCCTGCCGCTCGACCTGCGCGGGGTGGCGTGATCCCATGGTCAGCAGCGCCACGTGTTGCGGCTGCCAGCCCTCCTCGAGGAGCAGGTCCACCTGGTCGTCGGAGCTGCTGATCGCATCCTCGCGAGCGCACGGCACGAAGCGGACGTCGGCGCCCGGCCCCCCGCGCAGGTGCATCCGCATGGGGGCGAGCGGCCCGAACGCCCGAGCGATCTGCTGGGTGTTGCGCAAGTTGTGGTCGAGCACCAGCGGGACGAGCGGCACCGGTGGTTGACCGAAACGGGCGAAGATCCGCTGGTTCTCGTCCGAGTAGACGTAGAGGCCGCCCTCGTCCTCGTCGCGCAGCGCCTTCATCAGCGGGTGCCACCAGTGGTCGGCGAAGTCCTGTGCTTCGTCGACGATCACGGCATCGAACTTCTTGCCGTCAGACAGGCCTGCGGCGATCTCGGTCATGCGCGCCGCCAGGTCTCGCTCCCAGAAGACGGCGTCGTTGCGGTCGTGCGACGCCGTGTCGATGCCCCACTCGTTGGCGAGGTCCTCGAACGACCCCACGAACGCGGGTCGGTGGTGGCGCGGCACCCCGGCGAGCTGTCGCTTGAAGTACTGCGAGAGCCCGATCGAGTAGCAGACGAGAGCGACACGCTGCGACCTGCGCTCTCCCTGCCCGCGGGTCAGGTCCTTGGCCTGGGTGAGGGCGAGGATCGTCTTGCCGCTGCCGGCTCCCCCGCGGATCTCCATCCGGTTGATGAGCCGGGTCACCGATAGGAGGGCGGCCTGCTCCTGCGTCAGGCGGTCCGCGACAGCCTCGCGGTCGTCGGCCTCGGCGGCCACGTCGTGGAGGGGGAGGCTCCGTCCGGCCAGGATCTCGACGACGAGGTCGAGGTCGTCCTCATCCGGGCGACGACACGCGGTCTCCTGCCGAGCCACGACGTCGCGCAGTCGCTCGGCGAGGTGGTCGAGGTCGCCCCTGCCCGAGATGGTCCACCGAGGACAGTCCGGCGTGGCGAAGTCGTCCGCGAGATCGCTGAAGGGCAAGACGATCGCGTGGCCCCACCGGATGCGCCGACGGGACGAGTCGCGCCACCGGGGGTCGCGCTCGACGTACTCACGCAGGGCGTACTTGCCGTCGCGGGCCTGGTCAACGGGATGGACGAGGTTGTCCCGCCGGTTGCCCTGGCGCCACTGCCCCTGCTCGTCGACCCAGACCGACCCGCCCTTGACCTCGACGACGACGACGCCCTCGCCTGGCATGAGCACGACGAGGTCGAGCTCATGGTCCTTCTTCGCGGTCGTCAGCCGCTGGTTGGCCAGCACGATCCAGTCGGCGTCCTTCTGCCGTTGCAGCAGGTCCCACACGACCCGCTCCGACTCGTGCGCGAAGCGCGGTGTCTCCCCCGTGACCCTGACCATGGCGCGACGCTAGCCGCTCGGGGTGACACGGAGGGCGTATGCCGTCCGGCGCGTCCCAGCGGAACGCGGCGGACGGCATACGCCCTCGGTGGTGATGCCCTGCTCAGGGAGCGAGCGTCAGGCGACGCGCTGCTGCGGCGCAGTCTCCTTCGTCTTGCCCGGGTCCTTCTCGACGATGTCGCCGAGGACGTCGTCGATCTTCGTCATGAGCTCGGGCTCGAGCTTCACGCCGGCGGCCTTGACGTTCTCGGCGACCTGCTCGGGACGCGAGGCGCCGACCAGCGCGGCTGCGACGTTCGGGTTCTGCAGCACCCAGGCGACGGCGAGCTGGGCCATCGTCAGGCCGGCCTCGTCGGCGATCGGCTTGAGGTTCTGCACGCGGGTCAGCACGTCGTCGTTCATGAACCGCTTGATCATGTCGGCGCCGCCCTTCTCGTCGGCGGCACGCGAGCCCTCCGGCGGCTGCTGGCCGGGCTGGTACTTGCCGGTCAGGACGCCCTGCGCGATGGGGCTCCACACGATCTGGCTGACGCCGAGCTCCTCGCACGTCGGCACGACCTCGTCCTCGATGACGCGCCACAGCATGGAGTACTGCGGCTGGCTCGAGATGAGCTGGAAGCCGAGCTCCTTCGCGAGAGTGACGCCCTCGCGGATCTGGTCTGCCGTCCACTCGCTGACGCCGATGTAGAGCGCCTTGCCCTGGCGGACGACGTCGGCGAAGGCCTGCATCGTCTCCTCGAGCGGCGTCTCGGTGTCGTAGCGGTGGGCCTGGTAGAGGTCGACGTAGTCGGTCTGGAGCCGCTCGAGCGACCCGTTGATCGACTCCATGATGTGCTTGCGCGACAGCCCGGTGTCGTTCTTGCCGCCGGGGCCGGTGGGCCAGTAGACCTTCGTGAAGATCTCGAGGCTCTCGCGCCGCTCGCCCTTCAGGGCCTCGCCGAGGACGCTCTCGGCCTTGGTGTTGGCGTAGACGTCGGCGGTGTCGAAGGTGCTGATGCCGGCATCGAGCGCGGCCCGGACGCACTTGGTGGCCACGTCGTTCTCGACCTGCGAGCCGTGCGTGAGCCAGTTGCCGTAGGTGATCTCGGAGATCTTGAGTCCGCTGTTGCCGAGGTATCGGAAGTTCATTCGTCTACCGTATGCCGCCCTGCCGACACCGCCAGAGGCGCCTGGTCGCCTGGTGAGACGGGACGAATCGGGCGTGGCTGGAACTGTCGGTGCGGGTAAGAACGTTGATCGAGAGCCGGTGCAGAAGCGCCGGTGACCGCGGAATCTTCATTCTTACTTGAACGTTGATCCGCACGAGGAACGCGTGGGCAGAGTGCTCATGCCCGGACCAGAAGGGGGTGCACCATGAGGCGAAGGAAGTATGAGGAGTTCGAAGAGGACAACGGAACCATGCTGCGCTACGCCCGCCACGACAACGGTGGCGGATTCGTCGAGTCGCACGCCCACGTCGCCCCGACGGCCTTCGTCGGCGAGCACGCCTACGTCGACCGTGGAGCGGTCGTCGGAGAGGGCGCCCGTATCGCCGGTGGCGCCTGGATCGACCGCGGCGCGGTCGTCCACGACGGGGCCAGCGTCGGCACCACCGCGCACGTCGCTCCCGGCGCGGTGATCGGCCGGGACGCCCGGATCGGTGCGCGTGCCAAGATCGGCGCCGACGCGCACGTCTGGGACGGGGCGCGCGTCGACAGCGACGACGTCATTCGACCTGGTGCTGTCGTCCGCTCGAGCTCCCCGCGCCGCCACGCGGCCTGAGCTCACCCCGGTCTCAGCCGGTCGCTGCGTGCGCGAGGTCGTGCACCGGGGTGCACGGCAGCCAGGGGTATGCCGCGTGGCCGGCTGACGCGTCGAAGCGCAGGTCGGCGCGATCCATGGCCAGGCTCATGCGCACCAGACGGGCCATCGACGGTCGGACGGGTCGGGCGGCCTGACCCATGACCTGCAGCGCCAGACGTGGCAGGTGACGGGGAGCCACGTCTGGGCGGACCATCCCTGCGAGCTCGTTCAGGGTGAGGTCGTCAGGTCCCCCGACGTCGATCACCTGCCCGCGCAGGGAGGGGTCCGTGGCCGCACGGGTGACGGCGACAGCGACGTCCTCGACGCTGACGAAGTTGATCGGGTTGGTCCCGTCGCCGAAGACCTGCGGCCCCTTGCCACCGGCCGCCGTCTCGGCGAGCATCTCGATCCACATCTCGGCGAAGGCCGACGCTCGCACGATGGTCCAGGCGACGCCGCTCGCCCGCAGGTGCTGCTCGGCCGCCCACTTCATCCGGTGGAGCTCCATCGGGTGGTGCGCCGACGCGTCGACGACGGAGACGAGGACGACATCGGCTCCACGCGTCCTCGATGCCTCGATGAGGGCGATGTTGCCGTCGCGGTCGACCTCGGCCGGCGACTCCCCCGCGGCCGGCGACATGCCGTGGGCGGCCGCCACGACCGTGTCGACGCCGTTGAGCGCGGGCGCCAGGGTCGACGGGTCGCGCAGGTCGGCGGCGACGAACTCCATCCCCGGGACCGCGGTGCTCGTCGCCGACCTCGCAACGACTCGGACGTGCTCACCTGCCTCGACGAGGCGTGCCGACACGAGACGACCGAGGCGGCCGGTGCCGCCGATGACCGCGATCATGGCCGTTGTCCTTCCGGGACTGCCCCTTGGCGCGGGACACGCGGCGCGGGTGGACCTCGCGTCCCCCTCAGGCTGCCACCGGACGGCATACGCGGTCAGCCGGTTGCGTCGATCCGTATGCCGCTCAGCCGGGCGACCGGGTCAGGGCGAGGAACTCGGCGCGGGAGCGGGAGTCCTCACGCAGGACTCCGAGCAGGCTCGACGTGATGGTCGTGGTCCCCGGAGCCTGCACGCCCCGCAGGGTCATGCACAGGTGCTCGGCCTCGATGACCACGCCGACGCCGACGGGTGAGAGCTGGGCGCTCAACCAGTCGGCCACCTGGACCGTCAGCCTCTCCTGCACCTGCGGGCGCGAGGCGAAGTGTTCGAGGACCCGAGCCAGCTTCGACAGCCCGAGGATGCGCGTGCCCGGCAGGTAGCCGATGTGGGCGGTCCCGACGAACGGCAGCATGTGGTGCTCGCACAGCGATCGGAGCGGAATGCTTCTCGCGACGATGAGCTCGTCGTAGCCGCCGTCGTTGGGGAACGTCGTCAGGTGGAAGGGTCTGGGGCTCATCAGCTCGGCCAGGGAGGCCGCCATCCGCTCCGGCGTGCGGGCCAAGGACTCGTTGTCGAGGTCGACGCCCAGGGCCTCCAACAGGATGCGCGCTCCGGCCGCTGCACGTTCGAGGTCCGGTTCCGCGACGGCGCCGGTGCCCGACCATGTGCGAGTGCGTTGGTGCGCCGGGGGCGTGGCCTCTGGCCGGAAGAGTGACGGATTCACGGGATGGGTCCTTCCTGGGGTGCGGGCATGACGGCTCAGCCGCGGCGCAGCGGCCACGTCAGGGGCCGCGGGTCGAAGCGGGTGGCCAGCCGCTGCAGCGCCACGGCCGCGAGCAGCAGCCCGAAGTCGCGCAGCGCCACGTCGTAGAAGCCGGGGAGGAGGAGCAGGTTGACGATGATCCCGCCGAGCCAGGCGGCCACGACGAGAGCGCCCAGACGAGGGTGGAACGCCACCACGAGGCCGGCGACGACCTCGACGACGCCCACGGCATACATGGCCTGGTGTGGCGTGACCGGCAGTGGCCGCGAGAGGACGGGAGCGAGGTACTGGTCCCACTCGACGAGGACGTTCGCGAACTTGTCGAGTCCGAAGACGATCGGCGCGACCACGAAGGCCGTCCGCAGAACGGCGTACGCCTGGTATGCCGGGTCGCTGCCCTGCGATGGGGTGCGTGCCTGGCGCTCGAGGATCGAGCGGTGGCTTCCGATGGTGACCATGTGTCCTCCTGGACAGGTGACGCGGTGTCCGACCTGCCGCTCTCGAGGACATCGAGGACATCGAGGCGCGACGGTGGGACGCTGACGGAGTGTTAGCGCGGTCAGGGACCACAGGTCTTACCGGCGGTGCGAGGTCCGTCGCCGGTAAGACGGGAGCCGCTCGCGGCGGCAAACAGAGCATGATCACCGACCAGTTCCGCCCCCGCCCATCACCGGCGCCCTGCCGCTCGTCAGGGCCCCCGCTCGACGTCGCCCAGTGGCGCTGGTGCCGGTTGCGCGAGGCCGGGTTCCCGGCCGCCCTGGCCAGGTCGCTGGCCGGCAAGCACATCGACCTGCACGCCCTGCTCGAGCTCGTCGACGCCGGCTGCCCGCCCGAGCTCGCGGCACGGATCCTCTCGCCTCTCGACGACGTGGACGCCGCTGTACACATCGACGAGCCGAGGGCGAGCTGATGACGGCCGTGGAAAGGGACGACCCGTCCTCCGTCGGCGTCCGCTCATCGTCGGACGGGGACTCTGCCGGCGCTCGGATCGGCGAGGCGGACACCGTGGACTGGGTCGCCGCGCTCGGCGGCACCGGTCCTGGCCAGGTGTCGGCGCTGCGCGAGCTCCACTCGCTGATGATCCGCGCGGCCGGTCACCAGGTGTGGCGCATGCGGGCAGCGTTGCCCGACCCCTCGCCCGGTGCGGTTGACGTCATCGTCAACCAGGCGGCGGACGAGGCCATGACCGCGCTCCTCGGCAAGCTGCACACCTTCCAGGGCAGGAGCCGCTTCACGACGTGGGCGTTCAAGTTCGCCATCCTCCAGGCGGCGACCGAGGTGCGGCGCCTGCAGTGGCAGCACCGCGAGGTCGAGCTGCGCGACCTCGAGCAGCCGTCACCTGCACACGACGGTCCGGAGCTGTCCGCGGAAGGCACCGACCTCGCGGGCGCAGTGGCCCAGGCGATGAGCCGGGTCCTCACCCCCTACCAACGACGCATCGCGGTCGCGCTCCTCGTCGATGCAGTCCCCATCGACGTCCTCGCCGAACGACTCGGCACCAGCCGCGGGGCCCTCTACAAGACACTCCACGACGTGCGTTCCCGCCTCCGACGCGAGCTCACCGCCAAGGGCTATCTCCTTGCGTCACAGGCACACTCACCCCGGACTCCCCAGACAGATCACGACCCCACCCCCTCGGCAGGCACGCGATGAGCCAGACACCCCGACCCCGCCCCCGACCGCGACCCGTTGCGTTGACCGAGCAGGCGGTCGAGTCGCTCCTGCAGGACACGACGCCCTGGCTCTCGTGCGAGGAGTGCTTCGAGCAGATGGACACCTATGCCGAGGCGTCGGTCCACGACCCGCAGCACCGCGACGATGCGATGACCACGCACCTGCGCGGGTGTGCCGCCTGCGACGAGGAGGCACGGTCGCTCATCGACCTCTTGAGAGCGCGGTGACGACCCGACCAGGTCACCAGCGGCTGTGGACGTGCTCGCGGATCTCCTCGTCGTAGATGTCCCGCAGCCCGTCGAGGACCTCGTCGCCGAGCGGGTCGAGGGTCGCCGCAGCCACGTTGCCGTGCACCTGTGCCGCATTGCGGGCGCCGGGGATGACGGTGCTGACGCCGGCCTGGTCGAGGATCCAGCGCAGCGCCACCTGGGCGGCAGGGTGCGGCAGCGCCAGTGCCGTCACCCGCCGCGCGGCCCGCACTCCGACCTCGAACGGCACGCCGGCGAAGGTCTCCCCCACGTCGAAGGCGTCACCGCCACGGTTGTACGTCCGGTGGTCCCCGGGCGCGAAGGTCGTGCTCTCGTCGTACCTGCCCGACAGCAGCCCGCTCGCGAGCGGCACGCGAGCGATGACCCCGACCCCGGCGGCCGCAGCAGCGGGCAGCACCTGCTCGAGCGGCTTGCGCCGGAAGGCGTTGAGGATGATCTGCACGGTCGCGACGTTGGGTCGGGCGACCGCAGTGAGCGCCTCGTCGCACGTCTCCACCGAGACGCCGTATGCCGCGATCGCACCCTCGTCGACGAGGGTGTCCAGGGCATCGTAGACGCGATCGTCGGAGAGGACCGGTGTCGGCGGGCAGTGCAGCTGGACGAGGTCGAGGCGGTCGACGCCGAGGTTGCGACGGCTGCGGTCGGTCCAGGCCCGGAAGGCCTCGATCGTGAATGCCTCGGGCACGTGGGGATCGGCCCGGCGGCCCATCTTCGTCGCGACTGTGAGCCCTGCGTCGGGGCGCTCGGCGAGGAGCCTGCCGATGAGCGTCTCGCTGCGGCCGTCCCCGTAGACGTCCGCGGTGTCGAGGAAGGTGACGCCGTCATCGACCGCCGCGTGGAGGACGGCCATGGCGTCGGACTCGTCGACGTCGCCCCAGTCGGCGCCGAGCTGCCAGCAGCCCAGACCGACGACGGAGACCTGACGACCGGCGCGACCGAGCTGACGTGTCTGCATGGTCAGAGCCGGGCCGGACCCGCCACACGAAGCACGGCGGCCGCCACCGCCGGGGCGACGCTGGCGTCGAAGACGCTCGGGATGATGAAGCTCGCGTTGAGCTCGCCGGGATGGACCGAGTCGGCGATCGCCGAGGCAGCCGCGACCATCATCGCGTCGGTGATCTCGGAGACGTGGGCGTCGAGGAGCCCGCGGAAGAAGCCGGGAAAGACGAGGACGTTGTTGATCTGGTTCGGCGCGTCGGAGCGACCGGTCGCCACGACCGCCGCGTGCTCGCTGGCGGCGATCGGGTCGACCTCGGGGACCGGGTTGGCGAGGGCGAAGACGATCGCGTCCGGCGCCATCGTCGCGATGTCGTCGCCGGTGAGCAGGTCCGGCGCCGAGACGCCGATGAAGACGTCGGCGCCGACGAGGACCTCCTTGAGGGTGCCGCTCTGACGCCGGGGGTTGGTGTGGTCGGCGATCCACTGGCGGAAGGGCTCCATCCCCTCTCCGCCGTTGTGTACCGCACCCGTGCGGCCACACGCGACGATGTCGCGCGCGCCCTGGGTGAGCAGGAGGCGGATGATCGCGTGACCGGCCGCGCCGACGCCGGAGACGACGATGCGCACGTCGTCGATGGACTTGTTGACGACCCGGAGCGCGTTCTTCAGGGCCGCGAGGACGACGATCGCCGTGCCGTGCTGGTCGTCGTGGAAGACGGGGATGTCGAGCAGCTCCCGCAGTCGAGCCTCGATCTCGAAACACCTTGGCGCAGAGATGTCCTCGAGGTTGATGCCGCCGTAGACAGGCGCGATCGCCTGCACCGTGGCGACGATGGCGTCCGAGTCCTGGGTGTCGAGGCAGACAGGCCACGCGTCGACGCCGCCGAACTGCTTGAAGAGCGCCGCCTTGCCCTCCATGACCGGCAGGGCTGCGAGCGGGCCGATGTTGCCGAGACCGAGCACCGCCGACCCGTCGGTGACGACAGCGACGGTGTTGCGCTTGATGGTCAGGCGGCGGGCGTCCTCGGGGTGCTCGGCGATGGCCAGACAGATGCGCGCGACTCCGGGCGTGTAGGCGCGCGAGAGGTCGTCGCGGTGCTTGAGCGGCACCTTGGGGTTGACCTCGATCTTGCCGCCGAGGTGGAGCAGGAACGTCTGGTCACTGACCTTGCGGACCACGGCACCGGGGATGGCCGCGATCGCATCGGTGATGAGGTGCCCGTGGGCCTCGTCCCTCGTGTCGCAGGTGACATCGACGACGAGGCGATCGGTCCGGCTCTCCGCGACGTCGAGGGCAGTGAGCGCGCCACCCGTCGAGGCGACGGCTGTCGTGAGGGCCGCGGTCGCGTTGGCCGCGGCCGGCACCTCGACCCGGACCGTGATCGAGTAGCCGGGACTCGGGATGGCCATGACAGTCCTCTCGCGCGATGCAACGTTGCCGATGCCTCATCCTCCACCCGCAACGGCAAGGGACCGTGCACAACGTCGACCATCGACGTGGTGCACGGTCCCTGCGGTGCTGTGCGGTGCTGCGCGGTGCTGTGGCGTGCTGGAGGGAGCTGCTAGTGCGCCTCGCGCCGGAGGCTGAACCGCGCCGCGATCCCCGAGATCAGCAGCGCCCATCCCGCGAGCACCAGGGCCGCAGCCGTCGGGCTCAGTGCGCCCTGGGCTGCCGTGCCCACGCTCGTCAGGGCGATGGCAGCGCCGGCGGGCAGCCAGTGGGCGACGTCCGGGACGAGGCTGCCGAGGATGCCGGCCTCGATGACCATCACCCAGGCGATGGCGCCGATGATGGCAGCGACGGTGTTTCGCGTGAGCGCACCGAGGGCCACGCCGACGAGACCGTACAGGGCGGTGGCCACGGTGACGCCGATCCACAGCTGGGCGACGTCGACCGGCAGCGAGTGAACGCCACGAGCGCCGTAGATCGCCAGGGCCTCCCCGTAGGCGATGCCGAACGTGCCCGCGCCGAGGATCGCGCCGAGACCCAGGGCGGTCGCCGCCTTGGCCGCCAGCACCCGCATCCGGCGTGGCTCGGCGAGGAAGGTCTGCATGACCGTCCGGTGGCGGTACTCCCCAGCGACGATGAGGACGCCGACCGCCAGCATCACCATGGAGGTGAGCGCCGAGACGGAGAGCGCGTGGTTGACGTGGTCGGTGGAGCCGAAAGCCGGCCCGCCCGGGCTGGCAACGAGCGCGTTCGACGCGACCGATGCCGTGCCGAGCACCAGGGTGACGGCCAGGCTGACCCAGGCTGCGGGGGTCGTTCGGAGCTTGTAGAGCTCTAGGGAGACAAGGTTTCTCATGACCAGACTTCCTGCGTGTCGGTGGGGTGGATCAGGGTGTGGAAGACGGACTCGAGGTCCGTGTCGTCGGTGACGAGTGCGTCGACCGGCCCGGCTGCGGCAAGGGTGCCGCCGTGGATGACGACGAGGTCGTCGGCGACGGCTGCCACCTCCGTGAGCAGGTGGCTCGAGAGGAAGACCGTGCCGCCCGCGTCCGCGAAGGACCGGAGGAAGTGACGCATCTCGCGGATGCCGTCCGGGTCGAGACCGTTGAGCGGCTCGTCGAGGATGAGGACCGACGGGTCACCCACGAGCGCCGAGGCGAGGGCCAGCCGTTGGCGCATCCCCAGTGAGAACCCGCCGACCCGACGGGCCGCCGCAGCCCCGAGACCGAAACGCTCGAGCAGCGAATCGGCTGTGTTCGCAGGCACTCCGGCCTGCCTCGCGGTCAGGCGCAGGTGGTTGCGGGCCGAGCGGTTCGGATGGAATCCCTGGTCGAGGACCGCGCCGACGACGCGGGTCGGGTGCGGCAGGTCCCTGTAACGGACCCCGTCGATGGTCGCCGTCCCGCTGGTCGGCTCGGCCAGGCCGAGCATGATCCGCATGCTGGTGGTCTTTCCCGCGCCGTTGACGCCCAGGAACGCGGTGACTCGACCGGGCAACGCCGTCGCGGTGAAGCGGTCGAGGACCGTGACCGAGCCGTACTGCTTGCTGAGCTGGTGGAACGAGAGGGTGGGCATGGTGGTGAGCTCCTGTCTTCGGTGCCGGTGTGGCTGACACCAACGATCCGGTCCGGGGGTCGCCCGAGTCGTCGGCCGGGCGGCCGATCCTCCGCCTGCACCTCGGGGATGGCTGCAGGACGGCGGGCACGACGGCATACACCCTCAGGCGTACGCCCCGAAGCCGATCCCACGCGGTCGGTCGCTCCCTACTGTGCAGGTATGGAGTGGCGCATGCCCCGACCTCGGCGAGGCCTCGACCCGCGGCTGACCGACGCCGTCGTGGCCGTCGGGCTCTTCGTCGTGCTGGTCCTCTCGTTCGGCGCCACCCCAGGCGCTGCCCAGCGGCCGGCGGACGTCTGGGCGTGGGCGCTCGCCCTGCTGCTGACGGCGCCGTATGCCGTGCACCGCCGCTACCCGTGGGGGGCTCTCGCGGTGGTCCTGGCAGCTCTGCTCGCCTTCTCGTTGCTGCACTACGCGGCGTTCCCGGGGGTGAGCGTCTTCGTGCTCCTGTTCGGGCTCGCCCTGCACGGCGGTCGCCGGGACTCGCTCGTCGCGCTCGCGGCGTCGGTGGCAGCCTTCGTCGTGGCCCTCGCCGCGCAGCCGGCCGGCGTGGTCACGCCCAGCGACGTCGTGTCGACGCTGCTCGCCACGGCGGTCGCCTGGCTCGCCGGTGACAACCTGCGACAGCGGCGTCTGCGTTGGACGGCGATGGAGGAGCGGACCCGGCTGCTCGAGCGCGAGCGGGAGGACCGCGCCCGTGCGGCGGTGGCGGCCGAGCGGCTGCGCATCGCGCGCGAGCTGCACGACATCGTCGCCCACTCCATGTCCGTCGTCGCGGTCCAGGCGGGCGTGGGGCGTCATGTCATCGACACCGACGTGGCGGCTGCCGGACAGGCTCTCGCGGTCATCGAGACCACCAGCCGCGACGCGCTCGTCGATCTGCGCCGGATGCTCGGGGTGCTTCGCCGGGGCGACGAGGTCGCCGCGACGCGTCCCATGCCCGGACTCACCGACATCCCGGGCCTGGTCGCGGAGACGCGGGCGGCCGGGCTGGGGGTGACCCTCGAGTCGAGCGGCACCGTCGCCGACGTGCCCGCGGGCGTCAACCTGGCGGCATACCGAGTCGTCCAGGAGTCCCTGACGAACGTCATCAAGCACGGCGGCGCAGTCGCGCACGTGCGAATCTCCTGTGGCGAGAACGGGGTCGAGGTCGAGGTGACCGACGGCGGCCGGCCGGAGGAGCACCTCGGGCCGCCGCAGAGCGGTGGGTCGGGACACGGTCTGCTGGGGATGCGCGAACGCGTGGAGCTCTACGGCGGGCAGTTCGAGGCGGGACCCCGTCCGGGTGGGGGCTACCGGGTGCGGGCCCGGCTGCCGTATGCCGGGGGGTCGTCGTGAGCGCGCCGGTGCGGGTCGTGGTGGTGGACGACCAGGCGCTCGTGCGGGGCGCCTTCCACCTGCTGGTGGACTCCGCGCCCGACCTGGAGGTGGTCGGCGAGGGTGAGAACGGCGCGGAGGCCGTGGCGCTGGTGCGCGAGCTCGAGCCCGACGTCGTGCTCATGGACATCCGGATGCCCGTCATGGACGGGCTCGAGGCAACGAGCGCGATCGCTGGACTCGGCGTGGGGACGCGTGTCCTCGTGCTGACGACGTTCGACCTCGACGACTACGTCTTCGGGGCGCTGCGCGCAGGAGCCAGCGGCTTCCTGCTCAAGGACACTCCACCGGCCCAGCTGCTCGACGGGATCCGGGTGGTGTCACAGGGCGAGTCGCTGCTGGCGCCGAGCGTCACGCGGCAGCTCATCGCGGAGTTCGTGCGCCGGCAGGCGTCGCCCGGCGTGGCGCGGTGGGAAGCGATGGGGTCCCTGGACGGCCTCACCGAGCGAGAGAAGGAGGTGCTGGTCCTCGTCGCGCGCGGCCTGTCGAACCAGGAGATCGGCCAGCAGCTCTTCGTGACACCGGCGACCGCCAAGACGCACGTGAGCCGGCTGCTGATGAAGCTCGGGGCTCGTGACCGGACGCAGCTCGTGGTGCTGGCCTACGAGAGCGGCCTCGTCGAGCCCCACGGCGCCTGAGCACGTCCGGCGTCGCCGGTGCCGGTCACCCTCGACTCGAGCGTGCCAGGGTCACGAAGTCGCGCATCCCCGCGTCCGGCAGGTAGGCGCGGCTGAGCGCCAGTCCGATGCGCGGGAGCGCTGCCTCGTCGGGGAAGACGAGGTAGAGCGGCTCGTAGCGCGGCTGGAACTTCGACTTGAAGGCCTGCAGGGAACGGAATCCGTAGTAGGGCTCCAGAGACGCACCGAGCCGGTCGAGGAAGCTGTCGAGCGTGCCCCGGTCGAGGGACTCCTCACCGGCAGGCGGAGAGGTGCGGGCGAGGGGCGCTCCGGAGAGGGAGACCACGGGGCAGCCCTCCTCCTTGAAGGTCACGCAGGCCGACGCGATGAGGAACTCCATGGAGTAGCGGAAGCCACGAGGCAGTCGCCGCATGACATCGAGGGTCCAGCCGGCGGGGTCACCCCCTCCGCTCGCATGGAACGGCATCCACGACGTGATGCCGTGCACCGTCGAGTCCCCGTCGATGGCGAGACCGACGCGGACACTGCGGTCGAGGGCCTCGTCGACCCCGCCGAGCGTGAAACCCATCTCGGGCAGGCCCTTGTCCTCGACCCACTCGGACGAGATGGCCTTCACCTGCATCTGGATCCCACGCGGCATGTCTGCGAGCGGGCCGATCCGGAAGCGGATCCCGAGCTTGGCGGCCTGGTTCATGGCCGTCCGGACGTCCTGCCACGACTTGCCGACGAAGTCGAGGGTGGGCAGCTCGATCCACGCCTCCTCCGCCACCTGGAGCGAGTGCCAGCCCTGGGCGCGCGCGTGGCGCGAGGTCTCGGCGGTCACGGTGAAGAGGCAGGGCACCAGGCCTTGCCCGTGCACGGCATTCGCGAACTCGCCGAGCAGCTCCGACCGCTCCTCCTCGGAGGAGCCGACGGGGTCGCAGAGGCCGAGGGCGACGCCGGCGTGCACGCGATACGCCACGTATCCATGCATCGAGGGCGGCGCGAACCACCGGTTCTCCGGCCAGGTCGTCATCCACGCGAGCCGGTTGACCGTGCCCTCCTCCCGCAACAGCCGCGTGGCCCGCGAGCGCTGGTCGTCGTCCGCCGGCGCCACCAGGCTGCCACTGGTGCGACGCGCTCGGCGGACGGACGGGTTGCGGAAGGCGTGGCGGCCCACGAGACAGACCGAGAGGCCGAGCGCGTTGCCGAGGAGCTCCCAGCCGGCGGCGAGCAGGCCTCGCTCCCCGACCACCACCATGTAGCCGAGGTTGAGGATCTGGATGACGATGACGACGACCAGCAGCCCCACCGCCCAGCGCCAGGCCCAGCGCCGACCCTTGTAGAGCGACCGGGCGAGCCAGAGCCAGAGCACGGCCTGGACGACGCCGAGCACGATGTCGGTCTGGGTCAGCTGCTCGGCCCGCGCCTCCGGTGTCATGGTGACCGCGAACGGACCGTCGGCGGTGGTGAAGGGCCGCAGGAGGACCTCGGCGGCAGCGACGAGGAAGAAGCCGGAGGCGAGCAGCCGGAAGTCCCGGCGGGTCAGGTGCCTGAAGGTCAGCGACGGCGCGCGGCCGACGAGGAACGGACCGAGGAGCAGGCCGAACCCCACTGCCAGTACGTGCTCGAGGTCGGCCAACGCCCCCATGTGGATGACGAAGAGCACGACGTACGCCACGAGCAGGGTGCGGACGCGCCCGCGCCAGGGCGGGGTCAGGGTGACGGAGGCGGCAGCGGCCGCGCCGAGGAAACCCGCCGACGGACCGGCGTCCCGGACCAGGGAGAGCGCGGTGGTCCACTCGTAGCCGTGGTCTCGGGTCACCTCCAGCAGGACTGCCGCACCCACGACGGCGACCACGTGGCAGGACAACAGGGCCACCGCACACCGCAAGGTCCCGAGCCGCCACTCCGTGAAACCTCCGAAGATCATGAGCCCCAGCAGGATCGGCACGTACTGCTGCGGTTCCACGGCGAAGAACGCGCCTGTGAGGACGGTCCACCACGAGCCCTGGTGGAGGGCCGGCAGACCGTAGGTCGCCGAGTCGCGCAACGGCTGACCGCGGAGGGGACTCCACAGGGCTCGAGACCACAGCGACAGCACGAAGACGGCGACCACGAGGGTGCTCGTCAGAGGGAGGCGACGCGTCACCGTCCGGAGACGAGACATGCTTCCATGCTCCCGCCGCGGACTGCTCGCGTCGAGGCTTTGGCCGATGTCGTGAGGCGGCTGCCACCGCGCGACGGAGCTGTCAGGTCGGGCACATCGGCGCTCCGCTTCGAGCGGGTGGCCGTCCAATGGAATCGAGGCTCACGTGGAGGGGAGGGAGGATGACGAGCAGCATCGGGCGGCTGCGCATGCTCACCCGTCGCCGCCACGGTCTCCACGACGCTGGGCGCCTGTGGGTCAGGCGGATCCGCTCCCCCCGCAACGACCGCGTCCGGTGCGAGCGTCTCGTCGAGCAGCTCGTCGGCCTCCACGACCACCTCCTCCTCCACGACGAGCAGCGCTGCCGCGGCTCTGCCGACGTCGACGCCCACGACGTGCTCGATCCCGTCGCGGCTGGTGGGGCGCGACCGTCCACGGACGTACGGGGCACTTCTACCGAAACCGGCGCGATTCGTCTCAAAGGTGCCTAGCCTGCCGACATGGCTTCAGGGGGGTGGCGTCGTCACGTCGACGCGCTGACGGGTGGACCGGGGCGACGGCGACGTCGCATGACCAAGGCACTCGAACGCCTGGATCGGCTCGACGCAACCTCGGACGGAGGCGCCGTGCTGTGGCCCTCGTCTGCCGGCTCAGCCGTCGGACCCCGTGACTGGACGCCGACAGCTCAGAGGTCAGGACGACGGGCAGCCGCGACCGGTCCGTGGTGGCTTCGGCATCCGCGGTTGGGGACGGGAGTCGTGGTGCTCATCGTGGTCGCGGCCCTGTGGGGTCCCGCCAACGTCGCCCGGTTGTTCCCGGCTCGGGCCGAGCGCCCGATGGGCGAGGGCATCCCGCCGGCGGGTGTCGAGTTCGCCGGGACGCGGCTCCTGCCACCTGTGCACGCAGCACCCGCCGGTAGCGAAACGTATGGCTTCTCCATGATGCAGACGGGTACTGACGAGCCCGTCACGTTCGATCCCTGTCGCCCGATCCACTATGTGACGCGCACAGCCGCCGCGGGTCCAGGGGGCGCCCGCCTCGTCGACGAGGCCGTTGCCCAGATATCGGCGGCCACGGGACTGAAGTTCGTCAACGACGGCCTCACCGACGAAGCACCCTCCGAGCAGCGCCAGGCGTTCCAGCCAGAACGCTATGGACAGCGTTGGGCGCCTGTCCTCATCGCGTGGAGCGACGAGAGCGAGTCTCCTGGGCTCGCCGGGCGCGTGGCGGGGTTGGGTGGCGGCCGCCCATGGCGCGATACGCACGGACGCCTGACCTACGTCACCGGCACCGTCTGGCTGGACACTCCCACCCTCATGTCAGGAGTCTCCGCCGGCAGCTCGAACGGTGCCCGCGGTGTGATCATGCACGAGCTCGGTCACGTCCTCGGAGCGGCTCACGTCACCGACCCTGCACAGCTGATGTTCGGGGGTGAGCGCACCCCGAGTCGTGGCGGTCCCTCGGGCCCGCTCTTCGCGGGCCAGCTCGGCGCCGGGGACAGGGCAGGGCTCGCCGCGCTCGGAAAGGGTCCCTGCGCACCAGGGGTCTGAGCGTCTCGTAGCCGCTCGACGTCGACCCCTTCGACACGGCCCCGAGCGAGCCGCTCTGCGCCCCTTGCCGTGGCAAGCTGCCCGCCATGACCAGTGACGGGGGAAGTCTGCTCGAGGGCGTCTACGAGAGTCTCATCACGGCTCATCTCCAGAAGCGCCTCGACGAGGCTGGAGACGTCGACGCACCGCGGGCAGCGGTGGCCGACGCAGATGAGCCGGAGGTCCTCAGCCGGCACGTGGCCCAGGCGGTGGCCCGCGTTCTGCGCAGTGAGCGAAACCCGGAGCTTCGCGTGAGCCTGGTCAACCGAGTGCTGGGCGTTCTCGGTTCCGACGAGGACGCGGTCGTTGACACATCGCGCCAGCTGCTGACCGTGTCCTACGCGGGCAACCATCACCCGCACCGGTCGACTCTCCGACCGGCCACGCCGCTGTCAGACGCCGCTCTCCTGACCAATGCCTCAGGCGAGCCGGGGATCGGGCATGAGCTGAGAGCGGAGATCCCGACCGCAGATCGCGTCGACGTCATCATGGCCTTCGTCAAGTGGCACGGGATTCGCGTGATCGAGACCCAGCTGCGTGAGCTCCGCGATCGTGGGGTGCCCTTCCGCATCATCACCACGACGTACATGGGGGCCACGGAGCGAGCGGCCCTGGACCGCCTCGTCAGCGAGTTCGGCGCGGAGGTGAGGGTCCAGTACGACGCACTGCGGACTCGCCTCCACGCCAAGGCATGGCTGTTTCGACGCAACACCGGCTTCGACACGGCCTACGTCGGATCGAGCAACCTGTCGCGTGCGGCCCTGCTGGACGGAGTGGAGTGGAACGTTCGACTCTCTGCGATCGCCACTCCGTCGTTGATCGAGAAGTTCCGGGCGACCTTTGACAGCTACTGGCACGACGCGACCTTCGAGCGCTATGACCCCGAACGCGACCGGGACCGCCTCGACGATGCGCTGGCCGAGGCCTCGGGTCGCCGCACCCACGACCGCGTCACCCTGTCGCTCTCTGGTCTCGAGGTGCGCGCCTATCCCCACCAGACCGAGATGCTCGAGTAGCTGGACGTTGAGCGCATCGTGCACGGTCGGCATCGGAATCTCGTTGTCGCAGCAACGGGAACCGGCAAGACCGTTGTGGCCGCCCTCGACTACAGACGCCTGTGCGAACGAGGAGGGAACCGACCGACACTGCTCTTCGTCGCTCACCGTCGAGAGATCCTCGAACAGTCCCTGCGCACGTACCGAGAGGTTCTGAACGACGCCGACTTCGGTGAGCTCTACGTCGGCGGCGCCCGCCCTGAGCGATGGGGTCACGTCTTCGCATCCGTCCAGTCGCTCACGGCATACGGCATCACCAATCTCCCAGCCGATGCGTACTCGGTCGTCGTCATCGACGAGTTCCACCACGCAGAGGCTCGCACCTACAAGGCGATCCTCGACCACCTCCGGCCCGACGAGCTCCTCGGCCTCACCGCGACGCCGGAGCGCGGTGACGGCACCGACGTGCGGGCGTTCTTCGACGGCCGGGTCGCCGCGGAGCTGAGACTGTGGGACGCCCTGAAGGCAGAGCTGCTCACGCCCTTTCACTACTTCGCGGTCGCCGACGGCACCGACCTGCGCTCTGTCGACTGGACCAACGGCGCGTATGCCGTCCAGTCGCTGTCGCAGTTGTTCACCGGCAACGACGCGCGAGCCCGCTTGATCCTCAAGGCTCTTCGCGACAAGGTGCTGGACCTCGACGGCATGCGCGCTCTGTGTTTCTGCGTCAGCCGCGATCACGCACGCTACATGGCTGATGTCTTCAACCGAGCTGGCATCGCGTCGGCTGCAGTCCTGGGCGACACCCCGGCAGCCCAGCGTGAGCGCCATGTCGCGGACCTGCGGGCTGGACGGGTTCAGGCACTCTTCACGGTCGACGTCTTCAACGAGGGCGTCGACGTTCCCTCGATCAACACCGTGTTGTTCCTGCGTCCCACGGAGAGCTCGACGGTCTTCCTCCAACAGCTCGGGCGTGGCCTGCGACGGGCCCCGGGAAAAGCAGTCCTGACAGCCGTGGACTTCGTGGGACACCACCGCAAGGAGTTCCGTTTCGACCAGAGGTTCCGCGCCATCACAGGAGCCACTCGCACTCAGCTCGCGCGCGAGATCCAGGAGGGCTTCCCGTTCCTGCCGGCCGGCACCCAGCTCGTCCTCGACCGACTCAGCGAGGAGCTCGTCCTTCGCAACATCCGCGAACAGGCGTCCAACCGATGGACCGCGATCACCGCTGAACTACGCGCCCACCCGACCACCGACCTCAGCGTCTTCCTCGCTGATTCCGGAGTCGAGCTGGCGGATGTCGTGAGGTCAGACCGGTCGTGGACGCGGCTGCGCCGCGAGGCAGGCGTCGGCGTACCTGAGGGCGGCGCGCTCGAGACCACGCTGCTGAAGCGGGTGCGCACCCTCACCCACGTCGATGACCCCAGCCGCGCTGGTGCGTACCTCTGGTGGTTGTCCGATGACGCGCACACCTATGGCGATGCTGACCCGCAGCTACAGGCATTCGCCCGGATGCTCTTCTTCTCGCTCTTCCCCGACGGTGGCGGCTTCGGGTCGTACGACGAGGCGTTCCACGCCTTGCATCACGAGCGCGCCGTCCTCGAGGACCTCAGGGCAGTGGTGGAACTCGGGCTGCAGCGCGCCTCGCACGTGACTGGGACCCTCACCGGGGACCTCGCGCCACGCCCCCTTCGCGTCCACGCCCGCTACACCCGTGAAGAGGCTGTGGCAGCCCTTGACTATGTCGCTCTCGAGGGCCGCAAGCCGAACAGCTTCCGCGAAGGAGTGCTGTTCTCGGCGGCCGCCGACGCGGACGCGTTCTTCATCACCCTGAACAAGTCCGAAGCCGACTACTCCCCCACGACGATGTATCGCGACTACGCCATCAGCCCGACGCTCTTCCACTGGGAGTCGCAGTCAGGCACCACCGTGGCGTCGAAGACGGGGCAGCGCTACCTCAACCATGAGCGACAGGGCTCGCACGTGCTGCTCTTCGTCCGAGAGTCCAAGGTGACCGACTTCGGCGGCGGCGCACCGTACCTCTTCCTCGGCGAGGCCAGTTACGTGGAACATAGGGGCGAGCGGCCCATCGCCATCACGTGGCGACTTCGAACGCCCATGCCCGCGGACCAGTTCACGGCTGCAAGCGTCGTTGCGTGAACTGCTCGCCATCGCGAGGGGGGCTCGAACGAGTCCGAGCCCCTCTCCGGCGCTGAGTCCGCCGTGGGCGCGTGGCCCGTGCGCGGCTCAGTGGTGAGCCGTCTACCGGTTGCTGACCACCACGGTGCCCGTCATGCCCAGATAGTCGTGCAGGGCACAGATGTAGGCGTACGTGCCGGCCTTGGTGAACGTCACGGTGAAGGACCCACCGGGCGGGATGATGCCCGAGTTCAGCTGAGCACCCCTGAAGTGGGTGGGGTCGCCATACGGAACGAAGATGTTGGCCTTCTCCGGTCCGAAGGTGACGGTGTGTGGCGCCGCCATGCCCACGTTGCGGAACGTGACGCTCTGGCCGACGCGCACGTGCACCGTCGGCCTGATGAACCGCATGACCATGGCCACGCCGTCATCGGCGCCGGCGAAGACCGTCCGGTTCGTGGCGAGTGCCGCCGTCTTGGACCAGAGCCTCCGGCCGTCTGCGAGGATCCGCTCAGCCTGCGCGGCGCTCGACCGGTCGTACTGCGCCTGTGAGTAGGGGTAGTGCGTGCCGGCAGCTCGGACATTCACCACTCCCTTCATCATCGTGCCGTGGACGAGGCACCAGTAGGTGAAGGTGCCGGCCTTGTCGAAGGTGAGGGTGTAGGTGCGCGATGCCGAAAAGCCCGAATCGGACTCGTCCGTCATGATGCCCGAGTTGTAGTAGGAGACGCCGTCATAGTGCCGGCCGCCCTGACGGAACAGCATGGTCGGGTCCGAGGGGTCGAAGGGCGTCAGCGAGTGGCCCTTCGCCAGGAACGTCACCGTGTGGATCTCCCCTGCCATCGCCGTCCACGTGATCCGGTCTCCGACATTGATCCAGATCGTGCCCGGAAGGAACGCCATTCCCTGGATGGCGTCGTCGGGCGACTCCTGACCGACCTGCACGTTCCAGGTGCGGACGTCACGATCCGTACTCGTTCTGGCCTGGGCGGCGACCCCAGGAACCAGGAACAGGGCCAGCGCCGCGGCACAGAGAGCGGCGACCACCAACCGGATTCGATGCGACAAACGGGATTTCTTCATGCCAGGCCTCCTCGGCCCGTGGGTGAGTGGCGCGCTTCCGGTCACGGCCGAAAGCGGCCGGGGGGACAGACCACTGTAGGACCGGCGCGGCACGGCCCGAAGGCAAAGAACGAGAAGACACGTTTACGCCGAATCCACCGACAAAGTGCTCGATACGAAGACTTGGACCGGGCTCACAGCCTTGCGCCACTGCGATGAACTCCACTGGGGCGCAAAGCCTTTACGCGGGACCACGACGCACCCTGTGCACGGGCTCGCGCGTGAAAGGCAGCGCCGTAGCCTGCCTGAGAATCCTCCGCTTTGCTCAACGGCGGCGCGCAGGATGCCTACGCTGGACAGTGGCCAGCCGGTTCCCCGGGACGGCCGCGCCGGTCTCGTCGCCCCACTCCCCGAGGCGCCATCCCTCCACCATCGCCCGGGCATCTGGAGGTCGTCATGACGACGCACGCCCAACCCCCGTCCCCCACCGACGAGCTCGCTCCCGGCGACACGCTCGACGCTGAGGCTCGTCTCGGGCTCTACTCGACGATGGTCCTGTGCCGGACCTACGAGGAAGCCATCCTTCGCGAGTACCACGCCGACAAGGGGCCCGGCTTCGACATCGGCAAGGGGCTCGTGCCCGGCGAGATGCACCTGTCCGCCGGCCAGGAGCCTGTCGCTGCCGGGGTCTGCGCCCATCTGACCACTGACGACGCGGTGACCGCGACGCACCGCCCCCACCACCTCGCGATCGCTCACGGCATGGACCTGCATCGGATGACCGCGGAGATCTTCGGGCGCGAGACCGGCCTCGGGCGTGGGCGCGGCGGTCACATGCACCTTTTCGACCCCGCCACCCACTTCTCCTGCTCGGGCATCATCGCGGAGGGCTACCCGCCTGCTCTCGGCCAGGCATTCGCCTTCCAGCGCAAGGGAACCGACCGGATCGCCGTAGCGGTCACCGGCGAGGGGGCCGCCAACCAGGGCGCCTTCCACGAGTCGCTCAACCTCGCGGCGCGATGGTCGCTGCCGGTCGTCTTCGTCGTCGAGGACAACGACTGGGCGATCTCGGTGCCCCGCGACGTGGCCACTGCGATCCCGTCGAACGCCGACCGCGCCGCGGCCTACGGCATACCTGGTGAGCGCGTCGAGGACAACGACGTCGAGACCGTGTATGCCGCCGCGCAGCGGGCCGTCGCTCGTGCCCGATCCGGTGCCGGCCCCAGCCTCATCGAGGTGCACACCCTGCGCATGTGGGGGCACTTCGAGGGCGACGCGCAGGGCTACCGGCCCGAGCTGGCCGAGGTGCCGGAGCACGATCCCATCCCCCGCTACGAGCGCCGGCTCCGCGATGCCGGGCTGCTCGACGACGACGCCGTGGAGCGGATCCGGGCCGCGGCCAGCGAACGCGTCGAGGACGCGGTTGCCTACGCCAAGAACAGCCCGCTGCCCGACGCCGCGTCGGCGACGTCCCACGTGTTCGCCTGAGGAGACGACGATGACCATCACTGACACCCCCGTTGCCCCCACCCCGGCGACCAACCGCCGACTGACGACCTCAAAGGCCATGGTCGAGGCGATCGCCCAGGAGATGGAGCGCAACCCCGCGGTCGTCTACCTGGGCGAGGACGTCGGCGCCTACGGCGGCATCTTCAGCTCGACGACGGGCTTGGTCGACCGCTTCGGCCCTGACCGCATCATCGACACCCCGATCTCCGAGAGCGCCTTCATCGGGCTCGGCATCGGCGCCGCCGTCGAGGGCATGCGACCCATCGTCGAGCTGATGTTCGCCGACTTCATGGGCGTCTGCCTCGACCAGATCTACAACCACATGGCCAAGATCCACTTCGAGTCAGGCGGCCACGTCACGGTGCCGATGGTGCTGACCACGGCCGTCGGCGGCGGTTACTCCGACGGCGCCCAACACTCGCAGTGCCTCTGGGGTACGTTCGCGCACCTGCCCGGGATGAAGGTCGTCGTGCCGAGCAACCCAGCCGACGCAAAGGGCCTCATGACGTCCGCGATCCGCGACGACAACCCTGTCGTCTACATGTTCCACAAGGGCGTCATGGGTCTGCCCTGGATGGCGAAGAACGCCCGCTCGATCGGAGAGGTGCCCGAAGGTGAGCACGTCGTGCCGATCGGCAAGGCGGCCGTTGCGCGCGAGGGCCGTGACGTCACGGTCGTGACGATCTCGCTGTCGGTGCACCACGCGCTCGACGTGGCCGAGAAGGTCGCCGCCGACGGGATCGACGTCGAGGTCGTCGACCTGCGCAGCCTCGTACCGCTCGACCGCGAGGCGATCCTCGAGTCGGTGTCCAAGACCGGCCGGCTCGTCGTCGTCGACGAGGACTACCGCTCGTTCGGGCTG
Organism: Terrabacter sp. 2YAF2; assembly: GCF_052114705.1. Taxonomy (NCBI): domain Bacteria; kingdom Bacillati; phylum Actinomycetota; class Actinomycetes; order Micrococcales; family Intrasporangiaceae; genus Terrabacter; species Terrabacter sp. 2YAF2. The sequence continues at coordinate 42,408 of NZ_JBFRFG010000028.1, forward strand.
TCGGGTGAGGTCGTGGCCACGGTCACCGACCACGACCCGACGCTGCTGCGGGTCCCCGTGCAGCGGGTGGCCGTGCCGGACGTCCCGATCCCGTATGCCCACGTGCTCGAGTACGCCGTGCTGCCGCGGCCGGAGCGGATCGAGGAGGCGGTGCGCCGCGCGGTGGCCATATGACCGACGTCCTGTTCCCGGCCCTGTCCAAGGAGTCGCCGCAGGCCGTGGGGGTGCTCGCCACGTGGTTCGTGCTGGAGGGCGCGACCGTCTCGGCCGCCCAGCTCATCGCGGAGGTGCAGGTCGACAAGGTTGCCGCGGAGGTGATCGCGCCGGTGGCCGGCGTCGTCCATCTGCTCGTCGACGAGGAGGCCAGCGTGGTGCAGGGAGCTCCGATCGCCCGGATCGACTAGAGATCCTCGACTCTCCGGCCGAGACGTAGGTCTTCGACTTCGAGCCGGCAGCAATGAAGTGCCCGGACGGGACGCCGCCCGGGCCCTTCGTCACCGGAAGAAGGACTACCTGGTGTCAGGTCAGCTCGTCTTGAAGGCGGTGATGGCGGCCATCCACTGGCCTCCGCTGGTGCCCGACGCGGTGTAGGCACCCGTCGCGGTCGTGACGCGGAAGGCCGTCGCCAGGTCATCAGTGGACACGCTCAGGTTCGGCAGCCCACTCCAGCCAGCCGCCCAGGCCGGCACGGTCGCAGCAGACTCCACCCCTACGACCCCGAACAGGATCTCGTTCGGCTGGGCCGTGGTGACCGACCCGGAACTGAAGGCCGTCCCGGTCCCGGTCGCGCCCGCGCTCGTGTCGACCCCGGTGACCCCGGCCAGCTCATCGACACTCACATGGGTCTCCCCCGCCGAGGAGTA
>NZ_JBFRFG010000029.1:0-43029 GCF_052114705.1 Terrabacter sp. 2YAF2
CCCGCGGTCGATGGGTCGCTGGTCGCACCAGCGACCGCCTCAGAGGTTGCCGCGCTTGTCCTGCTCGCGCTCGATCGCCTCGAAGAGCGCCTTGAAGTTGCCCTTGCCGAAACCGAGCGAGCCGTGCCGCTCGATGAGCTCGAAGAAGACCGTCGGCCGGTCGCCCAGCGGCTTGGTGAAGATCTGCAGGAGGTAGCCGTCCTCGTCGCGGTCGACGAGGATCTTGCGCTTCTGCAGCTCCTCGATCGGCACGCGGACGTTGCCGATCCGCTCGCGCAGCTCGGCGTCCTCGTAGTAGCTGTCCGGGGTGTCGAGGAACTCGACGCCGTTGGCGCGCAGGGCGTCGACCGAGGCGAGGATGTCGTTCGTCGCGACGGCGAGGTGCTGGGCGCCGGCGCCGCGGTAGAACTCGAGGTACTCGTCGATCTGGCTCTTCTTCTTCGCGATGGCCGGCTCGTTGAGCGGGAACTTCACGCGGTGGTTGCCGTTGGCGACGACCTTGCTCATGAGCGCCGAGTAGTCGGTGGCGATGTCGTCACCGATGAACTCAGCCATGTTCACGAAGCCCATGACCTTGTTGTAGAAGGTGACCCACTCGTCCATGTGGCCCAGCTCGACGTTGCCGACGATGTGGTCGAGGGCCTGGAAGAGACGCTTGGGCTGGCCGTCGCGCTTCTCGTAGGAGGAGCTCGCGGCGACGTAGCCGGGAAGGTACGGCCCGGCATACGTCTGACCGTTCACGTGACGCTGCACGAGCGTGTGGCGGGTCTCGCCGTACGTCGCGATCGCCGCGGTGCGCACCGTGCCGTGCTCGTCGGTGTGGTCGGTCGGCTCCTCGAGCACCGTGGCGCCGGCCTTGCGGGCCTGGGCGACGCACCGGTCGACGTCAGGCACCTCGAGGGCGATGTCGACGACGCCGTCGCCGTGCCGGCGGTGGTGGTCGGCGAGCGAGCTGTCGGGGTCGACGGCGCCCATGATCACGAAGCGGATGGAGCCGCTCTTCAGGACGAAGGACTTGTGGTCCCGGTTGCCGTTCTCGGGGCCCGAGTAGGCGACGAGCTCCATGCCCCAGGCGCTCTGGTAGTAGTGCGCGCTCTGGGTGGCGTTGCCCGCGACGAAGACGATCGCGTCCCATCCGGTGACGGGAAAGACGTCGGTGTTCTCGTCGTACTCGACGAGACCGACGAGCTGCTTGAGCTGGTCGAGGTCGAGGTCGGCCTCGCGCTCCTGGTCGGTGAGGTCGGCGGCCGCAGAGGGCATCGTGTCGGTCATGGACCGAGAGTGGCCGAGTGCACGTGGGTGTGCAAGAGCAGTCGCCACTGGTGAACACAGTGCACAAAGTGTTGCCCGTATGCCGTGTCATGCTGGACACTCTGACCATGACGTCAGCCGTAGGCCCAGCACCGCGACCGCCGGTCGACCACCTGGACTGCCGGATCCTGCTCCTGCTGCTCACCGAGCCGGGCATCGGCGTGCTCGGCGCCTCGCGCCGGCTCGGCGTGGCCCGCGGCACGGTGCAGGCCCGCCTCGACCGCCTGCAGCGCACCGGGGTGCTGCGGTCCATGGCGCCCGACGTCGACCCCGCGGCGCTGGGCTACCCCGTCACGGCGTTCTGCACGCTCGAGATCCGACAGGGCCGCGGGGGCCACTCCCCCGTCGTCGAGCACCTGGCCGCGATCCCCGAGGTGCTCGAGGCCCACACCATCACCGGTTCGGGCGACGTGCTCATCCGCATCGTCGGCCGCGACAACGCCGACCTGCAACGCGTCATCGACCAGGTCGTCGACGACGCGCACGTCACCCGGGCCTCGACCGTCATCTCCCTCGCCACCCGCCTCGACCACCGCACCGTCCCACTCGTCGAGCACCTCCTCGACGCCACCTCGTGACGGGGTAGGACCGCACCATCCGCTCGACCTCGCCCACCGCCCCCTGCGACCAGGAGCTCCCGTGACCGCCAACCCGTACACCCCACGGCCCGCCGTCGAGCTGACCCACCCCGAGTGGAGCCGCAGCGCGACGATCTACCAGATCAACCAGCGCCACTTCACGCCCGAGGGCACCTTCCGCGCCGCCGAGGCGCACCTGCCGCGCATCCGCGACCTCGGCATCGACATCGTCTGGCTCATGCCGGTGCACCCGATCGGCGAGGAGAACCGCAAGGGCGTGCTCGGCAGCCCGTATGCCGTCAAGGACTACCTCGGCGTCAACCCGGAGTTCGGCACCCTGGAGGACCTGCGCCACTTCGTCGACACCGCCCACGACCTCGGCCTGCACGTCATCCTCGACTGGGTCGCCAACCACACGGCGTGGGACAACCGTCTCGTCGAGGAGCACCCCGAGTGGTACGCCCGTGACTGGAAGGGCGACTTCCGCCCGACCCCGTGGTGGGACTGGGACGACATCATCGACCTCGACTACGACAACCCCGGCCTGCGTCGCTACATGACCGACGCCATGAAGTACTGGGTGGGCGATGTCGGATTCGACGGGTTCCGTTGCGACGTGGCCGGATTCGTGCCCGTGGACTTCTGGGACAACGTCCGTCGCGAGCTCGACGAGATCAAGCCGGTCTTCATGCTCGCCGAGTGGGAGTCGCGCGACCTGCACGTGCGCGCCTTCGACATGACGTACGGCTGGAGCTGGAACGAGACGCTGCACAAGATCGCGCACGGCAAGGCCGACGTCGAGGCGCTCAAGGTCTACTACGCCTGGAACGACCGCTTCTACCAACGCGACGCCTACCGCATGCTCTTCGTCAGCAACCACGACAAGAACGCCTGGGAGGGGACGGAGTACGAGCAGTTCGGCGACGCGCTCGTGCCCGCGATCGTGCTGTCCGTCATCAGCGAGGGCGTGCCCCTCGTCTACAACGGGCAGGAGGCCGGCAGCGACAAGCGGCTCGTCTTCTTCGACAAGGACGAGATCGAGTGGCGCGAGGACGAGCAGGGCGAGCTCTACCGCACCCTGTCCGCGCTCAAGAAGCAGCACCCCGCACTGTGGAACGGCGCCGCCGGTGGCCGCATGGTGCGCGTCCCCAACTCGGCCGAGTCCGCGGTGCTGAGCTTCGTCCGGGCCGTCGGTGACGACCGGGTCCTCGGGGCCTTCAACTTCAGCGACGAGGACCTGACGGTCACGCTCGGAGACGGTCCGCAGGTCGGTTCGTGGCGCGACGCCTTCACCGGCGAGACCCTCGAGCTGGCGCGGGGACAGGAGTACCACCTGCCGGCGTGGGGCTACCAGGTCCTCGTCGGCGCCTGAGCGCCTCCCGCCCGATCGAAAGAGCATTCCGTCCGCGCGGACGGAATGCTCTTTCGATCGGGCGGCGGAGAGGGTCACGGATCAGGACACGGTCACTCGAAATCGACCACGCACACGGCCCGGATCCGCGAGGATGGAGGTGCGTACCCGTCGGTGCTCCCCTGTCCCGGCGGGTACGTCTGCGCCCCGGCCGACGTCCCACCCACCGTCGGCTCGGGGTCGTGTGTCCCGTTCTCCTCCCACGTGGCGGGACACACCACGCGGCCGCTTCGGCGGTGTGGAGGGCTGACGTCGCCCGGGCGACGTCAGCCCGCGTGACGGTGATCGGGCTCCCGTTGCTGACGAGCTTCCAGTCGAGGCTCGAGAAGGTCGCCGGGTCGATGACCTTGTTGGCCGTCGCCCAGTCGATGAGCAGCTGACGGATCTCGATCTGGCGGTTGTAGACGACCGGGGCGGTCGCGACGCCGGGGAAGCCGCCGCCCCCGGACTGGCGGTAGTTGTTGATCGCCACGACGAAGCGGGCGTCCGACGCGACGGGGGTGCCGGCATACGCGAGGCCCACGATGCGGGAGCCGACGGCCTTGGCGAGGTCGATGTCGTAGGTGAGGTCGGCGTCGAGCCCACCCATGATGTCGTAGTTGTAGTCGGGGGTGCCGTTCGCGCCGGTGATGGTGTCGGCGGCGACCGGGCCCGTCGTCGTGCAGGGCTGGAAGTACTCGGCGCTCTTCTCGAGGTACGCCTTGACCTGGGCCCCGGTCAGCACGATCCCGAGCAGGGTGTTGTCGTAGATGTAGAGGCCGGCCACGTCACGGATCGTCACGTCGCCGGCCGGGATCGCGGCGAGCTTGTTGAACGGCGCGGCGATCGACAGCACGGGGAGGGACGCCTCGGGGGTGCCGGCGATGGCCTTCTTGACCGCGTCGGCCTGGACGTAGTTGATGAAGTCGATCGCGGCGGTGTCCTCGTAGCGCGACGTGGCCGCCGACATGGCCGTCGTGCACGTCCCGATGACGCCGTTGACGTAGGCGAGGACCTTCTGGTGGGCGGCGGCGACGGCGCGAGTCACAGCGGGGTCCTCGGGTGCGACGTTGGAGTTGTAGAGGGTCGCCTCGGAGTGCACGACCTGCCACTGTCCACGGACCTTCTGCAGGTCGAGCGACATGCGGGTGACGCGCATGCCCCAGTAGTACGGCTCGGAGAGCAGCACCTGCTTGCCGGTCTGCTGGTTCGTCACGTAGCGCTGCGGGATCTCGAGGTGGGCGTGGCCGACGAGCACGGCGTCGATGCCGGGGACCTGTTCGGCGAGGAGCGCGCTCGCGTTCTCGACGTAGGGCAGCGCGTCGCCCCACGAGGACTTGCCGCTGTCGCCGGAGTGGCACGCCACGAGAACGACGTCGGCGCCGGCCGCCTTGAGGCGGGGCACCATGACCTTGGCCTGCTCGATGATGCCGGGGAACTTCACCTTGCCCTCGACGTTCGCCTTGTCCCAGATCGCGACGCCTGGCGTGACCAGGCCGAGGACGCCGACCTTGATCGGCTTGCTGCCCTCCACCTCGACTGTCCTGATGACCCACGGCTTGAAGACGGGGGCGCCGGTGTTCCAGTCGACCGAGTTGGCCGACAGCAGCGGGAAGTCCAGCTGCTTCTCGAAGGCCCGCAGCGTGTCGAGGCCGTAGTTGTACTCGTGGTTGCCGAGGGCCGCGGCGTCGTAGCCGACCTGGTTCATGGCGGCGGCCATCGGGTGCTCCGCACCACCGGTGATCGGGTCGATCTTGGCGTAGTAGTACGCGAGAGGAGTGCCCTGGATCGTGTCACCGGCGTCGATCGTCAGGGTGCGCTCGGCGCCGACCTCGGCGCGGATCGCCTTGATGATGGACGACGCCTTGGCGACACCGATGTCGTTGTGCACCTTGTCGTCGTACTCGGCGTTCTTGAAGTAGTCCCAGTTGTAGACGTTGCCGTGGAGGTCCGTCGTGCCGAGTACGGTCAGTCGCACGACCTTGCCGTTGGTGCCCTGCCCGGGCGCGGCGGTGGCCGGCGAGGCAGCCCGCACCGTGGCGAGTCCGGCACCCCCGACCGCCGCGAGCGCCAGCAGCTGGCGGCGGGTGGTCGAGGAGCCGAGGAGGTCAGGCGTCGTGGAGGTGTGGTCGGTGCTCATGTCGTCCTTCGTCTGTTCGGTGCTCGATCGGAGCAGTCCCGTGTCCAGGTGCGCGGCTCGCCCCCGAGGCGCAAGGAGACCCTAGCCCGACATCTGGCCCCAAAAGGGGCGAGCCGTCGACCGGATCGTGAACCGTCAGCGACGTCCGACGAGCCAGTGCCGGATCTTGTCGATGCGCTCCGAGACCTGGTCCGACGACGCGGCCGCGAGGTCGGGGCCGCCGCACACCCGACGCAGGTCCATGTGGACGTTGGCGTGCGGCAGGCCCTTCTGCCGGGCGTAGGTCGAGACGAGCTTGTTGAGCTCCTTGCGCTGCGCGGCCAGGGCCCGGTGTGCGGCGACGGGCATCGGCGCGGAGGCCCCCTGCGGCGCCTTCTTGACCTGGCGGCTCTGCCGCTCGCGGAGCAGCGCCGACACCTGGTCGGGCTCGAGCAGGCCCGGGAGCCCGAGGTACTCCTCCTCGTCCTCGGAGCCGATCTGGGCGTGCATGCCCCACTGCTGCTTGTCGAAGAGCACGTGGTCGAAGTGGGCGTCGGACTCGAGTGCCTCGAAGGCCCCCTCGTCGAGGGCGCCGCTCGCCTTGTCGGCGCGGTTGGCCTCGTCGAGCAGGCTCTGCTCCTCGGCCCACATCTGGCCGATGTCGTCAGGGTCGGGCTTGCGGTCGAGGGCGTGGTCGCGCTGCTCCTCGAGCCGCGAGGCGTGGTCGAGGACGACGGGGACGGACGGCAGGAAGACCGACGCGGTCTCACCGCGCCGACGGGCCCGGACGAAGCGGCCGACGGCCTGGGCGAAGAAGAGGGGCGTCGAGGTCGACGTCGCGTAGACGCCGACCGCCAGCCGCGGCACGTCGACACCCTCGGACACCATGCGCACGGCGACCATCCACCGCTCGTCGCTCGCCCCGAAGTCCTCGATGCGCTTGCTCGCGCCGAGGTCGTCGGAGAGCACGACCGTGGGGGCCTCGCCGGTCAGCGTGCGGAGGATCGCGGCATACGCCCTCGCCTGGGTCTGGTTCGACGCGATGACGAGCCCGCCCGCGTCCTCGACGTGGCGACGCACCTCGGTCAGGCGGCGGTCGGCGGCCGCGAGCACGGCCGGGATCCACTCCCCCTTGGGGTCGAGGGCCGTGCGCCACGCGTGCGCGACGAAGTCCTTCGTCATCGGCTCGCCGAGTCGGGCCTCGAGCTCGTCGCCCGCCTTGGTGCGCCAGCGCATGCTGCCGCCGTAGGCCATGAAGAGCACCGGGCGCACGACGCCGTCGCGCAGCGCCTCGGCGTAGCCGTACGTGTAGTCGCTCGAGCTGACGAGCGTGCCCTCGGCGTCGAGCTCGTAGGTGACGAACGGGATGGGTGAGGTGTCCGAGCGGAACGGCGTGCCCGTCAACGACAGGCGCCGGGTCGCGGGCTCGAAGGCCTCGCGTATGCCGTCACCCCAGCTCTTCGCGTCACCGCCGTGGTGGACCTCGTCGAGGATGACGAGCGTCGAGCGCGACGTCGTCAGCTCGCGGTGCAGCGAGGGCCGCGACGCCACCTGGGCATACGTGACCGCGACGCCGTGGTAGTCGTCGCTGTGCCGACCGATGCTGTTGCTGAACTTCGGGTCGAGACTGATGCCGACCCGGGCAGCGGCGTCGGCCCACTGGGTCTTGAGGTGCTCGGTGGGGGCCACGACGGTGACCCGCTGGACGATGCCGGCGGTCAGCAGCTCGGTGGCGACGCGCAGGGCATACGTCGTCTTGCCGGCGCCCGGCGTCGCGACCGCGAGGAAGTCACGCGGCGCCTTGCCGAGGTAGAGGTCGAGGGCCTCCTGCTGCCACGCTCGCAGCTTGCTGGCGGTACCCCAGGCGGCCCGCTCCGGGAAAGCGGGTGGGAGGTGGAAAGCGGCGCCGGAACTCATAGAGGGATCACCGTAACGAATCTCCGGCGGCGACATGCCGAGGCCCCGCCCTGCGGACGGGGCCTCGAGCTGGGTGGTATGCCGTTCAGTCGCCCTCGCGACCGGGTGCGGTGGCGGGTGTGGCAGCGGCGCTGGCGGTCACCGGCCGGCGCGGTAGGCCGTCCACTGGGCCTGCATGCGCGAGACCTGACCGGCCGTGAAGGTCGTCATGCACGCGTCGTAGGTGTAGTCCATGAAGTTCTTGATCGGGTCGAGACCCGGGCTGGTGCACGTGTCGCGGCCGGTGGGGCACTGGTAGGCCGCGCTGGCCTCGGCGGGGGTGTCGTCGACGTAGTCGCCGTTGCCCTTACAGCCGCCCTGGAAGGTGTGGTAGAGCCCGACCCAGTGGCCGACCTCGTGCGTGGCCGTGTCGCCCTGGTTGTAGTTCGTGGCGCTGCCGCCTGGCAGCGACCCGGTGAGGATCACGACCCCGTCCATGGCGTCGTACGTGCTCTTCGGGAAGGTCGCCCAGCCGAGCAGGCCCTGCCCGATGTTGGCCGAGTAGAGGTTGAGGTCGGCCATCGTGCCCTTGCGGAGCGTCGTCTTCATGCTCTTCTCGGCGGCCGAGCCTGGCGTCACGGTGTACCAGGACGGGTTGCTCGTCGAGTCGGACCCGGCGAGGCTGAAGCTGAGACCGGTGCCGGAGTAGGCGCGGTTGAGGACGGTGACCTGGCTGCTGATCGCGCTGCTGCTGACGGCGCCCTGGCTGCCGTCGGTGATGGTGTGCCAGTAGACCTTGACCGTCGCGGGGGCGAAGGTGCCGCCGGTGACGGGCTTGCCGTTCCGGGCCTGCTGGACGAGCTTGCCGGATGAGTCACGGGTCAGGCCCTTGGCCTCGAGGGCCTTCGTGAGGGCCGCCTCGTTGGCGCGCACCTGCGCGTCGGTCAGCTCGTGCGGGTCCTTCGCCGTGCTGTGGGCGCCTCGGGCTCCGACCGCGCCGACGGCCTGTGGGTCGACGCAGGCGGGTCTGTCGTGGCCGTCGAGCACGGGTGCGGCCTGGGCCGGTGCGCCGAGTGACGCCGCGGCCAGTGCGAGGGGTGCCGCGAGCATCAGGGAGCGAAGCTTCATGGGGTGACCTTTCTCGTCCGACACGACGCCCGGTCAGGCATCGACCCCAGCGACTGTAGGCAGGCGACAGTCAGCGGCGGAGCCGGGGCGAGTAAAGAACCCTTCAGGAAGTGCTGCGCGACGGTGTCGGACGAGCAGGTCAGGACTGCCCGTCGCCGCCGGACTTGTCCCCGTCGCCGCCGTCCTGCGGGTCGCGCAGGCCGTCGTAGATCTCCTTGCAGACCGGGCACACGGGGAACTTCTGCGGGTCGCGGCCCGGGACCCAGATCTTGCCGCAGAGGGCCACGACGGGCTCACCGGACAGGGCGCTCTCGAGGATCTTCTCCTTGCGCACGTAGTGCGAGAAGCGCTCGTGGTCACCGGGCTCCTGGAGCTCCTCACGGACCTCCTCGCGCTCGATCGTGGCCGTGCTCGTGCCGCGCAGCGGCTCCGGCTCGAACGGGTCAGGAGGCATCGTGCTCATGCCGGAAGTCTACGGCTGGGGTCGACCGGCCGGAACGACGCCGGCTTCCTGCTCCCTGACGCCGTTTCGACGGCTCGTTCCGGCCGGTCGAACCGGGGGCGGCGCGGCGAGCAGGCGTCGACCTGCGGGGTAGGACCCCCACGACGTCGGGAGCGCACCGGCTCGACCACTGAGGAGCACGGCCTCGACGCCGCCCTCGGGGGCGGTCGGGTCGGGCTCGAGGCCGATGCGGCGCAGGGTCTGGCGGGCGACCGCGACCGGAGAGTCGTGGATCGTCACCTCGCGCCCCAGGGCGGCGACGATGCGGTCGACGACGAGCCCGTAGTGGGTGCAGCCGAGCACGAGGGAGCGCACTCCCCTGGGGGTGCGCGACACGGCATACGCGATGCACGCGTCGATGTCCGCGCGGTCCCCGGACTCGATGGCCTCGGCGAGGCCGAGCGCCGCCACGGGATACGTCTCGACGTCGGCGGCGAAGGCGTCGACGAGGCCACGGAGGTAGTCGCTCGACGTCGTCGCCGCGGTCGACCAGATGGCGACCGGCCCTCCGGCCGCGGCCGCCGGACGGATGGCCGGGACCGTGCCGATGACGGGCACGTCCGGCTCGAGCTCGGCACGCAGGACGCCGAGGCCGTGGACCGAGGCGGTGTTGCACGCGACGACGATGGCGGCCGGTTCGTACGGGAGGGTGGCGCGTGCCGAGGCGAGGATGAGCCGCTGCACCTCGTCCGGGGTGCGCGGCCCGTAGGGCATGTTGTCCGGGTCGAGCGACAGGACGAGACCGAGGTCGGGGCGCAGCGCGTGGAGGGCGTCGGCATACCCCAGGAGTCCGAGTCCGCTGTCGACGAAGGCAATTCGCCTCGTCGACCCTGAAGTGTCGGGAGCCTCCGTGGGCTCGGGCAGCACGATCTCTGGCACGTCCATGTCAGTTCATCGACGGGTCGTCGGGGAAGTTGGCGACGTATGCGAGGCTGTCGCGCTGGCGCCGGAGCACCTCTCGCCACAGTCCCTCGGGATCGGGCGTGAAGGCGTCACGCACCTCGGCGTCGACGACGTACCAGTCGCCACGCAGCACCTCGTTCTCGAGCTGGCCCGCCTCCCAGCCGGAGTAGCCGGCGAAGATCCGCAAACCCGCGAGCTCCGCGGCGACCACCGGGGTCGGCACGTCGAGGTCGACGAGCCCGATCGAGCCGAAGAGCCGCTTGACGCCGAGCGGCTCGGGCTCGTCGCCCGGGACCGTGACGAGACCCAGCGCCGACGACGTCGACACCGGACCGCCCTGGAAGAGCACGTGGGGAGCCGTGACGACGCGTTGCCACCCGGGCAGCACCGAGTCCACCTCGGCGGACAGCGGCTTGTTGAGCACGACGCCCTGAGCGCCGTCGTCGTCGTGGTGGAGCATGAGGATGACGGACCGATGGAACACGTCACCCCCGACGGACGGCGTCGCCACGAGGAGGCGGCCGGTGTGGAACGTCGAGCGCACGGGCCCAGCCTTCCACACCGGGGACCGCTCAGAAGCGAGCGCCGCGACGGCCGCCGCGCTCGTCGTCGCCCCAGCGGGAGACGAGGCCGTCACCGCGGTCGCCCCGATGACCGCGTCGGTCGTCCCGTCGGTCGTCGCGACCGCCACCGTGGTGCGGGCGCGAGCCGCCACGCTGGCCCTGGCGCGGGCCGCGCGGGCCGGCCGGCCCCCGACGGTGCTGCTTCGGACCTGCGATGAGGCGCTGGAAGTCGTCCTCGGCGATGGCGACACCGCTGGGCGTCGTCGCACCGGTGGCGGCGATGATCGCGTCGCCGGGCGTGGCCCGGACCGGCGAGATCTCGAGCCCGGCGTCCTTGAGCTGACGCTCCATCGTCTTGCGCTGGTGCGGCAGCGCAAGGGTCACGACAGTGCCCTTGTCACCGGCGCGGGCCGTGCGGCCCGAGCGGTGCAGGTAGTCCTTGTGGTCGGCCGGCGGGTCGACCTGCAGGACGACCGAGACGTCGTCGACGTGGATGCCGCGGGCGGCGACGTCCGTGGCGACGAGCACCGGGAGGGTGCCGTCACGGAACGCGCCGAGGACGCGGTTGCGCTGGCCCTGGTTGAGGCCGCCGTGGAGCGCGGCCGCCATGACGCCCTGCTCGCGCAGCTGGAGCGCGATGCGGTCGGCGCCCAGCTTGGTGCGGCAGAACACGACGGTGCGACCCTCACGGTTCGCGACCTCGGCCGTGATGACCTTCTTGTGCTGCGGGTCGATGAGCAGGACGTGGTGGTCCATGCCCTCGACGGAGGCCGTCGCGTCGTTCGTCGAGTGCGTCACCGGGTCGGTGAGGTACTTCTCGACGATCGCGTCGATGCCGCGGTCGAGCGTCGCCGAGAAGAGCAGGCGCTGGCCGTCGGCCGGGATCTTGTCGAGGCTCGTTGTGATCTCGGCCATGAAGCCCATCTCGGCCATGTGGTCGGCCTCGTCGAGGACGGTGATCGAGATGTCGTCCATCTCGACGGCGCCGCGCTCGAGGAGGTCGTTGAGGCGGCCGGGCGTCGCGATGAGGATGTCGACGCCCTTGTTGAGGGCGTTGATCTGGGTCGTGTAGCTGAGGCCACCGGCGACGAGCTTGTGGCGCAGGCCGGCGACGTGCACGAGCGGCTCGAGCGCGTCGGAGATCTGCATCGCGAGCTCACGCGTGGGCGTGAGGATCAGGGCGTGCGGCTTGCGCGGCCGGCGCGGGGCCTGGCCCTCGAGCAGTCGCGTGATGAGCGGCAGCCCGAACGCGAGCGTCTTGCCGGAGCCGGTCTGGCCACGGCCGAGGACGTCGCGCCCCGCGAGGGCGTCGGGGATGGTCGCGGTCTGGATGGGGAACGGGGAGGTGATGCCCTCGCGGGCGAGGCGCTCGACGATCCGCTCGGGCAGGCCGAGGGCGGCGAAGCCGTTGTCGGCCGCGACGTCGACGGGACCGTCGGAGACGTCGGCGCGGGTCGACTTGGTCCAGCTGTCGGCGTCCATGCGCTCGGCCTCGGCGTCCTCGAAGCTCACGGGAGCCGGGCTGGCGAAGCGGTCGGCACCGCGGTCGCCACGGTCGTTGCGGCGGTCGAAGGACGGACGGTCCTCGCGACGCTGGAAACCACGGTCACCACGGTCGTCACGACGCTGGTAGCCGCCACGGTCGCCRCCACGGTCATCACGGCGGTCGAACGACGGACGGTCGTCACGACGCTGGTAGCCGCCACGGTCGTCACGGCGGTCGAACGACGGACGGTCGTCGCGACGCTGGTAGCCACCGCGGTCGCCGCCACGGTCATCGCGGCGGTCGAACGACGGACGGTCGTCGCGACGCTGGAAACCACGGTCACCACGGTCGTCACGACGCTGGTACCCACCGCGGTCGCCGCCACGGTCATCGCGGCGGTCGAACGACGGACGGTCGTCGCGACGCTGGAAACCACGGTCACCACGGTCGTCACGACGCTGGTAGCCACCGCGGTCGCCACGGTCATCGCGCCGGTCCGAGGAGCGGTGCTCGTCACGCGGGGCGCGCCACTCGCGCCCACCGACGTGGGAGGAGCCCGACGAGGCCGGGCGGGAGGACTTGGGGCCGGAGAAGGAACCAGTGGACTTGGGTCCACCCTGCCCGCGGTGCGGCTTCTTGGTCGCTGCGGACTTCTTCTCGGCAGACCAGCGGGCCTTCTTGGGCGCGCCGGAGGAGGTGTGCTTGGGCATTGCGTATTCAACTCTCTTGACTCGAGCAGACTTCGCCTCGAGCCGTGAGTCACACCACGACCATGCAGACGAGCCTCAGGCGCAGGAATGTCTGCGCCCCATGTGTACCGGTGCCCGGCATCTGTGCCGTCCGGCGATCGGATCCGCTCCGCGTCGGTGCCGGGCCGCGCCGTCTGCGCGATCTGCCGGTGGGGTGTCACCCCGTCGGACGAGCCTGCCCGCCGGGCATCCCCGGCGCCATCTCTTCCGTCGTGATCCGAGGAGACCTCGGAGTCGGATGCCGCCCAGTCTACCAGCGGCGCTGCCGTGCCCTGACCACCAGCACGGCGGCGCCGAGCGCGACGCCGACGAGGTCGACCACGGCGTCCCACACGTCGCCCGAGCGTCCGGGGAGCAGGAAGTGCTGGACGAGCTCACTCACCGGGGCGTGCACCGCGAAGACCAGGACCGCGGTCCGCACGGACCCGAGGGCGCGCCCCACGGCATACGTGGGCACGGCGAAGACGAGGAGGTGGACGACCTTGTCGGTCCAGCTGACCGGGCCCTCGACGGTGACGACGGGCCAGTAGAGCACGAGCAGCTGCACGACGACGGCTGCGACGGCCAGACCGACCACGACCCGGGAGCGGGGGGCGGAACGTGGCGAGAGGGTCGTCATGGCATCGCAGTCTAGGTAGGTTGCGACGAGAGCCCGGAAACCCCTGCGCGGGCCGTGACGAGAGGAACCCCATGGCCAAGCGCACGGTCACCGTCATCGGCAGCGGCCGGGCCGCCGTGTCCCCCGACGTCGTCCGGCTCGACCTGCGGGTCGGTCACGACGCCGGTGACGTCGCGGCGGCGCTCTCCGGGGCGTCCGAGGGCATCACCAAGGTGGGGGCGGTCGTGCGCGACCACGACGTCGCCGACGCCGACATCCGCACCCTCGATGCGGGCGTCAACCAGCGCTGGGACAACACCGGCACGGCGATCGGCTTCACGGCGCAGCAGCGCCTCGCCGTGACGGTGCGCCGCCTCGAGTCGGTCGGCGAGATCCTCGAAGCAGCCGCGTCCGCGGTCGGCAACGCGCTCCTCGTCGACCAGGTGCGGCTCGACGTGTCCGACCGGAGCGAGGGGCTGCGGCGCGCGCGCGACGCCGCCTTCGCGGACGCGCGCGACAAGGCGGAGCAGTATGCGGCGCTCTCCGGCTCGCAGCTCGGCGCAGTCCTCGGCGTGGCCGAGGCCGGCGCCGTCGCGCCCGTCGCGTACAAGGCGATGGCTGCGTCCCGTGATCTCGCGGGCGGGATGCCGGTCGAGGGCGGCGACCTCGACCTCGGCGCCACCGTCACCGTGACGTGGGAGCTGCGCTGACGTCGGAATACCCGTCCCGCACGATCCGTTGGGAGAGACATGGCTACCACTGACCTGACCGCGCAGTCCTTCGAGAAGACCGTTCTCGACAACGACATCGTCCTGGTCGACTTCTGGGCGTCCTGGTGCGGCCCGTGTCGACAGTTCGCCCCGGTCTACGACGCCGCCTCGCAGAGCGGTGACAACGAGGGCATCGTGTTCGGCAAGGTCGACACCGAGGCCGAGCAGTCCCTCGCGTCGGCGGCGAACATCACCTCCATCCCGACCCTGATGGCCTTCAAGGAGGGCGTGCTCGTCTTCGCCCAGCCCGGCGCGCTGCCGCAGTCCGCGCTTCAGGACGTCATCGAGCAGGTGAAGAACCTCGACATGGCCCCGATCAAGGAGCAGATGGCGGCCGAGGCGTCGGCCGGCTCCGTCGCGACCGAGCAGGCCTGACAGCGCCCGGAGGCACGGCATACGTCCAGTCCCTAGAGGCAACGCGGACGGATCGCTCTCTCGATCACGTGACGAGCCCCTCCTTCCGATCGAAAGAGCGTTCCGTCCGGACGGAACGCTCTTTCGATTGGAGGGAGGGACGCAAGAGGGCGCCCCGCGAGACGGGACGCCCTCCTGCTGCTCTGGAGCGACAGCGTGACGTGGCCACCACGAGAGTGGTGGAGGTGGCGGGAATTGAACCCGCGTCCGATGACGAGAAACCAGGGCTTCTCCGGGTGCAGTGCGCTTTGGCTTTTCTCGGCCCCAGGGCTCGCACGCACACGTCCCCTGACAGGCCCAGTTGAGTAAGAGTCCCGCGCAGCCCCCCAACATGACTGCGCAGCAAGTTTCCTAGCTGATGCCAGGCACTGAGTCGGAAACTAGCTCAGGCTGACAGACTTCGAGGCTCGCTCAGGCGGCGAGGGCGAAGTCGGTGCGCGAAGAATTGGCACCTATTGTTTTGCAAGGAGCGTTTACGAGATAACCCTGCATCCTCGACCCGCTTCCCCTGGTGTGTCGACCACCGTCGAAACCGATCACCCCCATGAGGGGTGTCCACGTCACGCTGTTCACTTGTCAAGCTGCCCTGCGCTCCACCGCAGTGGAGCCCACAGTATGCAGGAGGAACGCTCGGGCGGTCCACGTCATTCCCGGCGCCGCGTCCGGATCGGGACGCGGACTCGCGTGGACCCGACGCGCCACTAGGCTGCCGACGTGGTCGACGCGGACCACCCCCGTCGCCCCCGGCCCCCTGGAGGTCCGATGTTCCGCAAGGTTCTCGTCGCCAACCGAGGCGAGATCGCCGTCCGGGCCTTCCGGGCCGCGACCGAGCTCGGCGCCCGGACCGTCGCCGTCTTCCCCTACGAGGACCGCAAGAGCGAGCACCGGCTCAAGGCCGACGAGGCCTACCAGATCGGCGAGGAGGGCCACCCGGTCCGCGCCTACCTCGACCACGAGGCCATCGTCGCCCAGGCCGTCGAGGCCGGCGCCGACGCGATCTACCCGGGCTATGGGTTCCTCTCCGAGAACCCGCTCCTCGCCGAGGCGTGCGAGACGGCCGGCATCACCTTCATCGGCCCACCGCCGTCGGTGCTGCACCTCACCGGCAACAAGGCCCGCGCCATCGCGGCCGCTCGCGAGGCCGGACTGCCCACGCTCCGTGGAGCCGAGCCCGGCACCGACCTCGACGTCCTGGCGGCGGCGGCCGACGAGATCGGCTTCCCCGTCTTCGTCAAGGCGGTCAGCGGTGGTGGCGGCCGCGGCATGCGCCGGGTCGAGACGCGCGAGGGCCTGCGCGACGCCCTCGAGGCCGCCCAGCGCGAGGCCGAGTCCGCCTTCGGCGACCCGACGCTCTACCTCGAGGAGGCCGTGGTCAACCCGCGGCACATCGAGGTCCAGGTGCTGGCGGACAGCACCGGTGAGGTCGTCCACCTCTACGAACGCGACTGCTCGCTCCAGCGCCGTCACCAGAAGGTCGTCGAGATCGCGCCTGCGCCCAACCTCGATACCGACACGCGCGCCAGCATGTGTGCCGACGCCGTCGCGTTCGCCCGCTCGATCGGCTACGTCAACGCCGGCACCGTCGAGTTCCTCCTCGGCGAGGACGGCCGCTACGTCTTCATCGAGATGAACCCGCGCATCCAGGTCGAGCACACGGTCACCGAGGAGGTCACCGACCTCGACCTCGTCGTCATGCAGATGCAGATCGCATCGGGCGACACGTTCGCGTCGATGGGGCTGCGCCAGGACGACATCCGCACCAAGGGCTTCGCGCTGCAGTGCCGCATCACGACGGAGGACCCCGCCAACGGCTTCCGTCCCGACGCCGGCACCATCACGGTGTACCGCTCCGCCGGCGGCAGCGGCGTGCGCCTCGACGGCGGCACCGTCTTCGTCGGCGCCGAGGTCAGCGCCCACTTCGACTCGATGCTCGTCAAGCTCACGTGCCGTGGCATGACCTTCCCGATCGCCGTCCGGCGCGCCCAGCGCGCGCTCGCGGAGTTCCGCATCCGCGGGGTCTCCACCAACATCCCGTTCCTCGAGGCCGTCCTCGCCGACCCGGTCTTCCAGGACGGTCTCGCGACGACGTCGTTCATCGACGAGCGACCCGAGCTGCTCTCGGCGCGGGTCAGTGCCGACCGGGCGACGAAGCTGCTGACCTTCCTCGCCGACGTCACCGTCAACCGGCCCAACGGTGCCGTCACGACGCGGGTCCGCCCGCGCAGCAAGCTCCCCCAGCTGCCGGAAGCCCCGCTGCCGCCTGGTGCCAGGGACCGGCTCGTCGCCGACGGGCCGGCCGCCTTCGCGCGCTCCCTGCGCGAGGCGAACGACGTCGCCGTCACCGACACGACCTTCCGGGACGCCCACCAGTCGCTCCTCGCCACCCGCATGCGGACCCGTGACCTGCTCCACGTGGCGAGGCACGTGGCGCACCTGACGCCCCAGCTGCTCTCGATGGAGGCGTGGGGCGGCGCGACGTACGACGTCGCGCTCCGCTTCCTCGCCGAGGACCCCTGGGAGCGCCTCGCGGCCCTGCGCGAGGCGATGCCCAACATCCCCCTGCAGATGCTCCTGCGCGGGCGCAACACGGTTGGCTACACGCCCTACCCGACGGCGGTCACCGACGCCTTCGTACGTGAGGCAGCCTCGACGGGCCTCGACATCTTCCGGATCTTCGACTCCCTCAACGACGTCTCGCAGATGCGCCCGGCCGTCGAGGCGGTGCTCGAGACGAACACCGCGGTCGCCGAGGTCGCGCTCTGCTACACCGGCAACCTCATGTCGCCCGGCGAGAAGCTCTACACGCTCGACTACTACCTGCGGCTCGCCGAGCAGATCGTCGACACCGGTGCCCACGTCCTCGCCATCAAGGACATGGCCGGCCTGCTGCGCGCCCCCGCGGCCGCCCGCCTCGTCCGGGCTCTGCGTGAGCGCTTCGACGTGCCCGTGCACCTCCACACCCACGACACCGCCGGCGGCCAGATCGGCACCCTGCTCGCGGCCATCGACGCGGGGGTCGACGCCGTCGACGCCGCCACCGCCACCATGGCGGGCACGACGAGCCAGCCCTCGCTCTCGGCGCTCGTGGCAGCGACCGACGACACCGACCGACCGACCGGGCTCGACATCGGTCACGTCTTCGCGCTCGAGCCGTACTGGGAGGCCGTGCGTCATCTCTACCGTCCCTTCGAGTCCGGGCTCGACTCCCCCACCGGGCGTGTCTACTTCCACGAGATCCCCGGCGGCCAGCTGAGCAACCTGCGCCAGCAGGCGATCGCCCTCGGCCTCGGCGACCGCTTCGAGGCCATCGAGGACATGTATGCCGCGGCGAACCGCATCCTCGGCAACCTCGTCAAGGTGACGCCGAGCTCCAAGGTCGTCGGCGACCTCGCCCTCGCCCTCGTCGGCGCGGGCGCCGACCCGAAGGACTTCGAGGACGACCCCCAGAAGTACGACATCCCGGACTCCGTCATCGGCTTCCTCAACGGCGAGCTCGGCGACCCGCCCGGCGGCTGGCCCGAGCCGTTCCGCACCAAGGCCTTGGCCGGCCGCCGGGCGAGGCCGCGGCTGACCGAGCTGACGCCGGAGCAGGAGAAGGACCTCGACGAGGCTCCGCGGCGGACGCTCAACCAGCTGCTCTTCCCCGGCCCGACGAAGGAGTTCGAGTCTTCACGCGAGTCGTACGGCGACCTCTCCGTGCTCGGCACCGTCGAGTTCCTGCACGGCCTGGAGCAGGGCGAGGAGTACGAGGTCGAGATCGAGCCCGGGAAGGTCCTGATCATCGGCGTGCAGTCCATCGGCGAGGCCGACCCCAAGGGCATGCGCACCGTCATGTGCACACTGGGCGGCCAGTTCCGCCCGATCTCTGTGCGCGACCGGTCGGTGGAGGCGGCCGTCAAGTCGGCCGAGAAGGCCGACCCGAGCGCTGCCGGCCACGTTGCCGCACCCTTCGCCGGCGTCGTCACCCTCGCCGTCGCGGAGGGTGACTCCGTCGAGGCCGGCGGCGTCGTCGCGACCATCGAGGCCATGAAGATGGAGGCCAACATCACGAGCCCCGGCGGTGGAACCGTGTCGCGGGTCGCGATCGGGACGCAGCAGCAGGTGGAGGGCGGCGACCTCCTCGTCGTGATCGGCTGACACGAGGACCGAGGGCGCGTGCGCCCGAGCGTGTCGGGCCGAGCGTCCGCGCGAGCGTGTCAGGCCGTCGGGCGCAGGTCGTCGACGAGGCGCAGGGCGTCCTCGACCGAGCCGGTGACGTCAGGGATGGGGAAGAGCGTGCCGCGCACGACGCGGTCACGGTCGACCACCAGCGTCTGCCGCTTGAGCCGGGTCGTCCCCCCAGCGCGGAAGGTCGGCAGCCGCAGGGCCGTGGTCAGCTCGAGGTCGGCGTCCGACAGGAGCGGGAAGCGAATGCCGTTGACCGCGGCGAACGCCGCCTGCTCGCTCGCGCGCTGGGTCGAGACCCCGACCACCGCGGCACCCAGCGTCGCGAACTCGCCCAGCCGGTCGCGGTACGTGCATGACTCGAGGGTGCAGCCGATGCCGCCGGGGATCTCGTCGGCGCCGGGGAAGGCGTTGCCGGGGTAGCAGTAGACGACGGTGAAGGCCGCGTCGGTGACGGGGTCGAGGGCGTGCAGCCGTGGGATCGCCTCTCCCACCAGGCTGCTCACCCGAGCCGCCTCGTTGGAGTCGGTGGCCGCGCCCGCGTCGGGCCGACCGTCACCGAGCAGCCACGTGTCACCGAACTCCTGCAAGGCGCTGAGCACGGGCAGCGCACCGCGACCCAGCGCCGTGAGGACGTACTCGTGTCTCGGGGGTCGCTCGGAGTAGCCGCGGCGCGCGAGGACGCCGTCGGCAACGAGCGCGTCGAGACGCTGGGTCAGGACCTTGCGTGAGATGCCGGTCTCGGCCACGAGCTCATCGAAGCGCGTGCGGCCGCCGGCGACGTCGCGGAGCACGAGCAGGCTCCACGGGTCACCGAGGACACCCACCGCCTGGGCGATGCCGCACGGGTCTTCGGGGGCCGCGTGTCGCCGCGTCATGTCGCCATCGTAACTCAGTTCCCAAAAGAGACTCACTGTGGTCTGATGTCCCCGTGAGAGATCTGCGAGACCTCCCCCGCGTCGTCTGGGTGCTGGCCGCCGGCCGGTTCGTCAGCTCCGCCAGCGCCTTCCTCATGCTCTTCCTCGTGCTCTACCTCACCGGGCCTCGAGGGCTGGGGGTCGTGCCGGCCGGTGTCATCGCCGGCTCGAACGGCGTCGGAGCCCTGCTCGGTAACCTCACCGGCGGCCGCTTCGGCGACCGCCACGGCCACCGCCGCGTCCTGCTCCTCACGGCCAGCGTCGTCGGTGTCCTCACGGCCCTCATCCCGTGGCAGCCGGTCTGGCTGCTGGCCGTGACCATGCCCGTCACGGGCTACCTCGGCGCCGTCGCCTCGCTCGGGCAGGGGGCCCTCGCTGCGCTCGCCGTGCCGGCCGGGTCGAGGCGGTCGTCCGTCGCGGTGAGCCGCGCGGCCTCGAACGCCGGCTTCGTCATCGGCCCTCCGGTCGGCGCCCTGCTCGCCACGCGCGGCTACGACACGCTCTTCGTCCTCGACGGCGTCCTCACCCTGGTCCTGCGTCACGTGACGTCCCGTTTCCTGCCCGACGAGGCTCCGGTGGTGCGCCAGCCCGACGCCCCGGCGGGGCTCTGGCGGGCGGTCCGGTCCGACCGCTCCCTCCTGCTGCTCCTGCCGGGAGTCGTGCTGGTCGACCTCGTCTACCGACAGCTCTACGCCACCCTGCCGTTGCACCTGCACGACCACGGCCAGCCGCTCGGGCTCTACACCGCCCTCGTCGCGATCGGCTCAGCGCTCATCCTCGCCTGCGAGATCCCGGTGGCCCTCTGGCTGCGGGACCGTCCAGCCATGCCCGTCATCGCGACCGGGTATGCCCTCGTCGCAGTCGGATTCGTGATCTTCGGACTGACCTGGCTCGGCGTCGCCGTCGCGGCAGTCACGGC
Source organism: Terrabacter sp. 2YAF2 (assembly GCF_052114705.1). Lineage (NCBI taxonomy): Bacteria > Bacillati > Actinomycetota > Actinomycetes > Micrococcales > Intrasporangiaceae > Terrabacter > Terrabacter sp. 2YAF2. The sequence goes on from NZ_JBFRFG010000029.1 coordinate 20,408, forward strand.
CATGGTCGTCCTGACCGCCGGAGAGATCCTCTACAAGACCACCGCCACCGCGCACGTGCTCGATGCCGCCCCGAGCCACCTCGTCGGGCAGTACCAAGGGCTGTACACCGGCGCCGCCACGAGCGGGACGATGCTCTCGGCGCCGCTGGGCGGGATCGTGTATGCCGCGGCGCCGGGCCTGCTTTGGCCGCTGTGCGGCGTCGTGGCCGGCACCGGCGCCGTGCTGGCGCTCGCCGCCGGTCGGGTCGGTGAAGGGTCGGCGCGGACCGGCCTACCAGGAGCCGGAGGACGAGCCGCCGCCACCACCGCCGGAGAAACCGCCTCCGCCGAAGCCCGACGAGCCGGATGAGCCGGGCGTCGAGGTGAAGGTTCCGGTGGAGGTCGTCGAGAACGAGTCGACTCCTGCGGCGATGCTGGTGAAGTCGGGGAACGCGTTGCCGCTCCAGACGTACCACGTCGGCATGAGGAGGGGCTGGTTCGCCGCCTCCGCGGCCTTGGCGACCTCGGCGAACGTGTGGGCCCACCGGTCCGCGACACCGAAGACGACGGCATACGGCAGGTAGCGGCTGAAGACGTTGGACGCCTCCTCGAACTCGATCTGGCCGGCCTCCGCGGTGGTGAGGTACTCCTTGAACCCCAGCGACTGCGCGAGCACCGCGGACCCCTCGGCCGTCTTCGCGGCCATCCGCCCACCGAGGACCCAGACGATGAGACCCGCGACGACGAGCCCGATGCCGAGCGCCACTCCCCCGCTGAAGCCGCCGCCGAGGATGGAGCTGATCGCCGGACGGCCGTAGAAGAGCATGAGGCCGCCGAGGGCGGCGATGACGAGCCCGATGCCCTGCCACACCCCGCGCTGGGTCTGGGGCGAGGAGCGGAACCACCCGCGAGTCACGACCTCTTGGTACATCGCGCCCTGGATGCGCTTGAGGGTGCTCGCAAAGGTGTTCTTCAGCTCTGAGAGGGGCACGACGTCGCCGCGGGTGGAGAAGATCCCGTCGAGCAGCTGGCGCTCGTAGGGCAGCAGGCGCTCGTCGGACGGCGGTGTGAGTCGGGTCAGCGTCCAGTCGGTCCGGCTGAAGACGCCCTCCCCGCCGATCTCCTCGATGCGCAGGAAGCCGCGCACTGCGAGGTCGATCACCGTGGCCGACACGTCGATCGGGTTGGCGGTCTCGTCGATGATGGTGCCGACCATGCCGGGCTGGACACCCCGGGGTGGCTGGAACTGGACCGCCACGGTGGTCGAGCCGCCACGGACGGTGGCCGCGCCGGGCGTGCCGTCGCCGGTGGCCCCGGTGCCGAACGCCGGCGACAGGCCCGGGGTGAGGTCGGCGTAACGCTCGTCGCGTCCGCGCGTCCACACGAGCGCACCCATCACGGCCAGCGCCAGGACGGGAGCACCGATGGCGCCGGCCCACGCCGCCGCGTTGGCGGCCGGAGCAGCGTCGGAGCCGATCGAGGCCCCGGAGTCACCCTGTCGGACGTCGGGCCGCACGTCCCCGAAGGCCGAGGGCGGGTAGGAGGCGACCACGGACATCGCGTCGCCGGGGGCGAGGCCCTCGGCGGAGAAGCGCGCTGGGTCGCCGGACGTGGCCTGGCACGGCGTGTCGGACCGGCTGATGCCCTGGTAGCAGGCGGCCTTCGTCGACCCCGCCGGTGCGTTGACGGTGATCGAGACGCGGTCGCGCGGCGTCGTCTCGTTGGTCCCGAAGACGTTGTAGTAGAGCTCGACCGCGTCGGTCTGGCTCGGGTCCGTGGACGGCTTGCCGTCGGCCGTGACCGGGTTGAGCACGTTGTGGAGCGTGTAGCTGACCTTGTAGACCTGGGTGCCGCTGGTGTACTGGTCTGCCGACCCGATCCGGATCTCCCGCGCAGCGCCGTTGTCCCTGACGCTGAAGGTGGCGGGGGCGCCGCTCGGGCTCGAGACCGCGACGTCGCTCATGTCGTAGTAGCGGTAGCGGTTCTCCTCGTTGTTCCACCCCATCCGCACGACGACGTCACGGAAGATGCCGTGGCGCTGCTCGCCGGTCGGGAAGCGCCAGGTGATGGTCTCCGTGACCTTCATGCTGCCGTCGGGCTGGAGGTCGTAGACGGCGACGAAGGAGTCCATGCCCTCGTCGCCCGCGGCATACGCACTGCTCATGGGCGCGACGAGGAGCAGGGCGGCCGCGAGGAGGAGCCCCAGCACGCCGAGCCGCCGGCCGTGCCTCACGCTCGATCGGGTCGAGCCGGTCGATCCAGCCATCGGGGTGCCTCCACGTCGTTCGTCCCGTCCATCCTGACACCGGACGCGCGTGGGGTGCCCCCGGTTCCGGTAGCGAGGGCGCCGAGTCGTGCGGCCGTGAGCGAGGGGTTCAGCGTCGTCGGTTGGCCGCGCTCATCGCGCGGTCTGCCTCACGGTTGTCCTGGCGCTCGCGAAGGGCATGACGCTTGTCGTACTCCTTCTTGCCGGTCGCGATCGCGATCTCCACCTTGGCGCGGCCGTCCTTGAAGTAGAGGGACAGCGGCACGATGGTGCGCCCGCTCTCGCGGGTCTTGTGGGCGATCTTCACGAGCTCGGCGCGGTGCAGGAGCAGCTTGCGCTTGCGGCGAGGGGCGTGATTGTTCCACGTGCCGTTGAGGTACTCGGGGATGTGGACGTTCTCGAGGTAGAGCTCGTCGCCGGTGAACATCGCGAAGCCGTCGACGAGCGACGCCCGCCCCATCCGCAGGGCCTTCACCTCGGTGCCGGACAGGACGATGCCCGCCTCGAACGTGTCGTCGATGAGGTAGTCGTGTCGGGCCTTGCGGTTGCTCGCGATGAGCGACCGCCCCTTCTCCTTGGGCACCGGACCGTCCTTCCGACTCGGGTCTGCCACCGACGCGCACGGGGCGTGCGCGGGTGCGTGGTCTGTCGCCGATGTTCGGCGGGGCTCAGCGCACCAACGCTACCCCGAGGAGCTCACCGGCTCCGAGCCGGTTTCCCTCAGGTGCTGTTCAAGCCGGTCAGAGCCATCCGCGCGGGTCGACGGGGGTGCCGTCCTCGTAGACGCCGAAGTGCAGGTGGCAGCCGGTCGAGTAGCCGGTCGTCCCGGAGTAGCCGATGAGCTGCCCGCGGTTCACGGCGCCGCCGAAGTCCACGATGCTCGTCAGGTGGTTGTAGGTCGTGACGAGGTCGACTCCGCGGTGGATCCCGTGGTCGATGACGACCTGGTTGCCCCAGCCGCTCGCCCGCCAGCCGGCGCGGATGATCTGGCCCGGCGCGGCGGCATACACCGGCGTGCCGCAGGGGATGCCCCAGTCGAGGCCGTCGTGCAGCATCCACTTCTGCAGGATCGGGTGCCACCGCATACCGAAACCGGACGTCGTCGGACCGTTGGCGGGGTAGGTCAGGAAGTTCGACGGCGTGGAGTCGGTCGGGACCGTGACGGGCGGCTGCGGCTTCGGGGTGTAGCTCGAGCCGTTCTGCGCGGCCGCGGCCGCCTTGGCCCTCTCCGCGGCGATCCTGGCCTGACGTTCACGCTCGAGCTTGGCCCTGAGCGCGGCGACGCGCTTCTGCTCGGCGATGCGCGCCTTGCGGGCCTGCTCGACGAGAACGGCCTGCAGCCGCGCCGACTCGGCCTGCGCGGCCGCCAGATCCGCAGCCTCGTTCTTCCGCTGGACCGCGAGGTCGGCGGCCTGGGCCGACTGCTTCGCCTTGAGCTGGTCGAGCTGCGTCTTGGCCGCGGCGGCGTTCTGCGTGGCGGTGATCGCGTTGTTCTTGGCGACGACTGCCTGATTCTTGGCCTGCGTGGCTGCGGCGGCAGCGGCCTCGGCGCCCCGGAGCGCGGCCTCGGCCTGGCGCTTCAGGTCGGCGATCTCGCCGCGCACGGACGTCAGGTAGGAGCGGGTGGAGGTGTTGTCGACCGTCATCGCCGCGAGCTTGTCGATCGTGTCGCTCGCGACGGCGCTGGCCGTGTCGGCCATGACGAGCCGGTTGGCGAAGTCCTGAGGGGACGTCGAGCCGAAGACCATCCCGAGCTGGGACTCCTGCTCCGAGCCCTGGAAGACCTCGGCGGCGTAGGAGTCGAGGGCGTCCTGGCTCGTGACGAGCTCGGTGGAGCTCTTGGCGAGCTGCTCGGTGGCGCGCTGCTGGTTGGCCTGGGCGACCGCGAGCCGCTGGGCCACGTCCTCGTTGTGGGCGCGGGCCTTGGCCTCGGCGTCGATCGCGCGGGCCTCGGTGGCCTCCGCCGCGACCTGCGCCGCCTGCGCCTGGGCCTGGGCCCCCTGGGCTGCGACGACGCGCTGCTGGGCCAGCGGGAGGGCTGCGTTGGTGCGCTCGAGGTTGACGAAGGCGCGCGCCAGCGAGGCGTTGGTGCCTTCGAGCTGCTGTCCGAGCGCGGCGATCTTCTGGTCGTTGCGCTTCTTCTGGTCCGAGACGGAGTCCGCACGCGCGACGAGGGCCGAGCCCACCGAGACGGAGCATGCGACGACGAGGCCCGCGGCCGTCAGCCTGGCCGCGGGACCGGTCTTCTCATAACGTCTCATGAGCCACATATGCCCAATTGGTACCACAGGTCACTCGCGTTGGCGAGAGTTCGTCATCGTTTCGCATGGCTGGACCTCACACCCGCAGGTAGCGGCGCAGCGTGACCCAGGACGTGAGGGTCGAGAGCCCGACGACGCCGACGATGACGAACGGGGCGACGTAGTAGACGTCCGCGACGCCGATGAACGCCGTGTCGGTGAGGGTCTGGCTGAGGAAGCCGACGACGCCGTAGCGCACCGTGGCCCACAGCATGCCCATCGCCAGCACCGCCCCGAGCACGCTGGCCAGGACGGTCTCCATGACGAACGGGAAACGGATGGTGAAGTTCGAGGCGCCGACCAGGCGCATGATCCCGGTCTCGCGGCGCCGGCTGAAGGCGGTCTGGCGGATCGTCGTCGAGATCAGCATCACGGCCGCCAGCACCATGAGCGACGACAGGGCGATCGCGGCCCACGAGACGGTATTCATGAAGGTGAAGAACTTCTCGAGGAGCTTCTTCTGGTCCTGGACGTCAGCCACACCCGGCATGCCCTTGATCGAGCTCGCAACGACGTCGAACTTGTTGGCGTCGTTGAGGTTCACCCGGTACGAGTCGGCGAAGTAGGACTCCCCCGCGCGGGCGAGGGGCGAGTTCTTGTAGGTCTGCTTGAACCGGTCGAAGGCCTGGTCACGCGACTCGTAGTAGACCTCCTTGACCGTCGGCTTGAGCGCCTCGAGCTCGGCCTTGATGGCCGTGCGCTGCGCGTCGGTCGTCGGCTCACCCGCACAGTTGGCGAAGCGGGTCTTCTCGGCACAGAGCAGGACCGTCACCTGGACGCGGTCGTACCAGTAGTCCTTCATGGTGTCGACCTGCCGCTGGCCCATGAGGCCGAGACCGAGGAGGTACATCGAGATCATCGTGACGATGACGACCGAGACGGCCATCGAGAGGTTGCGCCGGAGGCCGTTGCCGACCTCGCCGAGGAGGAACTGGAATCGCATGTCGTGTCTCGCTCCGTCTCGCGCTCAGCGGTCGCTCGTCTGGACGGCCTTGTGCCTGCGGAAGATCCCGCCCTTGGCGCGTGGCGCGTCCGCGTCCCGCCCGATGGGCGGCATCGTGTCCGGCTGCTCGACCGGGTCGCCGGCCTCGTCACCGTCCGCACCGCCGGCGTATGCCGCGGGGTCCCCGTCGTCGTGGCCGTCGGACACCTCTGGCTGGTCGGCGCGTCGCGGCGCCGCCGTCTCCTCGTCGAGCCGCACGCGCGGGATGGAGCCCGTCGTGTAGTCCCCCGCCTCCATGTCGCTGACCAACACCCCGCGGTCGAGCCGGATGACGCGCTTGCGCATGGCGTTGACCGTGACGGTGTCGTGGGTGGCCATGACGACCGTCGTGCCGGTGCGGTTGATGCGGTCGAGCAGCTGGACGATGCCGAGGCTGGTGTCGGGGTCGAGGTTGCCCGTGGGCTCGTCGGCGAGCAGGATCGGCGGTCGGTTGACGAAGGCCCGGGCGATCGCGACACGCTGCTGCTCGCCACCGGAGAGCTGGTGCGGAAGGCGCTTCTCCATCCCTGCCAGTCCGACGAGCTCGAGCGTCTCGGGCACGGTCTGGCGGATGCGGGCGCGGCTGCTGCCGAGGACCTGCAGGGCGTAGGCGACGTTCTGGAAGACCGTCTTGTTGGGCAGCAGGCGGAAGTCCTGGAACACGCAGCCGATCTCGCGGCGCAGGGCCGGCACCTTGCGCTCCGGCAGGCGGTCGAGGTCGCGACCGGCGATGAGGATGCGGCCGCGCGTGACGTCCTGCTCCTTCATGACGAGCTGCATCATCGTGGACTTGCCCGAACCGGACGTGCCGACGACAAAGGCGAACTCGCCCCGCGGGATCTCGAGGTTGACGTCGTCGAGCGCCGGACGCGTGGTCCGCGGATAGGTCTTCGTGACGTTCTCGAAGAGGATCATGGGTCGTGCCTCGACTCGTACTGGGCTGGTCATCAGCGGAACGGCGGCTGGGATGGGAGGGCACGTGCCGGCATACGTCGGCAGGCGTGCACGGAACCGCATACGAGGCTACGTGCAGCCGGGCGCAACCCCCGGGAAAGCAAGCCGCCCGGCGTGGCGGGGGCGGGGTGGGGCGGACTCAGTCCTGCTGGCGGTTCTGGCCGATCTGCCAGCGGATCCCCGCCTCGATGAAACCGTCGATGTCGCCGTCGAAGACCGCGCTCGGGTTGCCCGTCTCGTACTCGGTGCGGAGGTCCTTGACCATCTGGTACGGGTTGAGGACGTAGGAGCGCATCTGGTCACCCCAGCTCGCCTTGACGTCGCCCGCCATCTCCTTCTTCACGGCGGCCTCCTCGGCCTTGCGCTGCAGGAGCAGTCGCGACTGGAGGACGCGCAGGGCGGCAGCGCGGTTCTGGATCTGGCTCTTCTCGTTCTGCATCGACACGACGATGCCGGTCGGCAGGTGCGTCATGCGCACCGCCGAGTCGGTGGTGTTGACGCTCTGGCCACCGGGTCCGCTCGAGCGAAAGACGTCGATCTTCAGCTCGTTCTCGGGGATGTCGATGGAGTCGTCGCTCTCGATGAGCGGGATGACCTCGACGGCGGCGAAGCTCGTCTGGCGACGGCCCTGGTTGTCGAACGGGCTGATCCGGACGAGGCGGTGCGTGCCCGCCTCGACGGAGAGGTGGCCGAACGCGTAGGGGACGTTGACCTCGAAGGTGGCCGACTTGAGGCCCGCCTCCTCGGCGTAGGAGGTGTCCATGACCTTCGTCGGGTAGCCGTGGCGCTCGGCCCAGCGGAGGTACATGCGCATGAGCATCTCGGCGAAGTCTGCGGCGTCGACGCCACCTGCGCCCGAGCGGATCGTGACGACGGCCTCGCGCTCGTCGTACTCCCCCGACAGCAGGGTGCGGACCTCGAGCTCGCCGACGTCCTTCTTCAGCGTGGCGAGGTCGCGCTCGGCCTCCTCGAGGGTCGCCGCGTCGCTCTCCTCCTGGCCCATCTCGACGAGGGTCTCGAGGTCTTCGATGCGCGCGTCCATGCCGAGGACGCGGTCACGCTCGGAGTTGGCGCGGCTCAGGGCGCTCGTCACCTGCTGGGCGGCGTCGGGGTCGTCCCACAGGTCGGGGGCGGAGGCCTGCTGCTCGAGCTCGTCGATGGTGCGGGCGAGCTCGTCGAGGTTCGTGACCCCGCGCACCGAATCCATCGTCGCGCGCAGTTCCTTGATCTCTTGCGTGAAGTCAACAGCCACGATCGAACAGCCTACGGCAGCACCGAGGCGCGCCGCGCACATCGGGCAGCGGCCTCAGACCCGGGCCTGTCGGGAGGGATGGCTCGGGCTCAACCCAGAGGGGCTCGCGCGCGCGACGACACGGTGATGGTGACGCTGCCGCCGAGCGACTCGAGCACCCAGCCGCTCATCGGCAGGGTCGCCGTGCCGCGGATGGTGACGACGGCGGTCGCGCCGTCCGTCGTGCCGGTGTCGGGGACGACGGACCACGACGTGATTCCCGGCGGCATCGGCGTGCGAGCCAGGTGCGCACCGGCGGCCCCCGCCACCGACTCGTCCGTGAGGGCCAGGTGGTCGAGGACGCCGCCCTCGTAGGCGGCCCGCTCGTCGAGGGCGTCGGCGGCGTCGAGGGCGGCCGAGTCGGCGGCGTCGAGCAGCCGCATGCGGGCGAGCTGTGCGGCCGTGACGTCGATGGCGCCGAGGACCAGGATCGCCGCCAGCACGAACAGCCCGAGGGCGAGCACCCCGATCTGCCCCTGCTCGCGAGAGGTGGCGGAAAGGACCCGGCGGTCGAGCCGACCTCTGAGGGATCGGGCAGGGACACCTCGCCAGACGGCATACCGCCTCGTCTCGGCGCTCATCGCGCGACGAACCGGTCGACGGAGGCGACGTGGGTCGACGAGATCGTCACCGAGGCCGGCACGTGGGCTGCGATGAAGTCCGGCACGAGCGGCAGCTGGACCTCGATGCGCGCGGTCGACGTGACGGAACCGTCGGGACGCAGGCACGGCGTGCCGTCACACGACACCGAGACCTGGGCTTCGCTGTCGAACGAGAAGTCGGAGAAGGCGAGGGCAGCCGCGGCGCGGGCCCTGGCATACCCCTCGGAGTCCGAGGGCGCCGTGACGAACGCGCGCCCGGCCTCCCGACCCGCGAGCGAGGCGGAGAAGGACGCGGCCTGAAGGCGGGCCGCGGTGAGCACGAGGTAGGTCAACGGGATCAGGAGCAGGATGCCCAGGAAGATGAACTCGAGGATCGCCCGGCCCTCGTCACGTGCCCCACGGGACGGGTCGCCCGTGGGCGGGAGACGGTCCGCGAGCCCGCCCGCCTGCGCGGCTCGGACTCTGTGGGCGACGCGGGCGACGCGGGCGACGCGGGCGACGCGGGCGACGCGACCGTGGGGGTCGATCATGGGCCGGCTCCGGACACGACCTGCTCCTCGCTGAAGGCCCGCCCGGACACGCTGAGCGCGCCACCGGGACCGATCGGACCGATCACGGGCAGTGGCGCGGTGACACGTACCTCGACGACCCGCACTCCCGACGCCGTCACCGAGCGCACGGCACGGACGTCCTGGGCGAAAGACGCGCTCAGGGCCGAGGTGATGAGGGCTTCGGTGCGGCCCACCCCGTCGCCGGGCTGCGCGTCGGCCCGAGCTCCGTAGCGTGCACCCTCGGAGGCGGCCGAGATCAGGGTGTTGCGGACGTACAGCGCCAGGCCGAGCTGGAAGACCCCCATGGCGACGAACAGCAGCAGGGCAGCCACCATCACGAACTCGGCCACGGCAGAGCCGTGCTCGCGGACGCATCCAACGACCGGGCTCAGCGGCGCTCCGGACGTCCCGGCAGCCCGGCGTCGGTGTTCGCGGGACGCTGCCCCCTGCCGGACAATCTCGGGGAAGGGTCGGCAGCGCAGGCCTGCCGCGAGACTCTGCCCCCTCACGGGCCCTTGACGCTCGAGATGGCGTCGCTGAAGAGCTGGCCCAGCTGTGGACCGGCGATGGCCCACAGCGCGGTCACGAGCCCGGCGGTCATGATCGTGATGAGCACCCAGCCGGGGACGTCGCCGCGGTCCCGCGGACCGGCGATGCGGCGAGACACGGCCGCCGTGACGGACGCTCGGGCACGGGCGTGGGCTGTGATGATGTGAGTCATTCTCTTTCTCCCTGTGCGGTGGTGCGGTGGTTGGACATCCGGAGTGCCGGGTGTCAGAGCTTGAGGTGGAGGAAGCTGAGTCCCGGGTAGAGCGCGAAGAGCACGGTGACAGGCAGGGTCAGGAAGACGATCGGGATCATCATGTAGATCTCCTTCTTGCCGCCCTGCTCCATGAGCGTGCGTCGACCGTCCTCGCGGACGTCCTGCGCCTGGGCACGGAGCACCTCGGCGAGAGGGGTCCCCCGTTCCACGGCCACGACGATGCCGTCCACGAAGCGGGTCAGGCTCATGAGGCCGGTGCGATCGGCCAGTCCCTGCAGGGCCGCGGTCAGGTTGGCTCCGGCGCGAGCGTCTGCCAGGCACCGGCGCAGCTCGTCGGACAGCTCCCCGTGCGAGAGCCGACAGACGCGTTCGAGCGCGCCGACCGCACCCTCCCCCGCACTGACCGCGAGCGCGAGCAGCTCTGCCACCGTGGGGAACTCGGTCAGCATGCGCGCCTCACGCCGGGCCGCAGCCCGGCTGAGGAGGTAGTCGCGACCCGCGATGCCACCCAGGACGCCGACGACCACCATCGAGACGAGGACCGACACCGGGAACCGGTGTTGAGCCACCGCGACGACAGCGGTGAAGAGCAGTCCCACCAGGGCGCCGGCAGCGCCGGACATGACCTGCTCGGCGCGGAACCGCTCGACGTCCGCCGGCTGTCCTGCCCGCAGCTGTCGGCGCACCACCGACGGCGCACCGCCGAGCACGGACCCCACCCCGGCTCCGAGCCTGGCCACGTAGGGCGCGAGCAGCTCGCCGAAGCCGAACGGCCCGCGAGGTGGTGCCGGTTGTGAGAGCAGCGTGGAGGGACGGGGCGTGTCGCGAAGGTAGGGCTCGAGTCGGTCGTCGAGCGTGGGGCGACGGCTGCTCGGCAGGCCCGCGACGACGAGCGCGACGCCAGCGAGGAGAAGCAAGCCGGCTGTCGCCCCTACCCACGACCATCCTTGCCCCACAAGGTCGCCCACCCGGGCGGACAACCCGTTCACCGCAGGACCCGCTCTTCCTCGGGGAGACGACCGATCCAGATCATGGCGCGGTAGGCGACCAGACACAGGCCTGCACCCACTGCCAGGACGACCCAACCCGTCGGCGAGGAGTAGGCCGCGAGGGAGCTGCCGTTCAGCGCGAGCAGACCGAGAATGACCCAAGGGGCCCCCGCTGCCAGACGGGCGGCATTGACCGTCCAGCTCTGTCGGGTCTCGAGCTCGGACCGCGTGCGGGCGTCCTCGCGCAGGAAGGACGACAGCGTGCGCAGCAGCTTGCCGAGGTCGCTGCCGCCGACCTCGCGAGCGATCCGGAGGGACTCGACGATGCGGTCCCCCACGGGATCGCTGAGCCGGTCCTTGAGCCGGTCGAGGCAGTCCTGGAAGCGCCCGGTCGTCCGGTAGTCCTCCGCGAAGGCGGCAAAGGCCGGTCGCAGCTCTGCCGGACCGCGCACAGCGAGCTGTGAGAGTGCCTCGGGCAGCGCCAGACCAGCGCGCACCCCCGAGGTGATGTTGTCGACGACGTCGGGCCACAGGTCACGGAGCTTGTTTCTACGACTGCGGGCTCGCATCCGCACGAGGGAGATCGGGACGGCGCCTGCCATCAGGCTGAAGCACAGCGCGATGGGCACGACGCGTGTGAGGGCGAGGACCATGACGAAGGCGATGAGGAACAGCACGACGGAACCGGCGACGAGATTGGTCGGCGTCACTGACGAGTAGCCCGCCTGGGTCAGGTGGTCGCGTAGCTCGACCATGAAGCCGTCCTGCCGGGCCTGCTGCCGGCGGGCTTCCTGGGGCCAGAACGACCAGTAGATGAAGAAGACGCCGGCCGCGAGGAGGAGTCCGACGAACAGGGGCGAGATCATGAGTCCGCCTGAGCGAGAAGGGCAGTCACGTCGTAGCCGGCTCGCTCGAAGGCCTCACGGTGCGGCGGGAACCCGTCGGCGCGGCGAAGCACTCCCCCGCGCGTGACGAAGAGATCGGCGATCTCGATGACATCACCCTCGGCTCGACCCGGGACCGCGACCACCTCGCGGACACGGCGGACCCCGTCACGCTCAAGGGCGACGTGCACGACGATGTCGACGGCCGCGGCCACCGTGGGCACCACGAACCGGCTCGAGACGTTCTCCCCGGCCAGGAGCGGGAGTGTGCACATCTTGGTCACCGCCTCGCGGGCGCTGTTCGCGTGCACCGTGCACATGCCCGGAACGCCGCTGTTGAGGGCGATGAGCAGGTCCAGGCTCTCCTCCTGACGCACCTCTCCGACGATGATCCGTGACGGACGCATGCGCAACGCCTCCTTGACGAGCCGTCGCAGAGGGACCTCGCCGGTGCCCTCGAGGCTGGGCTGCCGGCACTGCATCGCGGCGACGTCGCGCTGCGGGATCTTCAACTCGAAGACCTCCTCGCACGTGACGATGCGTTCACGCGGCGGGATGGCTGCAGCGAGACAGTTGAGCAAGGTCGTCTTGCCGGCCTGCGTGCCGCCGGCGACAAGGACGTTGAGTCCGCTCGCGACGGCCGCCTCGAGGAACGTCGCCGCTTGCCGGGGCATCGTGCCCAGCCGAACCAGGTCGTCGAGGTGGTCGGCCTTGACGACGAACTTGCGGACGTTGACCTGCCAGTGGGACCGGCTGATGTCGGGGATCACGACGTGGAGCCGCGACCCGTCCGCCAGGGTCGCGTCCACGAAGGGGCTGCTGAGGTCGACGCGCCGGCCACTGCTCTTGAGCATGCGTTCGACGAGGTCGCGCACTTCGTCCGCCGTCAGGATCGTCGGGGTCAGCTCGGCGATCCCGCCCCGAGCGACGAAAACGCGCGAGGGTTCGTTGATCCAGATCTCCTCGACCGCGGGGTCGTCGAAGTACTGCTGGAGCGGGCCGTAGCCGGCCACGACCGCGAGGATCGAGTGAACTGCGAGTCGTTGGTCGCCGAGAGAAGGCAGGCCGCCGTGCAGCGAGCGCTCGTCGTAGTCCTGCACGGCGTCCTGCACCAGGCGCCGCACGGCCTTCGTGTCGCTCGCCGGGTCCAGACCCGAGCGGCGGATCAGCTCGCGGACCTCACCCTCGACATGGCGCACCGCTTCCTGAGTGGACATGCGTCTCCCCTGACCCCTGTGAGTTGCTTCGCCCGACATCCTGCCCGCTGGGCGGCGATCTTGGCTCGCTAAAGCTAGGCCGTCTGGGAATCACCGCGCTGTGGTCATCCACAGGCGCCTCGGTCGAGCGGCACCGCGCCGCGTCCCGCCCGCGTCCCGCCCGCGTCCCGCCCGCGTCCCGCCCGCGTCCCGCCCGCGTCCCGCCCGCGTCCCCCGGGGGAGCCGTGCACCGTAGCCGGTTTGCCGCTCCCCAGGGGCAAGCCGTCCACACCTGTGCACAGACCCTGCGCCGCTGAAGCCGTGGGCCGTCTCATGGGCACATCACGACAAGGAGACCCAGGTGCACCTGACCATGACCGTCATCGACACGCAGCGCGCGGCCGTCGCCCCCCGTCATGTACTCGTCGACGCAGAGTCGGGCACGCCCTTCGGTGCTGTCCGGTCACAGCTGGCGGACATCGCCGGCGTCCCCGGGTGCGGGTTCCGGGTCGAGCGGCGGCTGCTGGCCGACACGGACCTCCTCGGAGCTCCCCCGCTGCTGCGTGGCGTCCTCCTGACGGTGGCGCGCCCCGACGACTCGCCCGCGGCAGACCCGGATCGAGGGGCGGTGCAGCTGCGTGTGGTCGGCGGGGTCGGCGCCGGTCGCGTCATCCCCCTCGGCCGGGGACAGCACGTGGTCGGCCGCGCGGCGTCCGCGGACGTACGCCTCGACGACCTTGGGATCTCCCGCTCGCACGCCGTCGTGGTCGTCACCACTGAGGGCGTCACCGTGCGCGACCTCGAGCCGACGAACCGGTCCCGGCTCGACGGCGTGCAACTGTCGGAGGAGGGCACGCGGCTCGAGCCCGGCCGGCGCCTCACGGTCGGGTCGACGACGATCGTCCTGGGACATCCGGACGTCCGAGGCGGCCACCACGAGGTCATCGACGGCGAGGTCCACATCCACCGGCAGCCGCGCTTCCGTGACGGCGGCACTCCGCTGGAGGTGACCTTCCCCGACACCCCGAGACGCCCGGACCACCACCGGATGCCCCTGCTCGGGTCGCTCGCGCCGCTGGTGGTGTCGGCCGGACTCGCCGTAGCCCTCTCCTCGCCGGCGCTCCTCCTCTTCGCGCTGCTGTCACCCGTGATGCTCCTCGGACAGTGGTGGAGCGACCGGCGTGCGGGCCGGAAGTCGTACCGCCGACTGGTGCGTGAGCATGCCGCCCAGCTGGAGCAGGCACGGGCCGACCTCGCCCGGGCCACCGTCGCGGATGCCGCGACTCGACACGCGCGGCATCCGGACCTGGGCCTGCTCGAAGCCGTCGTGCGCAGGCGTGGCACCCGGCTGTGGGAGCGACGGCCGGACGATGACGACCACCTCGTCCTCCGGGTCGGCACCGCGGCGCAGCCTGCGGCGGTCGCGGTCGGCGGAGTTGTCCCTGAAGGGCTCCCGTCCATCGACGGGCTACCTGCGGTGGTGGACCTCGCCACGTCGGGCGTCGTCGGGATCGCGGGCCGTCGCGACCACACGCTGTCGCTCGTGGGCGCCCTCATGGTCCAGGCTGCGACCTGGCACACGCCCCGCCGGCTGGGACTCCAGGTGCTGGCTGACACCGCACGCCACCTCGTCGACTGGGAGTGGGCCGTTCACCTGCCGCACCTGCGTGACGACGATGGGGCGGGTGCCCGCGTGGCCGGTGGCGCCGCGGACGTTCTGCGACACGTCACTGCTCTGCGGGCGCTCGTCGACGGCCGCCTCGCTGCACGTGGCGGCGAGGCGAGGATCTCGGGCCGCGCGTTCCCGGACCTCCTCGTCGTCCTGGACGGGGCCAGCGTCATGCGGGCTCTACCCGGCATGGCAGAGCTGCTCCGGGACGGCCCACCGGCGGGACTCGGCTTCCTCTGCATCGACCGCGACATCACCTCGCTGCCCGCCGAGACGCGGGTGTCCCTGGACATCGCCCACACAGGAGAGGAGGCGATCTTGCGCGAGGACGGTCGGACGCTCTCCGGGATCGTGCCCGACCTGCCTTCGCGGGGCTGGCTCGAGGGGGTGAGCCGCGCGATGGCCCCCTTCGTCGACGCGACCCCCGAGTCCGGGCACGCGGCGCTGCCGCGGGCGGTGTCCTTCATCGCCCTGCACCGCGGAACCGGCCTCGACCCGGGCACGGCCGACGGGCTCGTGGAGTCGTGGACGCGGAGCACCGGGCGTCCGGTCGCGCTGCTGGGACGCACGTCCGACGGGCGCCTCACGGTCGACCTGAGCGTTGACGGGCCGCACGTGCTCGTGGGTGGCACCACGGGCTCCGGCAAGTCCGAGCTGCTCCAGGCCCTGGTGACCGGCCTCGCCGTGACCAACCGGCCCGATGAGCTCGGCTTCGTGCTCGTCGACTACAAGGGCGGTTCGGCCTTCAGCGAGTGCGCCCGGCTGCCGCACACGGTCGGTCTCGTCACCGACCTCGACGCCCATCTCACCGCCCGCGCGCTCACGTCGCTCGACGCCGAGATGAGACGCCGCGAGCGGCTCCTCGCCAAGGCGTCGGCACGAGACCTCGAGGACTACCGCCGCGCTGCCTCCGTATGCCGTGAGCTGCCGGTCCTGCCACGGCTCGTCATCGTCGTGGACGAGTTCAAGGCTCTCGCCGATGAGTTCCCCGACTTCATCAACGGACTCGTTCGTGTGGCTGCCCTCGGCCGGTCCCTGGGACTCCATCTCGTCCTCGCGACGCAACGCCCTGCGGGCATCGTGTCGGCGGACATGCGCGCCAACGTGGCGTGCCGCATCGCCTTGAGGGTCCGCGACCGCGCCGACAGCGAGGATGTCATCGATGCCGCTGACGCAGCGTCGTTGGACCCGCGGGCGCCCGGGCGAGCCTGCCTGCGCGTCGGTGACCGGACGCTGACGACGGTGCAGACCGCCTACCTCGGTCGCCCGCTCCCGGATGCCCCCAGGGCTGGTCGCCCGATCCGCGTCATGGTCCGGGACCTGGTGTCGCCCGCCCCTCGGCGAGACGTCGAGCCGCCGACGGACGCCTCGGACCGCCCGACGGAGCTGCACACCGTGGTCGCGGCCGCGAACGCCGCCGCTCGCCGCCTCGGGATCGACGCGTCGACGCCGCCCTGGCTGGCTCCGCTCCCAGCGGCTGTGACCGCACTCGATCTGGGCGCGGTCACGACCGGGGCCGAGACCGCGGCGAGGGCCGTAGGGGTACCGCTGGGCCTGGTCGACGTGCCCGCGGAACAGCGGCGCGAGACCTTCTGCTGGCGCCACGAGGAGCGCGGGCACCTCGGCATCGCCGGGGGTCCCCGCTCAGGTCGATCCACGGCACTGGTGACCCTGGCGGTCGGACTGGCCGAGACCGCAGTGGCGCGCGACGTGCACGTCCACGTGCTCCAGGGCGCCCCGGGACCCTGCGCGGCGCTCGCACAGCTCCCCCACGTCGGCACGGTGACCGACTCCGGGAACCCGGCGCTGAGCCGGCGGCTGGTGCTGCGCCTGCTCCGCCTGGTCGACGGAGACGAGGTGGGACCGGCACACACCGTCGTGCTCGTGGACGGCTGGGAGTCCCTCGAGGAGTCCCTGGCGGGCATCGATCACGGCGCACCTGTCGACGACCTCCACCGGCTCCTTCGGGACGGGCCCGCAGCGGGCGTCAGGTTCGCCGTCACCGGTGGACGGGCGATCCTGTCCGGACGGCTGCCCGGGTTGCTGGAACGACGACTGGTGCTGCACATGCCGGACCCCCTGGACCTCACGCTGGCCGGCGTCGCGCCGTCGGTCGCCGCCTCACCCCGTCCCCCGGGACGGGCGATCGACCTGCAGACCGGCCACGAGCTGCAGCTGGCCCTCCCGGGCGGTGGTGACCCGCTCGAGCCGGCCGCCCAGTGCGTGGCTCGCGCGCTGGCTCGCGCCGTACCCTCGAGCCGCTCGACCACGAGCGGACGCGGCTCGTCGACCCTCGCGCCGAATCGACCGCCGTGGCGGATCACGGCGCTGCCAGAGCGGGTCACGGTCGACACCATGCCCGCCGGCGAAGGCCTGTGGCTCGGGCTCGCGGGCGACGACGCGGCCCCGACGAAGCTGCCGCTCGGACCCGGGCGCCGTCGACTCGTCGTGGCCGGACCGAACCGGTCCGGCCGATCGTCCAGCCTCGCGACCATCGGAGCGGGCTTGCTGGAGCAGGGGCGACACCTCGCCGTCGTCTCGCCCCGGCGATCGGCCCTGTCCGCCTGGGCGAGCGCGGCCGGGTGCCAGCAGCTGACGCAGCACGACGCCGACGACCTCATCGCGGTTCGACGGTCCGACCCGGACCTGTGCCTCCTCGTCGACGACGTGGAGCTCGTGGACGGCAGCCCTGTCGAGGCACCGCTCGTCGAGGTCGCGCGGCTCGTCGACGACACGGACGGGGTTCTCGTGGTCGCCAGCGAGCTCGCACGAGCCAACACCGCTTTTCGAGGTCTCGTGCCCGAGGTTGCCCGAGACGGCTTCGGCATCCTCCTCGGTGCGTCGGTGCCTGCAGACGGCGACGTCCTGGGCGTCCGCGTCGACCCCGAGCGGATCCGCCGCCCCGGCCGCGGACACCTCGTGGTCGACGGCTGCGCGACGGCGATCCAGGTCGCACAGCTCGACCCGACGACGGCGTTGACCTCGCCCCCACCGATGCCGTACAGGGACGATGGGCGGCGCCCGGCCTGTTGACCCGGTCGCCGCCCTCGCCCGACCGCCTCCCGCGGGTCGGACCCGCGCGCCACGATGCCGCCAGGTCTGCCACGCTCGTGGCCGAAACCCCTATCCAGGAGGACCCATGCCCCGCGGCGCCCGAGAGATCACCCTGCGCTTCCTCGCTGCGCCGACCGACGCCGGCTACTCCGGCACCGTGGGTGGAGGACGGGTCCTCGAGTGGATCGACAAGGCGGGCTACGCCGCGGCAGCGGGATGGAGCGGGACCTACAGCGTCACGGCCTACGTCGGCAACGTGCGCTTCACGCGCCCCGTCCAGGTCGGCGACCTCGTCGAAGCCACCGCCCGGGTCATCCACACGGGCACGACGAGCATGCACATCCTCGTCACCGTCTCGGCGGGCAACCCCAAGGACGGCGACCTGCGCCCGACGACCGACTGCATCATGGTCTTCGTCGCCGTCGACGAGCACGGCAAGCCCACCCCGGTCCCCCAGCTCGTCCCCGAGGACGAGCGCGACCGCGAGTGGCAGGAGAGCGCCGTCACGCGCATCGCGCTGCGGGGCGAGATCGCTGCTGCCATGGAGGCCCAGACCTACAGCGACGCAGGCACCGCGCCACGGGTCGTGCTGCGCTTCCTCGCAGCGCCCGCCGACGTCAACTGGGGCGGCAAGGTGCACGGCGGCATCGTCATGCGCTGGATCGACGAAGCCGCGCACGTGCTCGCCACGCGGTGGACCGGGTCGGCCTCCAACGTCGCCGTCTACGCCGGTGGAGTGCGCTTCTACCGGCCGCTGCGGATCGGGCACCTCGTCGAGGTCGAGGCCCGGCTGCTCCTCACCGGCACGTCGAGCATGCACATCAGCGTCCACGTGCGATCGGGTGACCCGGCCACGGACGAGCTCGACCTCACCACCCACTCCCTCATCGTGTTCGTGCCCCTCGACACCGACGGCACCGCCGTCGCCGCCAGGCCCTGGACGCCGGTCAGCGACGAGGACGTCGCCCTGCGCGACCACGCACTCCAGCTCGTCGCGATGCGCAACCAGGTCGACGCCGAGCGCCACATCCCCTGACTCGGCCGAGTTGCCACGACGTCGGCCGGCCGGCGGTGACCGAGTCCGTGCGGGTCAGCGGGTGCGCGTCGGCAGGTGCGTCCGTGGCGCCATCCTCGGTCCGCGCCGCGGTCGGTGATGACCCGCGAGACCGAGCAGGTGCTGCACGCGGTAGCGGTGGCCACGGTAGGGCTCGAGCAGCTCCGCAAGCCCGTCGTCGTCGACCGGGGTGCCGGTCAGGGCCCAGCCGATGTCCTTGGCCACGTGGTAGTCGCCGAACGAGACGGAGTCCGGGTCGCCGAGCGCGCGCKGGGCGACCTCCGCCGCGGTCCACACCCCGACGCCGGGAAGGGCGCGCAGTCGACGGTGCGCCTCGGCGACCGACACGGACGCACCCTCCTCGAGCCGGCCGGCATACCCCGCGGCTCGCACGACGGTCCGCGAGCGCGCGCCGTCGACCGACGCCTGCAACCACGCCCAGGACGGGACCGCCGCCCAGCCGGCCGCCGTCGGCGGGGCCATGAGCCCCGGGAACGGCCCCGGTGCCGGCGCCCCGAAACGGCGGACGAGCACCCGGTAGCCGGCGAACGCCTCCTGGCCCGTCACCTTCTGCTCGATGACGGCGGGGGCGAGCGCGTCGAGCACGAGGCCCGAACGCGGCACCCGCCAGTGGGAGAAGCGACGCCACGCCTCGGCGACGACGTCGTGGTGGGGCTGGAACCCCGAGGGGTCGTCCTCGTCGCCGAGCAGCGTCGGCACCGACTCGAGCAGCCACGAGGCACCCGGCCCCCATGCCTGGGCGTGCACCTCCGAGTCGCCGGGACGGCACACGAGATGCAGCGTGCCGACGCCCTCTGGCGTCTGGACCGCCCGTGTTGCCGTGCCGTCCCGTCCGAACCGTGACGTCGGGTCGCCCGAGCCCCGGCGGAAGATCCCGAGCTGGGCGCGGAGCGCGATCTCGCGGCCGCTGCGCCAGCGACGGGTCGACGATTCAGGCACCACACCATCCTCGCCTACACTCGGCACGGTTGTTGAACGGGCGACATCCGGACCGGACGGCGACCAGCTCACACCAGCCCCCACGGGGTCCCCCGGCGCTGCCGACGGACCGACAGGAACGAGGAACGATGGCCCGCGAGACGAGCCGGGACCGCCGCGAGCGCGTCGCCGAGATGCAGGCGGCCCAGAAGAGGGCCGAACGCCGTCGGCTCTTCGTCGTCATCGGTGCCTGCGTCGCCGTCGTCGCCATCATCGCCGCCGCCGTCGCCTGGGCGATCATCGGTGAGCAGAACAAGAAGAACGAGGCCCTGGCCAACATCAACGGTGACATCGCCGCTGCCTCGTGCGACGCCGTGACGAACGACCCCGCCAGCGGGTCGAGCGACCACGTCGGGCCCGGCACCAACCAGGCGGGCGTCACCAAGATCCAGTACTCCACGGTCCCGCCCTCGAGCGGCAAGCACTTCGTGGTCCCCGCCGTCGACTCGCGCCGCGTCTACACCGTCGCCGACGCGCCTCGCATCGAGACCCTCGTGCACAACCTCGAGCACGGCTACACCATCCTCTGGTACGACCGCTCCGTCGAGAAGGAGCAGGCCGGCGCGTTCCAGGCGCTCGCGACGAAGGTCAACGCCATGAAGGAGTCTGCCAACAAGTTCCTCATCAGCCCGTGGGACCCCTCCTACGGCGCCTTCCCCGCCGGCAAGAAGTACGCCCTGTCGCACTGGTCGGCCGACGTCGACCAGGCCACCGGCAAGGTCGGGACCCAGATGGGCCACCGCCAGCTCTGCGGCGGCCTCAACACCACGGTCGTCGAGGACTTCGTCAAGAACCACCCGTGGAGCTCGGCACCCGAGCCCGGCGCCGCCTGAGCCCGCCTGGGCGCCCCCCTCCCGCTGGGGCTTTCGCGCCCTGCCGGGTTAGCCTGCCCGCATGGCTATCACCGGCGAGTACGTCCCCAGCCCCAGCGACTGGGTGCGCAAGCAGGTCGAGACGATCGAGCGCACCGGCACGACCGACTCCGTCGACATCATGGGCCTGCCCGTGGTCATGCTGACGATGCGTGGCGCCAAGACGGGCGCCATCCGCAAGGTCCCCCTGATGCGGGTCGAGCACGACGGGGCCTTCGCCGCGGTCGCGAGCCAGGGCGGAGCCCCGGCTCACCCGAACTGGTACCACAACCTGCTCGCTCACCCCGACATCGAGCTCCAGGCGGGCACCGAGACGTTCCCCGTCCACGCCCGTGAGCTCGAGGGCGAGGAGCGCGAGCAGTGGTGGGAGCGGTGCGTCAGCGCCTTCCCCTCCTACGCGGGCTACCAGACGAAGACCGACCGGCTCATCCCCGTCTTCGTCCTCGAGCGTCGGTAGCGCGGGTCCCCACCGGGCGCGGAGGGGTCAGACGCTGATGCCGCGCTCGCGCTCGTCGGCGGCGTGGTGCTCGGTGACGAGGTGGTGCGCGCGGGCGTAGAGCCAGCCCCCCAGCGCCGCCACGACGTCGACGATGGTGACGATGAAGCGCGACATGATCGCGACCGCGGCTGCCGCCGCCGGTGTCGGCATCGCCGTCGCAAGGATGATCGTCAGCAGCCCCTCTCGCGCGCCGAGCCCCGCCGGCAGGACGACCGTGAGCATGCCGAGGG
This sequence comes from Terrabacter sp. 2YAF2, assembly GCF_052114705.1. Lineage (NCBI taxonomy): Bacteria > Bacillati > Actinomycetota > Actinomycetes > Micrococcales > Intrasporangiaceae > Terrabacter > Terrabacter sp. 2YAF2. The sequence goes on from NZ_JBFRFG010000029.1 coordinate 41,542, forward strand.
AGACCGACAGCGCATAGCCCGTCATGGCTGCGGTCGTGAGGTCGGGGTGGGCGCCGTCGCCGGCCACCGCGCGGGCGAGCAGCAGCGTGTGCACCCCGAAGGCGACCCACACGGAGATGAAGATCACGACCGCTCGCAGGACCGCACCGGCAGACAGGCTGTGCTCGAGCGGCTCGCGCTTCAGCAGGCGCAGCGTCCGGTCGATGATGGCGTTGAGCAGCTGCGGGACGCACAGCACGACGAGGATCGGGATGCCGAGCAGCAGCCACCAGTCGAAGCCGGACGAGTCGCTGCGCAGGAGGAAGGACGCCGCCGGCAGCCCCACGAGCAGGCCGGTCAGCAGGGACAGGCCGAGCGCGAGCAGCCCGGTCACCGCGGTGCGCCGGCGCGGCACCTTGAGGTGGCTCGCGATGTCGGCCTGCACGAGCACCGACCACAGCGATCCGGGGAGGTACTTGCCCAGCTGCCCGACGAAGTAGACGCCGGACGCGGGCGCCAGGTGCAGGTCGGAGCCGAGATCGCGCAGCAGCGTCTTCCACCCGATCATCGTCAGCCAGGTGCCGACGGCGGCGGCCAGCGTCGACCAGAGGAACGTCGACCACGAGATCTGGTCGAGGTGGACCGAGACCTCGGCCCAGTTGTGGACAATCGCATAGACGACGGCAGCGAGCGTGATGAGCGCGATGGCCACGCGAAGGACGGTGAGGATCTTTTTGCGCGTCATGTCCGCACCATCATCGCAGGGGCACGGGGCTGCTCAGCGCCGCCGCAGGGTCAGCCGGACGAGGCCGTATGCCGCGTCGTCGGCGCGCGCACGTGACGCCGCATCCCGCATCCGCGCGTTGACGTCCCCGTCGAGGTCCCCCACGAGCACGAAACCGAGGTCGTGGGCCCGCGCGAGGATGCCGCGCACGTCTGCCGGGCCGACCGCGCCCTCGGCCGCGCGCGGCCCGATCGGGATCGTGACGACGAGCAGTCCGCCGGAGCGGAGCGCCCACGACGCCTGCTCGAGCACGTGGTCGACGTCGTCGGCGTCGCAGCCGGTGGGGTGGATCCGCACGATGACGTCGAGGGAGCCGGTGTCGACGTCGAGCGCCGCCACGCTCGGGTGGGAGCCGGTGAAGTCGATCTCCACGGGCGCGAAACCGACGGCCCTGGCCCACCGTGACAGCAGGGACCGCGTGCCGCCCTCGTCGACGATGACCGCACTGCGCCGGCCGTCGTCGCGCACGCGCAGGATCGCCGCCAGCGCCCCGAGAGCGGCCCAGGCCGAGACGCTGTCGAGCGACCGTGGCAGGCCGAGGATGCGCGAGAGCCGACGGGCGTCGTCGGCCTCGTCCGGCTCGCCGAGCACGTCGGTGGCGAGCACCCACTCGGGCAGGTCGTCGGGGCGCAGGGAGACGAGCGGACGGCGAGCGGCGACGGCCCGCGTGGCCGTGCGCCGGGCCCGGCCGGCGACGCGGCGGGCCGCGCCCGAGACGAGACGTC